>JAVKTQ010000001.1:300000-600000 GCA_031460455.1 Sporomusaceae bacterium
CCGCGCGAAGGAGAACGTGACAACCAAGTTTATCGAGAATGCCAATGTTTCCGCCGAGGGCGACGTGATGGTGAACGATGTTGTTCTTCACAGCAACGTGAGCGCCGGTAAGCGGGTGATCGTGGAGGGCCGGCGCGGTTTTATCGCCGGCGGCCATGTGATTGCCGCCGAGGAGATCCGCGCCAAGACGGTGGGCACGCATCTGGCGGTGGCCACCGATCTGGAGGTGGGCGTCAATCCTGTTATCCGCGCGGAATATACCGAGCTGCGCAAGGAGCTGCGGAAGAATGAGATTACCCTCGACCAGGCGCAGAAGGCTCTTGTTGTGCTCCGGTCGGTCAACCAGTCGGATTTGTCGCCCGATAAGCGCGAGATGCTGTTGAAGTTGACGAAGGCCCAGTTTCATATGGCTGGCCAGGTGGAGACGATGCGCAGGCGGATTACGGAGATCGAGCTGTTGTTCGAGGAGATGCGCTATGGCCGCATCAGGGTTTCGGATGTGGTTTATCCGGGTGTGAAGATTGTTATCGGCACGTTGGTGAAACCGGTGCGCGAGATGCTGAAATACGCTTCTTTTTACGCGGAGGACGGCGAAATCAGGGTCGGGTCGTTCCGTTAAGCTGAAAGTAGGGGAGGGGAGGACGTGACAATCCGTGCCATCGACCTCCAGGTACTCATTCCCCGGGTTACCGAGGTAAGCAAGGTCCAGCAGATTGCCGACCACCAGGGCGCTTTGCAGCAACAGCAGGGCGCCGACCAGTGGCAGAGGCTGGCTGCCACGCGCCAGCAGCAGGTGCAGAAATCGCCTCAGAATGCCGGCGGCAAGGTCGACCCGGATGCGGACAAGGAAAGACGCCAGGATGATCATAGGAAGGGCAGCCGCCATCATGAGGACGAGGCCGAGGACAGCCCCGATCCCATCCGCGGTCACACGATCGATATCAAGACTTGAGGTGGGTTATGCTAACAGGGATGATTGTCTTTGTCGTCATTATTCTTTTTTTTGCTTTTTTCGTTGTTTATAAGCGCGGCATGATCGTTAGGATGTTTACGCTGAACGCGGCGACGCCCGCCGGCGAGTTCCAGCAGGAGCTGGAAAGGACGGCCGACGCGGCCATCCGCCGTCTGGAGACGCAGATCGCCCACCTGGAGTATCTGCTGGACGAGGCCGACGCGCGGATCGCCGAGCTGGACGCCAAACTGGCGGCTTCCCGGCAGGCTCCCGAACCGGGCGCCGCTTTGGCCGCCGCCGCGCCAGCCGCACCGACGGAAGGGCCGCCGGCAGGGTCGATTGATGTGCGGCTAGCGCCTGAGCCACCGCCGGTTACGGCGGCAGCGCCTGCCGAGGAGACGCCGGGCCGCGAGGCGCCGGGCGCCGACCGGCGCAAGCTGATTTTGTCGATGTCGGAGCAGGGCTATAGCGTTACGGAGATTTCCAAGACGACGGGCGCGGGTAAAGGGGAAATTATGCTGCTGCTGCAGTTGAATAAAAAATGATCTTTTTTTGGATACTAGTAAGCGAATTGCCGGCGATTATGCTTGTGGCGACGCGTTAATTATGCTATACTAGCTTTTGGTGTAATATCACACACGCCTGTCAATTCCCCGACTGTGCCGGCTGAGCCGGTGGGCGGCGGAAAATGCGACTGGCGGCGGAAAAAAACAGGAGGTGTCCAGAGTATGTCGGTTATTTCCATGAAACAGCTTCTGGAGGCTGGGGTTCATTTCGGCCACCAGACCAGAAGGTGGAACCCCAAGATGGCTCCGTACATTTTTACGGAGCGCAACGGCATCTACATCATTGACCTGCAGAAGACGGTCAAGAAGGTGGAGGATGCGTACAATTTCGTCCGCGATCTGGCAGGCGAGAATAAGACGCTGCTGTTCGTCGGCACGAAGAAGCAGGCCCAGGAGGCCGTCCGCGAGGAGGCGCAGCGCTGCGAGATGTTCTTTGTGAACGAGCGCTGGCTGGGCGGCATGCTGACCAACTTCCAGACCATTCAGCGCCGGATCAACCGTCTGCGCGAGCTCGAGTCGATGGAAGAGAAGGGCATGTTCGAGGTTCTGCCCAAGAAGGAAGTCATCGCCCTCCGTCATGAGCAGGAGCGCCTGCATAAGTTCCTTGGCGGCATCAAGAATATGCGTAAGCTGCCTGGGGCGCTGTTCATCATCGACCCGCGCAAGGAGCGGATCGCGGTGGCCGAGGCCCGCAAGCTGGGTATCCCGATCGTGGCGATTGTCGATACCAACTGCGATCCCGACGAGATCGACTATATCATCCCCGGCAACGATGACGCCATCCGCGCCGTCAAATTGCTTACCGGCAAGATGGCCGACGCCATCCTGGAAGGCAAGCAGGGCGAACAACTGGAAGCAGCAGCAAGCGAGAGCGAGTAAATGTGCTAAGGTAAGGGACGGCCAATCGCTCCCTTACCTTAGTTTCCCTTTAGGCTATAAACAAATCTTAGCACAGGCCGGATTTTAATATTCGACAGGAGGATGGGTATGATAACTGCGGAAATGGTAAAAGTTCTGCGCGAGCGTACCGGCGCAGGCATGATGGACTGCAAGAAGGCGCTGACCGAGACGGACGGTGACATGGAGAAGGCGGTCGATTTTCTGCGCGAGAAGGGTCTGGCCGCTGCTGCGAAACGCGCCGGCAGAGTCGCCGCGGAAGGCGTGGTCGAGGCTTACATACACGGCGCCGGCCGTATCGGCGTTATGCTTGAACTGAACTGCGAAACCGATTTCGTGGCCAAGACGGATGATTTCAAGGCTCTGGCAAAGGATCTGGCGATGCAGGTGGCGGCTTCCAATCCGGGTTATGTCCGCCGCGAGGAAGTGCCGGCCGAGATTATCGCCCATGAGCGCGAAGTCCTCAAAGCCCAGGCGATGAACGAGGGCAAACCGGCCAACATCGCCGAGAAGATGGTGGAAGGCCGTATCGAGAAGTTCTACAAGGAAAACTGCCTGATGGAACAGCCGTTCATCAAGGATCCGGATACGACCGTGACCCAGCTTATTACCGCTAAGATCGCCAAGATCGGCGAGCATATCTCGGTGCGGCGGTTCGTCCGCTATCAGCTGGGCGAAGGTATTGAGAAGAAGAGCGCCGACTTCGCTGCCGAGGTTATGGCTACTGTTAAAAATTGCTAGCAGCCCGCTGGCCAAAAAAGAGAACACCTGGTGTTCTCTTTTTTCTAAAGTGCCGGACAGGCAAATAAAGGATTTGGCCGCCGATTCGTAGAAAAGACTTGAAAAATGGGGGTTTTCTGATATGCAGGCCGGAAAATACAAGCGTATTGTCCTGAAATTGAGCGGCGAAGCGCTCGCCGGGAACAGAGGCTACGGCATCGACCCGGAGACGGTGGAACGGATCGCCCGCGAGATCCGCGAGATCAGGCGGACCACCGATCTTGAGGTGGCGATCGTCGTCGGCGGCGGCAATATCTGGCGCGGCCTGGCCGGCAGTTCCAAGGGGATGGACCGGGCGACCGCCGATTATATGGGCATGCTGGCTACGGTTATGAACGCGCTGGCTCTGCAGGACGCCCTTGAGCACTGCGGCGTCGATTCGCGCGTGCAGTCGGCGATCGAGATGCGCCAGGTGGCTGAACCGTACATCCGCCGCCGCGCTATCCGCCACCTTGAGAAGGGCCGGGTGGTGATTTTCGCGTCCGGCACCGGCAACCCCTATTTTTCGACCGATACAACAGCCGCCCTGCGGGCCGCGGAGATCGAAGCCGATATCATCCTGATGGCCAAGCGCAACACGGACGGCGTGTACGACTCCGACCCCCGCCATAATCCGGACGCTAAGAAGTTCACCGCCCTTGAGTATATCGAGGTGCTGCAGCGCGGCCTGGGTGTGATGGATTCCACCGCGACCAGCCTGTGTATGGATAACAGAATTCCGATCGTTGTTTTCAGCATCGACGAGCCCGGTAATATTTTGAAAGCCGCTTGCGGCGAAAATATCGGCACTGTTGTGGGAGGGATGAAAAATGACGGTTAAGGAGATCTACGCCAGCCACGAGGACAAGATGAAAAAAGCCCTTGAAGTGATGCGGAAGGAGTACGGCACTTTGCGCGCCGGCCGCGCCACCCCGGCGCTCCTCGACAAGATCGCGGTCGATTATTACGGCACGCCGACCCCACTGAGCCAGGTGGCCAACATTTCGGCCCCCGAGCCGCGTCTGCTGACCATCCAGCCGTGGGAGAAGACGATGCTGGGCACGATCGAGAAGGCGATCCTGAAATCCGACCTCGGACTTACGCCTAACAACGACGGTTCGGTGATCCGCCTCAATATTCCCCAACTGACCCAGCAGCGCCGGACCGAGCTGGTCAAGGTGGTGCACAAGAAGGCCGAGGATTGCCGGGTGGCGATCCGCAACCTTCGCCGCGACGGCAACGATTCGATCAAGAAGCTGGAAAAAGACCACGTCATCTCCGAGGATGATGCCAAGAAGGGCCAGGAAGACATCCAGAAGCTGACCGATAAGTACATAAAAGAGATCGACCATGTAATGGCTGTCAAAGAAAAGGAAATAATGGAAGTGTAGCATATTGGATACCGTTGGAATGCCGCTGGAGGCCGCCAAGGAGGCGCTGACGGCGCGCAACGTCGCTTTTGCGGTGACTGTAACCAGGCCGTCGCGCAACAACTTCCCCCTTGTGGAGGATGTTCTCTATGTCATAAGGGATACCGAGGGCGAAGATGGACGGCGTCACCTGCTTGTCGCAGCCAAGATGGGGAAAGCCCCCTCGTAAGAGGGGGCTTATCATTACGATGTCGAGGTGCCTTACTGACGTGTGGAAAAAATGGTTCGGACGCACTGACCCGCAGAGCGGAAAAGCTTTCGGCGACCTTGACCCGGCCCGCGTCCCGCGTCATGTCGCCATCATCATGGACGGCAACGGCCGCTGGGCTCAGAAGCGCGGCCTGCCTCGCACTTTCGGCCACCGGGCGGGGGCGGAAGCCCTCAGGGCCATCGTTCGCACGGCGGCCGAGCTTCGCGTCGGCGTACTGACGACATACGCTTTCTCCACCGAGAACTGGAAACGGCCGGCGGAGGAAGTCGATCTGCTCATGAACCTCTTTTCCGATTATCTCGACAACGAGATCGACGAACTGAACGAAAACGGCATCCGGGTTCGTTTCAGCGGCAAGATAGAGGAGCTGTCGCCCGGTCTCAGGTCCAAGATCGACCGGGCGGAAGGCATGACCGCCGCGAACGCCGGTCTGGTGCTCAACATCGCCGTGAACTACGGCGGGCGGGCCGAGATAACCCGCGCGGTGCAGCTTATCGCCGCGCAGGTGGCCGCCGGCAAACTCAAGCCGGAAGATATAAGCGACGAGACCATCGGCCGGCACCTCTATACGGCCGGCATGCCCGACCTCGATCTGCTCATCCGGCCGGCCGGCGACCAGCGGATAAGTAATTTTCTCCTCTGGCAGGCTGCGTACGCCGAGTTCTGGTTTACCGATATCAACTGGCCCGATTTCCGGCCCGAACACCTAATCGCCGCCGTAGCCGATTTTCAGCGGCGCGACCGGCGGTTCGGCGGGCTGACCAAGTAGGTGTATTGATGCTTATCCATAGGGTTATAACGGCCGTAATCGGCATAATCGTCGCCATTTATGTCGTAAACTACGGGCAGTGGGTGTTTGCCGCCGCCGCCCTCGTCCTTACGATGCTCGCCTGGCACGAGTTCGCGGCAATGGCGCGCTGCCGCCAGGTCAATACGGCTTACTGGCTTGGCATGGCCGGCATCGCTCTTATCTGGGGCACGGCCTGGCTGGGCAACGCGCGCGAGACGGTGGCGGTGGTGCTGCTGATCGCGTTTGTCGTAATGGCAAGAATGGTCATCGATCCTGAACGCTTCGACCTGCAGGAGGCGGCTGTCACCATCGCCGGCGTCGTGTATGTCGGCCTGGCGTTCGCCCATCTGGTGCTGCTGCGGTTTACCGACCAATCGCTGCTGATGGCGACAAAATTCGGCCCGCTGTCGGCCGGCGCTGTCTATCTGTGGCTGGCGTTCGTCGGCACCTGGTCGGCCGACACCTTCGCCTACTTCGTCGGCAAGAATTTCGGCCACCGTAAGCTGGCGCCGAAGGTCAGCCCGGGCAAGACGTGGGAGGGCACTATCGGCGGCGTGGCCGGCAGCGTCATCGGCGTGACCGCCATGGGCGCCGCCTGCGCTCTGCCTCTCGGCCACAGCGCCGCCATCGGCCTGCTGGTCGGCATCGTCGCCCCGGTGGGCGACCTTGTGGAGTCGTCGATGAAAAGGTTCTGCGGCGTCAAGGATTCCGGCAAGCTGCTGCCGGGCCACGGAGGGGTGCTGGACCGCTTCGACAGCGTGATGTTCGCCGCTCCGGCCGTTTACTACTATCTACAGCTATTCATCGTGCGCTGACGCGCCGCAAGGAGAATATCATGCTCAAGCGCATCGCGATTTTAGGCTCGACAGGCTCGATCGGCACGCAGGCCCTCGAGGTTGCGGCCGCCCATCCCGACCGCTTCAGGGTTGTCGCCCTGGCGGCCCACCACAACGACAAACTGCTTGCCGAACAGCTGGAAAGGTTCCGGCCGGCTCTGGCGGTGCTCGCCGACGGCGAGGCCGCCGACCGGCTGCGCAGCCGCTACAGCGGACCGGCGAGAATAATGACCGGCGAGGAGGGACTGACCGCCGCCGCCACGCTGGCGGAAGCGGACACCGTCCTGACGTCGCTGGTCGGCTTTGCCGGCCTCCGGCCGACGCTGGCCGCCATCGAGGCCGGGAAGAATATTGCCCTGGCCAACAAGGAAACGCTGGTGGCCGCCGGCGAACTCGTCACCGCAGCGGCGCGTAAACGTGGCGTCGCCATCCTGCCGGTGGACAGCGAACACAGCGCCATTTTGCAATGTCTGCAGGGAGAAGGCAGGACCGGCATACGCCGCCTCATTCTGACCGCCTCGGGCGGGCCTTTCCGGGAGCGGGCGAAGGAGACGCTGCCGAGCGTCACCGTGGCCGAATGCCTGCGCCACCCCAACTGGACGATGGGCCGCAAGATAACCGTCGATTCGGCAACGCTGGCCAACAAGGGGCTTGAGGTCATCGAGGCCCGCTGGCTGTTCGATGTCGGCTACGATAACATCGATGTCGTCGTCCATCCCCAGAGCATTATTCACTCGATGGTGGAGTTCGTGGACGGGTCGGTTATGGCCCAGCTCGGCCGCCCCGACATGCGCCTGCCTATCCAGTACGCTTTCAGCGCTCCCGACCGCTGGCCGGCCGATTTTGCCCGCCTCGATTTCGCCACCCTGACCGGCCTGACCTTCGCGCCCCCCGACACCGACCGCTTCCCGGCCCTGGCTATGGGCTACGAGGCCGGCCGGCGCGGCGGCACCGCGCCGTGTGTTTTCAACGCCGCCAACGAGGCGGCGGTCAACGCTTTTCTGGCCGGGGAGATATCTTTTACCGCTATCGCCGCGTCGATCCGCCGTGCGCTCGACGCCCACGCTACCGTCGCCGCTCCGACCTTTGAGGAGCTTTGCGCCGCGGACGAATGGGCGCGGGCGTTGGTTGCCCGGTTTATTCCCGAGCTGAAATAACCCTTGGAAGAGGTGGAAGTTTGTTAACGACCACGATTATCGCCACTATCTTTGTTCTCGGCCTGCTGGTCCTCGTGCACGAGGTCGGCCATTTCGTCACCGCCCGCCTTACCGGCATGGGGGTGCGCGAGTTCGGCATCGGCTTCGGGCCGACGCTGCTGAGCAAGAGATTCGGCGAAACGGTTTATTCTCTCAACCTCATCCCGCTGGGCGGCTTTGTCAAGATCGCCGGCATGGATCCCGACGAGGAGCAGACGGAGAAGTCCTACGGCGCCAAGCCGATCTGGGCGAGGATGCTGGTCATCGCCGCCGGCTCGCTGATGAATTTCGTGCTGCCGGTGCTGCTGTTTTTCATCGTCATGCTCGGTTCGGGCATCGATCAGGCGTCCGACAAACCGATCATCGGCAACGTTATGGCCGACAGGCCGGCGGCCCGGGCCGGACTGGCCGCCGGCGACCGCATCATGGCCGTGAACGGCGGCAAGATCGAAACCTGGATGGATTTCGTCCAAGTGATCAGGGTCAACGCCAATAACCAGGTGACGATTGTCTACGACCGCGGCGGCGCCACTAAAGAAGCGGTGCTTGTCCCCGAACACGACGCGAAAACAAACCGGGGCATAATCGGCGTTACGCCGCAGATAACGAACTACCGGCCGGGACCGGGCGAAGCCTTCACGCGGGCTGTTAAACAGACGGCGGTCGTGACGGCAGCCATCTTTACCGGCCTGGTGCAGATGCTCATCGGCCAGGCGCCGGCCGACGTTGCCGGGCCCATCGGCGTCGCGCAGATGACGGGCCAGGTGGCCCAGATGGGCTTCCTGCCGCTCCTCCAGTTTGCCGCCTTCCTCAGCATCAACCTCGGGCTCATCAACCTCCTGCCGGTGCCGGTGCTCGACGGCGGCCACCTCATGACGCTGGCTGTCGAGGCGGTACGCGGCAAACCCCTCAGCCGCAGTAAACTGCAGGTCATCCAGACGATCGGTTTCGCGCTCTTAATGACGCTGCTGCTGCTGGCGACATTCAAAGATATTACGCGGATTTTCTGGTGACGGCTATGAAGATAAAGCGCAAACGCACCGCACCGGTGCGCATCGGCAAGATAACCGTGGGCGGCAACGCACCCGTATCGGTGCAATCGATGACCAATACAAAGACGGACGATGTGGCAGCCACCGTGGCTCAGATCGGCCGCCTGACCGCCGCCGGCTGCGACATCGTGCGGGTGGCGGTGCCCGACATGGCGGCCGCCGAGGCGCTGGCTGCCATTAAAGCGGCGGTGGGGGACGTGCCCATCGTCGCCGATATCCATTTCGACCACCGCCTGGCGCTGGCCGCTCTGGAGAGGGGAATCGACGGCCTGCGGCTCAATCCGGGCAATATCGGCGACCCCGACCATGTCGCGGCTGTCGTGAAGGCGGCCAAAAAGCGCCGCGTGCCCATCCGCATCGGCGTCAACGCCGGCTCGCTCGACAAGGCTCTGCTCGCCACACACGGTGGCCACGCCACCGCGGCGGCGATGGTGGAGAGCGCCCTCGGCCATATCCGCATTCTCGAAAAAATGGATTTTTACGATATAAAGGTGTCGCTCAAAGCCCATGACGTGCCGCTTACCCTTGAAGCCTACCGCCTGATGTCGCGGGCGGTGGACTATCCGCTCCACCTCGGGATAACCGAGGCCGGCACGGTCAACACCGGCATCATCCGTTCGGCTGTCGGCATCGGCGCTCTTCTGGCCGAAGGCATCGGCGACACGGTGCGCGTGTCGCTGACCGGCGACCCGGCGGAGGAGGTGAGGGTGGCCAATGAGATCCTCAAATCCCTGGGTCTCAGGGAATACGGCCCGACGCTCGTTTCCTGCCCGACCTGCGGCCGCACCGAGATCGACCTGGTATCTGTCGCCGCGGCGGTGGAGGAGAGGCTGAAGACGATCAGGAAGCCGCTGAAGGTGGCGGTGATGGGCTGCGTGGTCAACGGCCCCGGCGAGGCGCGGGAAGCCGACATCGGCGTGGCCGGCGGCAAGGGGCAGGGGCTGATCTTCCGCAAAGGGGAGATTCTCCGCAAGGTGCCCGAGGACCAGTTGATTGCGGCGCTGTTCGCCGAAATAGATAAACTCGTCGAGGAGGAATAATATTATCATGCGCGCATCCCAGCTTTATGCCCCCACGCTCAGGGAAACTCCGGCCGAAGCCGAGGTAATAAGCCATCAGCTCATGCTGCGGGCCGGATTCATCCGCAAGGCGGCCGGCGGCATATACAACTACCTGCCCCTGGCCTGGCGGGTGCTTAAAAAGATCGAGAAGATCGTCCGCGAGGAGATGGATGCCAAGGGCGGCCAGGAACTGCTGATGCCGATCGTGCTGCCGGCGGAAATGTGGCAGGAGACGGGCCGCTGGGACGTTTACGGCGACGAGATGTTCCGCCTCAAGGACCGCCACGGCCGCGACTTTTGCCTGGGGCCGACCCACGAGGAGATGATCACCACCCTCATCCGCGACGAGGTCCGTTCCTACCGTCAGCTGCCGCTGATGCTGTACCAGATCCAGAACAAGTTCCGCGACGAGATCAGGCCGCGATTCGGTCTGATGCGCGGCCGCGAGTTCATCATGAAGGATCTTTATTCCTTCGACCGCGACGAAGCCGGCCTGAACGAGAGCTATAACAAGATGTACGACGCCTACAGCCGCGTTTTCACCCGCTGCGGGCTGACCTTCCGCCCGGTGGAGGCCGACCCCGGCGCCATCGGCGGCAAGGGCAGCCACGAGTTCATGGTCATCGCCGAATCCGGCGAGGCGGCCATTGTCTACTGCGGCGGCTGCGATTACGCCGCCAACGTCGAAAAGGCCGAGCTGCACCCGATCGAAGCGCCGGCCGAGGCTCCGCAGCCGATGGCCCTCAAGGACACGCCCGGCACGAAGACGATCGCCGCCGTGGCCGAGTTCCTCGGCCTGCCGGCCGACAAAACGGTCAAGACGCTGGCCTATATGACCGACAAGGGGCTGGTGTTCGCGCTTGTCCGCGGCGACCACGACGTCAACGAGATCAAGGTGCAGAACGCCGTCGGCGCTATTTTCCTGCAGATGGCCGACGAGGCGGCCCTGGCGGCCGCCGGGACGGCTCCCGGCTTTATGGGGCCGGTCGGCATCAAGGATGTGACCGTCGTGGCCGACGCGACGGTGATGAAGCTGTATAACACGGTGGTGGGCGCCAACCAGGCCGACAAGCACTACGTGAACGTCAACCCCGGCCGCGATTTCAAGCCGGCGGTCGTCGCCGATATCCGCCTCATCCGCGAGGGCGACCCCTGCCCGCGCTGCGGCGAGCCGGTGAAGGCGGCGCGCGGCATCGAGGTGGGCCAGGTGTTCAAGCTGTACACGAAGTATTCCAAGGCGCTGAACGCCTCCTACCTGGACGAGAACGGCAAGGAGCAGACGATTGTGATGGGCACGTACGGCATCGGCGTCAGCCGCACGATGGCGGCCGCCATCGAACAGAACAACGACGCCAACGGCATTATCTGGCCGGCGGCCATCGCGCCGTTCCAGGCCGCCGTCATCCCGGTCAACAACGCCGACCAGGGCCAGCGCGAACTGGCTGAGAAGATATACGCCGAGCTCGTGGCCGCAGGGGTGGAGACGGTGCTCGACGACCGCGACGAGCGGGCGGGGGTGAAGTTCAAGGACGCCGACCTGATCGGCTATCCGCTGAAGGTCACCGTCGGCGCCAAGGCGGTCAGCGAGAACAAGGTGGAGGTCAAGACGCGGCGCAGCGGCGAGGTTCATTTCTTCCCGGCGGGTGAAGCTGTCGCAGGCATAAAGGCCTTACTGTCCACACTGTAAAAAGTTTTCGCGCCCCGGCATGAGTATGCCGGGGCTTAGCTTTTGTATGGCGGGAAAACGGCGGCTACAGATAACAAAACGCAGCGGAGAGGTATTTTTTTACAGTAAAATCTATTAGTTATAATTGTCGATACTTTTACAACTATAGCAGGAATTGGCGCGGCAATCGCCAAATATTGTACAGTGGCAGTCAAACAGCCACAAAATATAGTTATTCCAGGCGAAACACAGGAGAGTGGCCCTTGCATACCTACTGCATCATCCCCGACAAGACCCAGAACCTCATTGACCTGCTGCCGGAGCTGGAGCTTACCGCCGCCGAGCGCGAATTGCTGGCCGGCGCTGTCGTCACCAAGGTCCAGGTCGACACCGAAGCCCCCGGCTGGGAGGTTTACCTGACCGCCCCGGTGCCGCTGCCGACCGCTGTGCTGGACCGGGCCGCCGGGCACCTTTGCCAGCGCTGCGGCTTGAAGAAGACCGATTTCGTCCTTGCCGCCACCAAGGATTTTGCGCAATATCTGACCGAAAACTGGCCGGAATTCGTCGCCGGCGTCGCGGCCGGCAACCCGACCATCCGCCATTTGCTGTCCGGGGCCAGGTGGCATTTCGACGGGCATACGCTCGCCCTGGAGACGAACGGCGACCTTTCCGGCCAGATTCTTTCCGCCCGCGGCGTCGATAAGGCGATTACCGCATTTGTCGCCGAAAAGTTTTCCCGGCCGTGCGCGGTGGCTTTCCTGACCGTCGCCGCCCCTGAGCCTGAGCGGTGCGACGACGATATATCCGCTAACGGCCACGCGGAGCCGGCGGCCGAGAAAAACGCCGCGCCTGCCAAGAAGAAAGCGCCTGATAACCCGCTGCTGTTCGGCCGCGCCATCAAGAGCGATCCCGTGCCGTTGGCGAGCATCGAGGAGGAAGGACGCAATATCGTCGTCGCCGGGCAGATCGTCAAACACGAACTGCGGGAGCTGAAGTCGGGGCGCACGCTGCTGTCCTTCGATGTGGCCGACCTTGGCGGCGGAATCAGCGGCAAAGCTTTCTTCGACGATAAGGCCCAGATCGCGAAGCTGGCCGCAGGTCTGGCCGACGGCATGCTCGTCAAGGTCAAGGGAACGGTCCAGTATGACAAATACGCAAACGAGCTGGCGATGTTCGCCGACAGCATGTGCCGCCTCGCCAAGCCGGAGCGCTCCGATACCGCTGAGGTAAAACGGGTCGAGCTGCACGCCCACACCCGCATGAGCGCCCTGGATGCCGTCGTGGCGACCAAGGCGCTGATCAAGACGGCCGCCAAGTGGGGACACCCCGCGGTGGCGATCACCGACCACGGTGTGGTGCAGGCGTTCCCGGAGGCGGAGGAGGAGGCGGCCAAATCCGGCATCAAGGTTATCTACGGCATGGAAGGCTACCTGTTCGACGACGACATCAACCAGTCTTACCATATCATCATCCTCGCCAGGAACAGCGTCGGCCTCCGCAACCTTTACCGGCTGGTGTCGCTGTCCCATCTCAAATACCTGCACCGCACGCCCCGCATCCCGCGCGCCATCCTGGCCGAACACCGCGAAGGGCTTGTTTTAGGTTCGGCGTGTGAAGCGGGTGAGTGCATGCAAGCGCTCATTAACGGCGCGAATGACGATGAAGTAAGTAAAATAGCGGCGTTTTACGATTATCTCGAAATCCAGCCGGCCGCGAACAACGAGTTCCTGGTACGCCAGGGGCGCTTCGCCGACATGGAGGGACTGCGCGATATCAACCGGCGGGTCTGCGCCCTGGGCGAGCGGCTGGGCAAGCCGGTCGTCGCGACCTGCGACGTCCATTTCCTTCAGCCGGAGGACGAGGTTTACCGGCGCATCCTGATGACCGGCCAGGGGTACGACGACGCCGACAAGCAGCCGCCGCTGTATTTCCGCACGACCGGCGAGATGCTGGCCGAATTTGCGTATCTTGGAAAGGACAAGGCTTATGAGGTGGTCGTGGAGAACACCCGCCGCATCAGCGAAGAGATCGATTCTTTCAAGCCGATTCCTGACGAACTGTATTCGCCGAAGATTCCCGGCGCCGAGGAGCAGATAAAGTCGATGTCGTACGCCAAGGCCCGCCTGCTCTACGGCGATATGCTGCCGGAGCTGGTGGCCGAGCGCCTGAAATATGAACTGGATTCGATCATCAACAACGGCTTCGCGGTACTATATCTTATCGCCCACAAGCTGGTGAAGAAGTCGCTCGACGACGGTTATCTCGTCGGGTCGCGGGGCTCGGTCGGCTCATCGTTCGTGGCGACGATGACGGACATCACCGAGGTCAACCCTTTGCCGCCCCACTGGCGCTGCCCGGCCTGCCGCTGGAGCGAATTCGTGACCGACGGCTCGTACGGCGGCGGTTTCGATATGCCTGACCGCACCTGCCCGACGTGCGGCGCGGCGGCCGTCAAAGACGGCCACGACATTCCGTTCGCCGTTTTCATGGGTTTCCACGGCGACAAGGTGCCTGATATCGATCTCAATTTCTCGGGCGACTATCAGCCGGTGGCCCATAAGTATACCGAGGAATTGTTCGGCCGCGACAATGTTTTCCGCGCCGGTACGATTGCGACGATCGCCGACAAGACGGCGTACGGGTTCGTCCGCAACTATTTCGCCGATAAGGGCGTCACACCCCGCAACGCCCATATCAACCACCTGATAAGCGGCTGCACGGGGGTTAAGCGAACGACCGGCCAACACCCCGGCGGCATCATGGTCGTGCCGCGGGACATGGATATCCACCATTTCACGCCGATCCAGTTCCCGGCCGACGACAAGAATTCAGCCACGATCACGACCCATTTCGACTATCATTCGATATCGAGCCGGCTGGTCAAGCTCGATATCCTCGGCCATGACGATCCGACGGTGATAAAGATGCTGGAGGATCTGACCGGTCTCGATCCCAAAGCGATCCCCTTCGACGACAAACCGACGCTGAGCCTGTTTTCGTCCACGGACGCTCTCGGTCTCAAACCCGAGGAGCTCGGGTCGACGGTCGGCACATTCGGCATCCCCGAGTTCGGCACGAAGTTCGTCCGCCAGATGCTGGAGGACACCATGCCGCAGAATTTCAGCGAGCTTGTCCGGATAAGCGGCTTTTCGCACGGCACCGACGTGTGGCTGAACAACGCCCAGGATCTGATCAAAAGCGGCACGGCGAAATTGGCTGAGGCAATTTCGGCCCGCGACGACATCATGGTTTACCTTATCCACAAGGGACTCAAGCCGCAGACGGCGTTCAAGGTTATGGAAGATGTCCGCAAGGGCAAAGGGGTCAAGCCGGACGATGTGGCGGTGATGGGGGACCACGGCGTGCCAGCCTGGTATGTGGAGTCGTGCCAGAAGATCAAGTATATGTTCCCAAAAGCGCATGCGGTGGCGTACGTGATGATGGCTTTCAGGATCGCCTACTGCAAGATCCACCACCCGCTGGCCTTCTATGCGTCGTATTTCACCGTGCGGGCGACCGAGTTCGACGCCGACCTGATCGTGAAGGGCGTCCCGGCCCTCCGCCAGAAGCTGGCCGAGCTGGAGCAGAAGGGCCAGGCCGCCTCGGCGAAGGAGAAGGGGCTGGCGACGATCGTCGAGATGGCTCTGGAGATGTATCTGCGCGGTTATAAGTTCGAACGCGTCGATCTCTATAAATCGGATGCAACCTGCTTCCTGATCGTCGATGGCGGACTGCTGCCGCCGCTGGCGTCGCTGCAGGGGGTGGGGGACAACGCGGCCCGCAACATCGTGGCCGCCCGCGGCAATAAGCCGTTCACTTCGGCGGAGGATCTGCGCGTGCGCAGCCGGGCGGCCAAGCCGGTGGTCGATACCCTGCGCGAGCATGGCGCGCTCGGCGATTTGCCGGAGGATGACCAGATCGCCCTGTTCGCATGATTTATTTGCGTAGCGGGTTGTAAATTTTACCCTGCGGTGTTATAATAATTACGGATATGTAGCAGTGTGCGCAGGAGAGTGGGTTGCAACCCACTCTTTCATCTTATGCCAGCCGGTCGCTCGCTCATCGGTATGAGGGGGAACGGCTTAGGCTAAACTAAATGGAGGCTGCTTATCCGCGGCCGCGATAACGCTAATAGAGGTGGGAAAATAATGGCTGCAAAAGAAGTTGAAGTTCTTGTCGAAAAACTGGTGACCGAGATCATCCAGGGGTCGGCCCTGGAGCTGGTGGATGTGGAGTATGTCAAGGAGCGGGACTGGTATCTGCGCGTCTTTCTTTCCAAGGAAGGCGGCATTGGCGTAGAAGACTGCCAGTGGGTGAGCGAGCGTCTGGAGAACAAGCTCGACGAGCTCGACCCGATCAAGGATAGCTATTTCCTCGAGGTTTCTTCGCCCGGTCTCGACCGGCCGCTGAAGAAGGCCAAAGATTTTGCCCGCCATATGGGCGATAAGGTCGAGGTGCATACTTTCGCGCCGATCAACGGCCAGAAGACGCTGGTCGGCACGCTGATGTCCGCCGATGACGGCGCCATCGGGCTCGAAGTCAACGGCAGCCCTATGAGCATTCCGCGCGATCAGGCCTCGCTGGTGAGGCTGCACGTGGAGTTTTGACATAGCGAAAATTGAATAGGGGGTAGAAAATCAAAATGAATGCAGAGTTCATGCAGGCTTTCGAGCAACTGGGAAGGGAGAAGGGGATTGCGCCGGAGGTGCTGTTCGACGCTATCGAGGCGGCCCTGATTTCCGCCTACAAGCGCAACTTCAGTTCGGCCCAGAATGTTCGTGTGGCCCTTGACCGCGATACGGGCGAGATCCATGTGTATGCCCGCAAGGCAGTGGTGGAGGAAGTGACCGACCCGCGGCTGGAGATTTCCCTGCCTGAGGCGCGTGAGCTTGATCCGCGCTACGAGCTGGAAGATGTCGTCGAGCTTGAGGTCACGCCGAAGAATTTCGGCCGCATCGCCGCCCAGACCGCCAAACAGGTGGTCGTGCAGCGTATCCGCGAAGCCGAGCGCGGCATAATCTATGAGGAGTACTCCAGCCGTGAGAGCGATATCGTCACAGGCATCGTGCAGCGCATCGAGGCCAAAAACGTGTTCGTCGATCTCGGCAAGGCTGAGGCTATCCTCCAGCCGTCGGAACAAATCCCCGGCGAGGTTTACCGGCACAGCGACCGCCTGAAGACGTATATCATTGAGGTCAAGAAGACGACTAAAGGCCCGCAGATATTAGTTTCGCGCACTCATCCCGGCCTCTTGAAACGCCTGTTCGAGCTTGAGGTTCCCGAGATCCACGACGGCATCGTCGAGATCAAGTCGGTGGCCCGCGAACCCGGACTGCGCTCGAAGATCGCCGTCCATTCCCGCGACGAGAATGTCGATCCTGTCGGCTCCTGTGTCGGTCACAAAGGCATGCGGGTGCAGACGATTGTCAATGAGCTCAAGGGCGAGAAGATCGATATCGTGAAATGGAACGCCGACCCGGCCAAATATATCGCCAACGCGCTTAGTCCGGCCAAGGTCGTCGCCGTCGATGTCAACGAGACGGAGAAGGCGTCGCGGGTTATCGTGCCCGACTACCAGCTTTCGCTCGCTATCGGCAAAGAGGGCCAGAACGCCCGCCTTGCGGCGAAACTGACCGGCTGGAAGATCGATATCAAGAGCGAGTCCCAGATCCAGACGCCTGTGTAGGGGAGGGACGCCCGATGAAGCAGAAGAAGATTCCGCAGCGGATGTGCGTTGGCTGCCAGAGTATGAAGACGAAGAAGGAACTGCTGCGGGTGGTGCGCACCCCGGAGGGCGAGATCCTGCTCGACAGCACCGGCAAGAAAGCCGGCCGCGGCGCTTATGTGTGCCCGAGCGAGGAGTGCCTGGCAAAAGCGGTTAAGGCGAAGCGCCTGGAAAAGGCGCTGGAGCACGCGATCAGCGAGGATGTTTTCGCGGCGCTGCGGTCCGGGCTGAAGCAGCCATGAACCGCACGCGGCTTATGTCTTTGCTGGGGCTCGCCCAGAAGGCCGGCAAGATAGCCTCGGGCGAGGTCGCCGTGGAATACGCGGTCCGTTCCGGCAAGGCCAGGTTGGTGCTTGTCGCCGCCGATGCCTCGGAAAACACGAAAAAAAGTTATCGCGATCTGTCAGCGTATTATGAGGTCGCGTGTTATGAAGGGCTTTCCAAAGATGAGTTCGGCCACGCCACCGGGAAACCGCCCCGGGCCGCGATCGCCGTAACCGACGCCGGCTTCGGCAAGGCCATCGGAGAGACGTTCAAGGTTTGAACTCACGCAGCGGAAGAATTTTGGGGGTGGATGAATGTCGAAATACCGTGTCTATGAATTAGCCAAAGATTATAACACGACGAGCAAGGTCATTATTGACATCCTGGCTCGTAACAACATAACCGTCAAGAATCATATGGCCAGCCTCGACGATCCGGAGAAGGCGATCATTGATCGAACGTTCGCCCGGAAGACCGGCGTGCCTGAGGAGCCGGCCAAGCCGATGCAGGCGCCCGGCAGGCCGCCGCTGCCTCCGCAGGGTGGGCCTGCGAGGCCTCAACAGCCTCAGCAGCCGCTCCGTCCCGCCGGCCAGGCGCCCGCTCCCGGCGCTCAACGCCCCGGGCAGCCGCTGGCTGTCGGCCCGCAGCGTCCCGGCCAAATGGCCGTGGGTCCCCAGCGTCCCGGCGCCCCCAGACCGCCGATGGGCGGACCGCAGCAGCAGGGGCAACGTCCCCCGATGGGTGGACAGCCGATGCAGCCGAGGCCCGGTCAGCCTCCGTATCAGCAGGGACAACGTCCGCCAATGGGCGGACCGCAGCAGCAGGGGCAACGTCCCCCGATGGGTGGACAGCCGATGCAGCCGAGGCCCGGTCAGCCCCCGTATCAGCAGGGACAACGTCCGCCAATGGGCGGCGGTCAGCAGGGCCGTCCGCCGATGGGTGGGCAGCCTATGCAGCCGAGGCCCGGTCAGCCTCCGTATCAGCAGGGACAACGTCCGCCAATGGGCGGCGGTCAGCAGGGCCGTCCGCCGATGGGGCCGAGACCCGGCCAGCCTCCGCAACAGGGCGGCAGGCCGCCGATGGGCGGCGGGCAGCAGGGGCGTCCGCCGGTGGGCGCGAGACCCGGCCAGCCCCCGCAAGGCGGCAGGCCGGCAGGCGGATCTCCGGGCAGATCTTCGGGTGGACCGCAACGCGGCCGCAGCGACCAGGGCAGGTCATTCGGCAACCGCAACAACAGCGGCAACAGAGGGGCGGCCAGCCGGCATTCTCCTGGCGGCCCGCGCCCGCAGGCTCCCAAGCCCGAACCGATACGCCCGAAGAATATCAAGATCGGTCCTTCGATCACTGTTAAGGACCTGGCGACGAAGATGGCCCGGGAAGTCAGCGAGGTCATTAAGAAGCTCATGATGCTCGGCATCATGGCGACGATAAACCAGGAAATCGATTTCGACACCGCCGTCGTTCTCGGCAGCGAGTTCGGCGTGACGGTGGAGGAACTGCCGCCTGAGGCCGACCCGACCGAGATCGCCGCGATCGAGGACGATGCGGCCAGCCTTCAGCCGCGGCCGCCGGTGGTCACCATCATGGGCCACGTTGACCATGGCAAGACGTCGCTCCTCGACTCGATCCGCCAGACGAACGTAACCGCCCAGGAAGCGGGCGGCATCACCCAGCATATCGGCGCTTACCAGGTTACCCACCAGGGCAAGAAGATCGTTTTCCTCGACACGCCCGGCCACGAGGCTTTTACGTCGATGCGCGCCCGCGGCGCCAACGTCACCGATATCGCCATATTGGTTGTGGCCGCGGACGACGGCGTAATGCCGCAGACCATCGAAGCGCTCAACCACGCCAAGGCGGCCAAGGTGCCGGTCATCGTGGCCATCAATAAGATGGACCGTCCCGGCGCTAACCCCGACCGCGTCAAGCAGCAGCTGGCCGACCACGGCATACTTTCCGAAGACTGGGGCGGCGAGGCGATCATGGTGCCTGTTTCCGCGTACACCAAGCAGGGCATCCCCGAACTGCTGGAGATGATTCTGCTGGTGGCCGAGATGGGCGACCTGAAGGCCAACCCCAACCGGGCCGCCCTCGGCACGATTATCGAGGCCCAGCTCGACAAGGGCCGCGGCCCCGTCGCCACCGTTCTCGTCCAGAAGGGCACGCTGCATGTCGGCGATTCGATCATCGCCGGCGTGGCTTTCGGCAAGGTGCGGGCGATGATCAACGACCGCGGCGACAAGGTCAAGAAAGCGCTGCCGGCAACGCCGGTGGAGGTGCTCGGCCTGTCCGACGTTCCCCAGGCCGGCGATGTGCTGTATGTTGTCGACGAGCGCACCGCGAGGGCGGTGGCCGAGAAACGGGTCGCCAAGAAGCGCACCGAGGATCAGGCCCAGACCTCGAAGGTGTCCCTCGACGATCTCTTCAAGCATATCCAGGAAGGCAGCCTCAAAGATCTGAACATCGTCGTCAAGGCCGATGTCCAGGGTTCGATCGAGGCTCTTCGCCAGGCGCTTGAAAACCTCAAAAACAAAGAGGTGCGGGTCAATATCGTTCATGCCGGCGTCGGCGCGATCAATGAGTCGGACGTCATGCTGGCGTCGACGGCCAACGCGCTGATAATCGGCTTCAACGTCCGCCCCGACACCAACGCCCGACAGGCCGCCGAAAAGGAGAAGATCGATATCCGCCTCTACAGGGTCATCTACGAGGCCCTCAACGATGTGGAAGCCGCCATGACCGGCATGCTCGCCCCCGAGTACAAGGAGGTCATTCTCGGCCGCGTCGAGGTACGGCAGCTCATTTCCGTGCCCAAGGCGGTGGTGGCCGGTTCCTATGTGCTCGAAGGCAAGATAACGAGCACCTCGCAGGTGCGCATCATCCGTAACGGCATCGTCGTCCACGAAGGCAAGCTTGAGTCTCTCAGGCGTTTCAAGGACGACGTCAAAGAGGTCGCCACCGGCTACGAGTGTGGCATCACTATCGAGAAGTTCCGCGACATCAAGGAAGGCGATATCATCGAGGCGTTCACGATGGAACTCGTCAAACCCAGCTAACGAAGCGGGGGATAGATTATGGGTCAGCTACGCACTGAGAAGGTGCAGGAATTCATCAAACAGGAACTCAGCAAGATAATCCTTACCGAACTAAAGGATCCGCGGATTGGCTTCGTGACGGTCACCAGGGTGGACGTTACCGGCGACCTGCGGTCCGCCAAGGCGTATGTCAGCCTTATGGGCAGCGCGGAGGAAAAAACGGCGACCTGGCAGGCGCTCCAGAAGGCGGTCGGTCACCTCAGGAGCGAGATCGGCAAGCGCATCAAGCTGCGCTTCAGCCCCGAGCTGTCGCTGCATATCGACGAGTCGCTCGAATACGGCGCCCATATCAACGAGCTGTTGGCAAAGCTCAAACGCGAAGAGGCGGACAGGTAGGATGGAGATTTCCCTGCGCCGTGCCGCCCGGATGCTCGCCGAAGCAAACCGCATCGTCATCACCGCCCACATCCATCCTGACGGGGATTCCCTGGGGTCGATGCTGGCTCTCTACGCCCCATTGGCCGCCTGCGGCAAAAAGGTGTGGCTGCTCCTCGACGACGAGGTGCCGGCTGTCTACCGCTTCCTGCCCGGCGCCGAGCTCATCCGCCGACCGGAGGACGATTTGGCGGCCGACCTGCTCGTCGTTCTCGACGCCAGCGACGCCGACCGCGTGACCGCCGTCGCCGAGGCCGTAAGGGCGAAGACGCTCAACATCGACCACCATATCTCGAACACGAAGTTCGCCGATTACTGGTATATCGACAGCCAGGCTGCGGCCACCGGCGAGATAATCCTCGACCTTTTGCACCTGATGAAGCTGGAGATCACCGCCGACATGGCCGTGAACCTGTTCACGGCCATCGCCACCGACTGCGGTTTTTTCCGTTATGCGAACGCATCGTCGGCCACGCTCCGCCACGCCGCCGATCTCATCGATCGCGGCGCCCAGCCCCATGTGATTGCCGAGCAGCTTGAGACAAAGCCGCTCGCCAGTATAATGACGCTCCGCAGCGTCCTCGACAGCCTCGAAGTATATGCCGGCGGCCGGATAGCCGCCGTGACGGTGGATATCGACCCGACGGAGAATGGCGCCGAGACGACCGAGGGCTATATCAACTACCCCCGCAATATCGAAGGGGTGGAAATCGCCGTGATGTTCAAACCGGTCGACGATAGCGCCACAAGGGTCAGTTTCCGTTCGCGCCGCTGCGATGTCAGCCGCCTGGCCCTGGCCTTCGGCGGCGGCGGCCATGCGCGCGCCGCGGGCTGTACGGTCAGCAGCGGCCTGGCGGACGCGAAGGAGCAGATCCTGCGGGCGGCCGAGCGCCTCCTGGCGGAAGCGGGCTTATGAGGTCGGGCATCGTCAATGTTCTCAAGCCGCCGGGGGTGACGTCGCACGACGTCGTTTCCTATGTGCGGCGGGTATACGGTCTTAAAAAGGTCGGCCACGCCGGCACCTTGGACCCTGCGGCGGCCGGCGTTCTGCCTGTTTTTCTCGGCCCGGCCACCCGGCTGATCGAGTTCACCGCCGACGCCGACAAAGATTATCGCGCCGAGCTTACTTTCGGCTATGCAACTGACAGTGGCGACGAATACGGCGAGATCGTCGCCTCCCGCGCCGGCTTCAGCTTGCCGCCTGCGAACGAAATTGCCGCCGTGCTCGCCTCATTCCTGGGCGAAAGCGAGCAACTGCCGCCGATGCAATCGGCGATCAAGGTGGGCGGCCGCAAACTGTACGAGCTGGCCCGCGCCGGGATCACGGTGGAGCGGCGGACGCGCACAATCGATATCGCCGCCATCAGCCTCGTCAGGGTCGCCGCACCGACCATCACCTTCGATGTGACGTGCTCCAAAGGCACATATATCAGGACGCTGTGCGCCGATATCGGCGCGCGGGCCGGTTGCCCGGCCGTGATGTCCTTTCTCGTGCGGACCAGGGTGGGGGACTTCACCCTGGCGGCGGCGAAATCTTTCGAGGAGATCGCTGCCAACCCCGAAGCGGCTCTGCTGCCGGGGGATTACGCCGTGAGCCATCTCGCCCGCGTTGTCCTCGGCGACGACGAAGCCGCCAGGTTCGGACACGGGCAGAGCATCGCCCGCGATATTCCCGCGGGCGGCGATTTGTTGGCCGTCTACAGCCCCGCCGGCGGTTTTCTCGGCATTGCCCGCCGCGATCCCCGTGCGCCGCTCCTGGCGCCTGTCAAAGTACTCGGCCAGACCCCGTAAAGGAGCTTGCTATGGAGGTTTATACCCGGCTGACCGATATCCGCGGACGGTTCGTAAATTCGGCCGTAGCGCTGGGCACCTTCGACGGCGTCCACGTCGGCCATCAGCATATCATCCGCACGGCGGCCGCCTGCGCCCGTAAAGCCGGCGGCGCCAGCATCGTTTTCACCTTCAACAATCACCCCCTGTCGGTCATCGACCCTGATCGCAGCCCGCCGCTGCTCATAACCGCCGCCTACCGCGAGGAGCTGATCGCCGCCCTCGGCGCTGACGTGCTACTGTCGGTTTCCTTCGACCGCGCGTTGCTCGAACTGCCGCCCGCCGCTTTCATCGACCTGCTGGTGGACAACCTCCGCCCGTCATGCGTCGTCGTCGGCCCCAATTACTCCTTTGGGCACCGGGGCGCGGGCACGCCGGAGATGCTGGCCCTCGCCGGCCGCGAACGCGGCTTCGAGGTGCTCGTGCCGCCGGCCGTGGAGCTGGGCGGCACGATCGTGAGCAGCACGCTCATCCGCCAACTCATCCTCGCCGGCGATGTCGCCGAGGCTGCGCCGCTGCTGGGGCGCCCATTCCGCGTCAGCGGCACGGTGAACAGGGGAGAGGGGCGAGGCCGCACTCTCGGCTTTCCGACCGCCAACATCACCGCCGCCGCCGGGCAGATCGTGCCGGCCGACGGCGTTTACGCCACCGATGTGTACGTCGACGGCGCCAGCTACAGCGGTGTGGCCAATATCGGCGCAAACCCCACCTTCAGAGGCAAAGCCCGCCATATCGAGGTCCATCTGCTCGGCTTTACCGGCAATCTGTACGGCCGGACGATCGCGGTCGATTTCCTCGCCAAGCTGCGCGACGAACGCACCTTTGCCGGCGCCGAGGAGCTTAAGGCCCAGATTGCCCGCGACATCGCCGCCGCCGGACAGTATTTCAAATAACCCGGCAAGATTGTTTACAGCCGAAATTCTTTATGGTAGAATATAGAGGATAACCAGCCTATCGCGCATTATGGCGGCAGAGCTGGGTATAATAATCACCTGAACCATGGCGAGGATTTTCGACTCTCCGACGATTGTCTTGGCCACTGGGGATCAGCGAAAAAAGGAGGGAATATCGTGCTTACACCGGAACAAAAGCAGCAGCTCATCGAGAAGTATCGCGTCCACGAAAGCGATACCGGTTCGCCTGAGGTACAGATTGCCATCCTTACCGAGCGTATCAACTACCTCACCGGACACCTCAAGGAGCACAAGAAAGACCATCACTCTCGTCGTGGTCTTCTGAAAATGGTCGGTCAGCGCCGGGGTCTTCTCAACTACCTGCGCGACAACGACATTGCTCGCTACCGCATTATCCTCGAAAAACTCAACCTCAGAAAATAACGGAAAGCGGGGAGAACCCCCGCTTTTTTGTTGTTCCCTCAGGGTTAGCAGCCTGGAAAAAAGGGAATAATACAAAAAATGTCGAAGAGTTAACCTTTGGAAAAAGAAGAATAGGGGATTTAGAGGAGGAAAACCGAATATGCACACATTTCAAATGCAGCTTGGCGGCCGGCCGCTTGTCATTGAGACCGGTAAGATGGCCAAGCAGGCGAGCGGTTCGGTGCTTGTCCGTTATGGCGACACCGTGGTGCTCGCCGCCGCAACAGCTTCCGCAACACCGCGCGAAGGTATCGATTTTTTCCCGCTGACTGTCGACTATGAGGAGCGCATGTATGCTGTCGGCAAGATTCCCGGCGGCTTCATCAAGCGCGAAGGACGCCCCAGCGAAGCGGCCGTTCTGGCAGGCCGCCTCACCGACCGCACTATCCGTCCGCTGTTCGACGAGAGCTTCCGCAACGATGTGCATGTTGTGACCACCGTTCTGTCGGTGGACCACGACAGTCCGCCCGATATGCCGGCGATGATCGGCGCTTCCTGCGCTCTCGCCATTTCGGATATTCCGTTCGGCGGACCGATCGCCGGCGTAAGGGTCGGCCTTGTCGACGGGCAGTTCGTCATTAACCCTTCGGTCAAGGAACAGGAGAAAAGCGACCTTAACCTGATCGTCGCCGGCACCAAAGATGCCGTTATGATGGTCGAAGCCGGCGCGAACGAAGTGCCCGAGTCGGTCATTCTCGACGCCATCATGCACGGCCACGGCGTTATCCGTGAGATCGTTGCCCTCCAGGAGGATATGGTCAGCCAGATCGGCAAAGCCAAGCGCGAGCTGAAGCGCTACGAAGTGCCGTCCGAAATCGAGGCGGCGGTGCGCGCTTTTGTCACCGACGACCTGAAAACGGCGGTCGCCAACGCTGACAAGCATAGCCGCGACGAAGCTACCAAAAAGGTCAAGGACGAAGCGATTGCCCATTTCAAGGCAATCTTCCCCGACAACCCCAAGGAAGTTTCCTATATGATCGGCAAAGTCCTCAAGGAAATCGTCCGCAAGATGATTACCATCGATAAAATCCGTCCCGATGGCCGCAAGCTGGACGAGGTACGGCCGATAACCTGCGAGGTCGGCCTGTTGCCCCGTACCCACGGGTCAGGACTGTTCACCCGCGGTCAGACCCAGATCCTTTCTGTCGTCACCCTTGGGACGCTGAGCGAAGACCAGCTCCTGGACGGTCTCGGCGTTGAGGATCACAAGCGTTATATCCATCACTATAATTTCCCGCCGTACAGCGTCGGCGAAACAAAGCCGATGCGCGGCCCCGGCCGCCGCGAGATCGGCCACGGCGCACTGGCTGAAAGGGCCCTGTTGCCGATGATCCCGTCCGAGGCCGAGTTCCCGTACACCCTCCGCCTTGTGTCGGAGGCGATCGAGTCCAACGGTTCGACGTCGATGGGCAGCGTGTGCGGCAGCACCCTGGCGCTGATGGACGCGGGCGTGCCGATCAAGGCGCCGGTTTCCGGCGTGGCTATGGGTCTGGTGAAAGACGGCGAGTATTTCACGATCCTCACCGATATCCAGGGGCTCGAGGATGCCCTCGGCGACATGGACTTCAAGGTGGCCGGGACGGAAAAAGGCGTCACAGCCATCCAGATGGACATCAAGATCGCCGGCATCAACCGCGCCATCCTGGATAGCGCCCTCGAACAGGCGCACCGCGGACGGATGCACATCCTCGGCAAAATGCTGGCCGCCATCGACAAACCGCGCCCCGAGATGTCACCGTACGCGCCGCGGATTATCACGCTGCAGATCGACCCCGACAAGATCCGCGACGTCATCGGCCCAGGCGGCAAGATCATCAAGAAGATCATCGAGGAGACGGGTGTCACCATCGATATCGAAGACGACGGCAAAGTGTACATCGCCGCCGTAGACCAGGAGGCTTCCCAGAAAGCGGTAAAGATCATCGAGACGCTCGTCCGCGACGTGGAAGTGGGCGCAAGCTATCTCGGCAAGGTCACCCGCCTGATGAACTTCGGCGCGTTCGTCGAGATCCTTCCCGGCAAGGAAGGCCTCGTCCATATCTCCCAGCTGGCCCTCGAACGGGTCGCCAAGGTCGAGGATGTCGTCAAAATCGGCGACGAAATTCTCGTCAAGGTTACGGAGATCGACCGCCAAGGCCGCATCAACCTGTCGCGCAAGGATCTGCTCAGGAGCGAAGCGGCGAAAACCAGGGAAGAGTAATAGCATATCTAAATAAGCAGACCGCCCCTGCCGGCAAGACCGGAGGGGCGGTTTTTTTTCATGAAACCGGCGTCAGGATAATAGATTGTAAAAGAGACGGGGAGGAGGGCGACTGATCTGATGCGACTTTTTTTTGTTGGCCGCGTGCCGCGCTGGTATCTCGGCTTTGCCGCCGGCTTTTTTTTCCTGGCCGGCCTGCTGCCAGGGCTCGCCGGGCTGATCGCGGCCGAGAGAAACGCGCCGCGGCCGATTTATAACGGCCATCCCGGCAGACAGCAGGTCGCTCTGGCCTGCAATATCTTTTGGGGCGAAGAGTATCTGCCGGCGATGCTCGACACGCTCGACCGGGCGGGCGTGAAGGCGACCTTCTTTATCGGCGGCAGCTGGGCGAAACGGCATCCCGACCTGGTGCGGGAGCTGGCGGCCCGCGGCCACGAGCTCGGCAACCACAGCTACAGCCACCCGCACCCCAACACGCTCGGCATTGCCCAGAACCAGGATCAGATTCTGCGCACCGAAAAGCTGGTGGAGGAGCTTACAGGGGTGAAAACGACGCTTTATGCGCCGCCGTACGGCGAGTTTAACGCCGCCGTGCTGACGGCCGCGGCCGAGCTGGGCTATACGACGATCCTGTGGAGTGTGGACACCGTCGACTGGAAACGGCCGCCGGCTGAGACCATTCTGAACCGGGTGTTGGGTAAAGTCCACAATGGCGCCATCATTCTGATGCATCCCACCGAACCGACTGCCCAGGCCCTGCCTGAGCTGATATTTCGCCTTCACGGGAGAGGGTATACGATTAAGCCCGTTTCTGATATACTGAACTAAGATAAGCTCACAATACAAACGCCTATAAGTTTAGGGCGCCTAGAATCCTCCATATGCAAGGCGCACCGGAGAATGCGAAGCGACGGCGTACTTGGTTGTGTACGTCTAGCGAGCATTCGAGGAGCAACGCCGCAGATGGGGGGTTATAGGCGCCCGTACACGATTGCCGGTAATTGTTATTGATTAATGGGCCTCACATGTGATACTATGTTAACATAACAAGTGGCTATCTGACGGTTCGAGCTGCCGGGTAGCCGCTTTTAATTGTCGTAAGGGGAGGTAGCGAGATGATTAAGTACAGGCAGTATATCGCCGTGATTACCCTTGTCGTCGTGTTCGCCGCCGTCCTTGCGCCGGCGGCGCCGGCTCAGGCGTTTTCGCTGAGCGATCTCACCGGCCAGACCACCGGCGCCGATAAGTCGTCCGGCAACGGGATTTTCAACATCTTGCTGGGGCTGCTCCTCGGCAACCTGTTTGGCAATATGTTCGGCTCCGATACGGCTACGGGGGACAAGCCCGGCCTGCCGGGGACGCTGACAGGCGGCAAGGAGATGATGGGCTTTTACGCCGAATGGTGGCCGACCGACACGTCGTCCTACACCGCGCTGGCCAAGAACATCGATACGATCAGGACGATCATCCCTTTCTGGGGGACGATCGAGGAGAGCGGCGCGCTCACCGACCGCGGCGGCAACGACCATGCTGCGGTGGTGAAATACGCCCACGCCAACAACGCCAAGGTGCTGCTGCTGGTCAACAACGCCAAGCAGACGGGCGCGTCCGTGCCCGTGCACACGGTGCTGGCCAGCCCTGCGCTGCGCAAGACGGCGATCGACAACCTTGAGGCCTATATCAAGAAGTATAAGCTCGACGGTGTCAACATCGACTTTGAGATGGTGCCGGCCGGCGACCGCGGCAATCTGACGGCCTTCATGAAGGAGCTTTACGGCCGCCTGAAACCCCAGGGCTACATCGTGTCAATCGACGTTTTCCCGAAAACGGACGAGCAGAGCGATGTCGCGGCTGCTTACGATTACGGCCAACTGGCCCTGTACGCCGACCGCATCGTGATTATGGCGTACGATAACCACGGCGTTTGGAGCGGCCCGGGCCCGATAGCGGATATCACCTGGGTGGAGAACAGCCTGAAATACGCGCTCAAGTTCATTCCCAAGAACAAGCTATACCTCGGTGTGGCCGGTTATGGCTACGACTGGTCGAGTAAAGGGGTTGAAAGCCTCGAATACGCGCCGATCATGAGCCTGGCCGAAAAGCACGGCGCGGCGGTGAAGTGGGACGAGGCCGCGAAATCGCCGTACTTCAGCTATACGGCGGCGGACGGCGTCAGCCACACCGTCTGGTTCGAGAACAGCAGGAGCGCCGCGTACAAGCTGGATCTCGTGAAGAAGTACGACATCGCCGGCGCGGCCCTGTGGAAGCTCGGCGAGGAGGACCCGGCGCTCTGGCGGACGGTCAAGGAAAGGTTCGGCCTGTGAGCAGCCCGACAACAATAGTACAGGAGGTCCACAGTGTATAATAAGAAACGCCACAAGCTGCTGTCCTGGATTCTGTTGCTGGCTGTCGTGCTGACCATCCTCGCCCCGCTGTCCGTCTCCCAGGCGGCCGGCGTGGGCGATGTCCTCGGCGCGCTTACCGCACCTACAGCGCCATCATCCGACGGCGGCGGCATATTGAACACGCTGTTCAGCTTCCTGTTCGACAAAATCCTTGGTCCCATTCTCAATATTTTCGGCGGCGGCTCGACTACGACCGGCACCCCGCCGGTTAAGCTGCCGCCTTCCCCTTCGGGTGGCGGGCCGGTCATCGACAGCGGCGTGCTGCGCGGCAAGGTGATCGTCGTCGATCCTGGCCACGGCGGCAGCAATCCGGGCGCGGTGTCGAACGGCACTCATGAGAGCGACAACAACCTGGCCGTCAGCCTCAAGCTGCGCGAGAAGCTGCGCCAGGCCGGCGCCAAGGTGGTCATGACCAGGGAAACCGACCGCACCGTAGCGCAGGCCGGCAGCTCGCTCGGCCAGGAATTGCAGGCCAGGGTGGATATCGCCGAACAGAATAACGCCGATATGTTCGTGAGCATCCATTCCAACTCCAACCCCGATCCTTCAATAGCGGGCGCGATGACCTTCTTCCCCAGCGGCAAGTCGTCCAAACTGGCCCTGGAGGTCCAGAGCGGCATTGTCCGCGAGACGGCTTCCGTCGATAAAGGGACGCAGCCGGCCACATTCTATGTGCTGCGCAACACAACGATGCCCAGCATTCTGGTGGAGATGGGCTTCGTAACCAACGCCGCCGAGGCGGCGAAGCTCCAGAACGACGCTTACCGCAACCGTATCGCCCAGGGTGTGTTCACGGGGATCGTGAAATACTTCCAGGTCAACTGACGAAAAACGCCGCCGCAAAATTGCGGGGGCGTTTTTCTGGGCGCAGGCCGGTTTTTATTTAAACGACAAAGTTATAATAATTAATGGCCAAAAGCAGGATTTACGACGCAACGAGCGAATATAAGGATAGCTTATAGCCAGGATAAAGGAGCATTCTATGTATCAGAAATCGACACTTCCGAACGGTATCAGGGTTGTGACCGAGGCCATTCCGTACGTCAAATCGGTTACGGTGGGCGTTTGGGTCGGGACGGGTTCCCGCAACGAAGAGGACCACAACCACGGTATCAGTCACTTCATCGAGCATCTGATGTTCAAGGGCACTGCCAACCGCTCAGCCAAAGACATCGCCGAAACGGTCGATGCGGTGGGAGGGCAGCTTAACGCGTTTACCGCTAAGGAATACACCTGCTACTATATCAAGGTGCTGGACAACCACCTCGAGCTGGCGCTCGACATCTTGAGCGACATGATGCTGTCCTCCCGCTACGCTCCCGAGGATATCACCCGCGAACGGGAGGTCGTACTGGAAGAGGTTAATATGTACGAGGACTCGCCCGACGAGCTCGTGCACGACTTCTATCTTGACAATGTCTGGCCCAACCATCCGCTCGGCCGGAACATCCTCGGTTCAACCGAGTCCATCGGCCGGTTCGACCGCAATCTGGTGTGCGAGTACTACGACAATTTCTACCGGCCCGACAACATCGTCATCGCCGCCGCCGGCAACCTCACTCACGCCAGGGTGGAGGAGCTTATCGGCAGGTTTTTCGGCGGCTTGGCCGGCAGTAAAAAAGCCAGAGCGGCAAAGCCGCCCCTGCTGACGCCGACCCGCCGCCTGCACGCCCGCGACAGCGAGCAGGTCCACTTCTGCCTCGGCACGGCCAGCGTCGCCCAGGAGTCGCCCGACATCTACGTCGCCCACGTCCTCAACAACATCCTCGGCGGCGGCATCTCGTCGCGCCTGTTCCAGGCTATCCGCGAGGAGCGGGGGCTGGCGTACTCCATTTACTCGTACCTTAGCAATTACAGCGACTGCGGCCTGTTTACCATCTATGCCGGCACCCGCCCCGCCAATCTCGACCAGGTTATCGAGCTCATCCTCGAGAATGTCGAGCAGTTGAAAAACGGCGACCTCAGCGTCACGGAGCTGAATAAAACCAAGGAGCAACTCAAGGGCAACCTGCTGCTCGGACTGGAGAGCTCCAGCAGCCGCATGTCGCGGCTGGGCAAAATGGAGATAACGATGGGCAAGTATACGACCCTTGACGAGGTTGTCGCCAAGATCGAAAAGGTCTCGATGGATGACCTGCAAAAGATGATGGATACCGTATTTGTCGCCGATAAGCTCTCCTTCACCGCGCTCGGTCCGGTGAAGGACAATATCCTCCCCAGCAGTCTGCGGGGCTGAGGCGGCGCGATGAGGAACCGCGGATTCGAGTTTATCGCCGCTTATAAGGATGCGGGGCTGCCGCTGCCGGAGCGCAAGACGGCTGCCAGCGCTGGCTACGATATAACGGCGGCTGCCGACGCCTCGCTGCCTCCGGGCAAAGTCACGCTTGTGCCCACCGGCCTCAAAGCATATATGCAGCCTGACGAGTATCTCGGCATCCACATCCGCTCCGGCCTGGCGGTGAAAAAAGCTCTCAGCCTGATCAACGGCCAGGGGATAATCGACGCCGATTATTACGACAACCCTGGCAACGAAGGCCATATTATGATCGCCGTGTTCAACCACGGCGGCGAAACGGTGAGCATCGCCAGCGGCGAGCGCATCGCCCAGGGCATCTTCTACAAGTACCTGCGCGCCGACGGCGACAAGGCCGCGGCGGGGCGGGAGGGCGGTCTGGGGAGCACCGGAAATTAGGCATCGGACCGAATAGCGATTTAGTACCCGCCAGGCATTCAGCCGGGCGGGTTTTATATGTTTAGGTCGCCTCTTGACAATTATTAGACGTCTAACTATAATGGAAACATGAGGCAGAACAACGCTATTGCGCTAATGAGCAGAATCAGGGAAAAAGCCAACAAATTCATCGTCAGAGAGCTTGCGAATCACGGGGTGGAAGGCATTGTCCCGTCCCACGGGGAGATAATGCTGCACATCTTCGGAGACCGGGAATATACCATGCAGGAGATGGCCCGGAAAATTCACCGGACAAAGCCCACCGTCACCGTCCTCGTCGATAAGTTGGTTAACTACGGGTATGTGACGAAGGAGAAAAGCCCTACCGACAGCAGGGCGACGATTATCAGGCTGACCGCGAAAGGCCGGGCGCTGGGGCCGATTTTCCGCGACATTTCCGCCAAGCTTAACGTCGTGGCGTACGGCGGGTTGTCGGAGGAAGAAGCGGTGGCTCTCGAAAAAACGCTTTGCTCGGTCAGCGAGAATTTTGACGGGTAAAGTGACCAATAATAAATCTACGGAAGTAGATTTATTATTTTAGATAAATGGTTAGACAACGAACCATAATTACGGAGGGACGCAAATGAAAGAGGTAATCGAGTTTCTGTATGCCAATCCGATGGGGAGCCTGGCGACGGTTGAGGGCGGCAAGCCGCGGGTGAGACCGTGGGGGTTTATGCTGGAGCAGGGCGGGAAGCTGTGGTTTTGCACCGCGAACAACAAAGACGTATACCGACAGTTGCAGAAGAATCCCGCGATCGAGTTCTGCACTACGTCGAAAGCTATGGTTACGGTCAGGGTGCGAGGCGAAGCGATTTTCAGCAGCGACCTGGCGATGAAAAACGCTATCCTCGAACACAGCCCGTTGGTCAAGTCGATTTATAAGTCCCCAGACAACCCGGTGTTCGAAATCTTCTGCCTGGAGCACGGCCAGGCGGTGATGTCCGATTTCAGCGGCCAACCGCCACGGGCCTGCGCATTCTGATTGGCCCCCTGAACTAAATGCAAAAGCAAGCGACGGCTTACGCGGCGCTTGCTTTATTTTTTCGCCAATTGTATGGCGCTAATTATTTTTGAGGTATTTGTAGACGATGTTCCCCTGGACGAGGTGGGCGCCCTCCGCCCTCGGCGGGAGTGCTTTCAGCAGTTCGGCGGTGATGTGGGCGACGTCGTCGGAGGTTGCGCACAGCTCTTTGGCTTTGGCGTCGAGGATGGTGAGGTATTCTTTCATGGCGATGATGTCATTCTTGGAGGAGACGGGGCCGTGGCCGGGGATGATGAGGGCGACGTCCATATCGAGAATGTAGTCGAGGGTTTTGAGCCAGCCGTCGATGTCGCCTTCGCCGGCGAAGGCGTGGTAACCGGTGAAGAGGACGTCGCCGGTAAACAGGATCTTTTTGTCGGGCAGGTAGACGAGGATGCTGCCGGGAGAGTGGGAGGGGGCGACGTAGATAAGTTCGATGCGCTGGCCGCCGAGGTCGATGGTCATGCGATCGGTGAAGGTGATGGCCGGGGCGGCGGTGGTCGTGCCGGCGAAGTCGGCGGCGGTCATGCCGTATGTCTGGGGTTTGTTGAGGGCGGCGGGGGCATTGAGGGCGAGCTTATCTTTTTCGCTGGCGTGGGCGATGATGGTGGCGCCGCGGTCGGCGAACCGGCAGTTGCCGAAGGCGTGGTCGAGGTGCCAGTGGGTGTTGACGGCGTACTTGACCGGCCGGGAAGAAATCGCCCTGATGTCTTTGAGGAGGCGGTCAGCCTCTTTGGCGGAAACGAGAGTGTCGACGACCAGGATGCCGTCGCGGCCGACAATGACGCCGGCGTTGGCGCCGAAGCTGTTGGCGGGCGACATGTTTTTGACGTCGGCGTAGGCGAAGACGCCGGCGGCGATTTTCGTCAGGCCGGCCTGGGCCGCGACCGGTGATGGCGCGAGCAGACAGGCGAATGCCAGGAAGAAGATCGCCAGCAGAGCGGCGATGCGGTTGGTGGAAGCCATGGATAATCCCCCTTATGTGTTTGGACTCAATAAATCTATTTTCCCGGAAGTTTTGGTATATCCTTCCACGAAAAATATACATTTGTGGCTATACTGGAAATTATAAAAACAAAACCCTCGGCGATTGCCGAGAGTTTAAAGGCTCATCTTGTTCGCATCTTCACAGCCAGTTCCCGTTTAAAATCCACCCAGGGGAAGATTCTGCCGGGGCAGGTGGTGTCCTTGTAGACGTCGCGGTGGCCGACGATGTTGGCTGCGCTGACGCCGTATTTGCCGGCCAGTTCGGCGGTCAGGGCGATGAGGGAGGCCATCTGGGCGGAGGAGGGGAGGGAGACGTCGAAGTCGCCGACGAGGCTGATGCCGACGCTGTGGCTATTGGCGCCGAGCGCGTGGGCGCCGATGGCGTATTCCGGCCGGCCGTCGGCGACCGTACCGTCGGGGAGGATGATCTTGTGGTAGCCGATGCCGGCCCAGCCGTTCCGCAGATGGAGATCGTGGATGGAGGCGACGGTCATGTTTTCGATCTTGGTGTGGTGGATGACGATCATGTCGGTGTTGCGGCGGGCTACTAGCCGCTCGGAGAAATGCAGTCCGGGGCGGAGGAAATTCGCGACCCGGCGCCAGGAGCCGTCACGGTCGGTCCGCGTCCCGTCTTCGTCGGCCATCAGCATCCGCTCCTTTTCTGCGGCAGTTATTGCGGCGTTAGTGAATCCCCGGATGAGCGAGTGGGTGTTGAGCCTTGTGGTGTCCTTCTTATCGCCGGTAAGGAAGGTGACGAGGAGATCGCCGCCGGGGCGGGGGGCGCGAATGGCAAGCCGGTCGCGGGGATAGCCGCGGATGAGGAAGGTTTCGCTGCCGTCGCCTGAAGCCATGTTTTGGATGGCAGGGAAGGAGCGGCCGATGTCGCGGAGGGTTATCGACCCCTCAAGGATGACGGTCGTTTTGCGAACGATGTCTTTGTGGTCGTAGGTGAGCCAGACCGTCGCCGCCTGGCCGCCGGCTTCGGCAAGATATCCGTACTCGACCGCTGGCGGTGTTTCCGCCGGGCGCGCCATCCATTCGTCGCGCGTCCACAGCTTTCCGCCGCCGTCGGCGACGAGGCGGAAAGCCCCGTAGTGAGCCTCGGCCGCATCCCTGCTCATGCCGACAGATGCGGAGACAGGCGAGAAGACCGAGAGCAGAAGCAGCAGGGCGATTATCGTTTTGAGCATAGCGTTTCCCCCGTATACGGCTTTCTGCCGTGCGATATAAAGAGGAGGCCGCCTGCGCAGCCTCCCGGCTTTATTTGTTCGTTACTTCTTTGAGGATGGCGGCGGCGTTGGCATTGAGATACTCAAGCTCGGCAGGGTTTTTGGTTTTGGGCTTGAGGCCGGTGACGGTGCCGTCTTCGCTTTTGGCAAAGTCGAAATATACCAGCGCCTGATTGCCAGCGTCGTCGATGAGCGACAGTTGGCCGCCCCGTTTGGTGGCGTAACCGATTTCATGTTTTACGAACAATTCTCAACACCCCCGCAGTTATTATATTTCGTAATATTCTCATAACCCCGGCCAATTCCTGCCTGGCGGTCAGGCGTAGGGGCATAAAAGGTTTTTATCGGTCTGCCGGCGGCTGGCCGCAAAGCATATTCGCGCTAGGCGACGCATAACAATATTGGTAAGAGTTGGCAGGAGGGATGGATATGGTCATCGTCCTTTTGCTCGTTTTACTCGCACTCATCGTGCTCTCCCTGTGGCTCAGGGTGCGCCTGCGCCGCGACAGCGTGGCCGGGGTGGAGACTAAGTCGTCGCCGGTGGCTGCGGCCCTTCAGGAGCTTATCGCCACAGCCGGCGGCGTGTACCTCGCCATCGTCGCCCTGACATCTTTTTTGCGCCTGGATATGCCTGAAAAGGTGTCGCTGATGGCGGTGGCGGTCGATCCGCTGGCGGTCACGGCTATCGTCCTGGCGATCGTCCAGCCTTTATTTTCCCGCCTGTTCCTGAAAATTCTCCATAAGTAGGTGACGATGTGCGGCTAAGTGATTTCACCGGTAAGGAAGTAATCAATCTCGGCGACGGGGCGCGCCTCGGCTTCATCGAGGACTGCGACCTCCTGTTCGACGGCCGCACGGGGCGCGTAAACGCCCTGTTGCTGCCTAAGCGGGGCATCCTGACGGCGCTGATGGGCGGCGAACGGACCCATACGGTGCCCTGGCAGACCATCCGCCGCATCGGCGACGAAGTTATCATCGTCGATCTCAACAATGCCTATGAGCGAATGTTTCCCGTCCTCGGCCGCGACGACGACGATTGAAGCGGTATACCCGGCGATTTGCCGGGTACACTAACATTGAATGTCAAGTACTGTCATTTAATGTTAGGAGGAGTCAGTCGATGCCCAATCAGACCGGCAACCAGAGCCAGGGACAAGCTACCAGTCAGAACGTTTTGAGCGGTTATTCCAGCGGGATGATGACCGGAAGCGGCGGCAGCCAGGCCGCAGGACAGCAGGCGACCTCCAGTCAGGGGGGCGGCATGGGCAATCAGGCCGTTATCGGGGTGTTCGATTCGAAAAATCAGGCCGAGCAGGCTATCCAGGCGCTCCGCCAGCAGGGCTTCACCAACGAGAACATCAGCATCGTGACCAAGAAAGGCGGCCAGCAAAAGGGCGGTGAGTACGTCGAGGACGATATCACCGACGGCGCCCTCACCGGTGGCACGCTGGGCGGGATCGGCGGTCTTATCCTCGGCGCCGGCGCTTTGGCTATCCCCGGCGTGGGTCCGATCGTGGCCGCCGGACCGATCGCCGCGGCTCTCGGCGGTGCGGTGGCCGGCGGGGTGGCAGGGGGACTGATCGACTGGGGCATCCCGGCGGAAGTAAGCCGCCGCTACGAGCAGCAGGTGGCCCAGGGCGGCATCCTGGCCGTCATCCATACCGACAGCCAGAAGGTCAACCAGGCCGCCCAGATCCTCCGCCAGAGCGGCGCGAAGGACGTGGAAAGCCACAGCACGAAGAACCAGCAGCAATAGGGTGCCCGTGAAGCGGGGCTCGACTACGAGCCCCGCCGACACTTCTACATGAGGAGCAAAGGCCGTCGAGAAGGCCCAAGATGCAAGGCGCACCGGAGAAGGGCGCTGCGACGCGTACTCGGATGTACGCTAGCAAGCGCTTCGAGGAGCAACGCCGCAGATTGGGCCTTCTCGGCGGCCGGAAACTTTTCTTTTAAAAGCGTTGACATCGCTGGAACCATTATTATACAATGTACGTAAAATAAATAGATTCCTGCGCAGGGAGTTAGAGGCGCGGGCAACAAGAGTACTTTCAGGGTAGAGTGGTGTCGATGATCTGAAAGAAAAGGGTTGTCCGCCGAAGTGGAAAATGCCGCCTTGCATTTCCACTGGGTTTGCATCGAACAGATGCAAAACTGTCGCCAAAGCAAGCTTTGGTGGAGCGCTATCTCTCCTAGGTGATCTGAAAGACAGTGTTGTTTTTCATTTTTCCTATGGATGCTGCCGTACATAACGGTCAGCCGGTGAGAGATAAGCTCGCCGGCTGCTCATATTTTTCGGGAGGTGAGACACAATGATAAGAGTCATGGTATGCGGCGCCTACGGCAAAATGGGCCGGGAAGTGCTCAGAGCCGTACATAAGGACGAACAACTCAGTGTTGTCGGCGCCGTGGACGTCAATTCCGATTTCGGCGATGTGGGCGACCTCATCGGTGTCGGGAAGATAGGGGTGGTAGTAGGCAACGACCTGGCGACGGTTATCAGTGAGACCAAGCCCCAGGTGATGGTGGATTTCACCGCCCCCGAAGCGGTGATGGGCAACATCCGCACCGCCATCGCGAGCGGCGTCTGCCCGGTGGTGGGCACTACCGGCATTTCAGCCGCCGATATCGACGAGGTGCGCGGGCTCTGTAAGAAGCATCGCGGCAACGCCATCGTCGCCCCGAATTTTTCGCTGGGGGCGGTGCTGATGATGCAGTTGGCCGTCAATGTCGCCAAGTATTTTCCGTATGTGGAGATCACCGAACTCCATCACGACCAGAAGTTGGACGCCCCTTCGGGAACAGCCATCCGCACCGCCGAACTCATCGCGGCCCAGCGGGGGTCGATGAAACAGGGCCACCCCAAAGAAGTGGAAAAGCTGACCGGGGCGCGGGGCGCGGAATTTGCCGGCATCCGCCTGCACAGCGTGCGCCTGCCCGGCCTGGTCGCCCACCAGGAGGTGCTGTTCGGTGGCCTCGGCCAGACGTTGACCATCCGCCACGATTCGATTTCCCGCGAATCTTTCATGCCCGGCGTGCTGCTGGCCTGCAAAAAGGTGCTGACCGTCGACGGCCTGGTCTACGGGCTCGAAAATATAATGTCATAAGCATACACGGAGGCAAATATCATGCGCAAATACAACGTAGCCATCCTCGGCGCCACCGGCGCAGTAGGCCAGGAGTTCCTGCAGCTTATAGCCGAGCGCAATTTCCCTTTCGCCGACCTCAAATTGCTGGCCTCGGAGCGGTCGGCCGGGAGGAAGATCGAATTTCTCGGCAAGGAGTACACGGTCGAAGCGGCGACCGCCGATTCTTTCAAAGGGGTGGAGATCGCCCTGTTCGCCGGCGGCTCCGCCAGCAAGACTTTTGCCCCGGCGGCGGTGAAACACGGCGCGGTGGTCATCGACAATTCGAGCGCTTTCCGGATGGACCCCGAAGTGCCGCTGGTCGTGCCCGAGGTCAACCCCGAAGCGATCAAGGAGCACAAAGGCATCATCGCCAACCCCAACTGTTCAACGATTATCATGGTCATGGCCCTCAAGCCTATCCACGACGCGGTTAAGATAAAACGGGTGGTGGTCTCCACTTACCAGGCCGTTTCGGGCGCCGGCAAGGAGGCTATCGACGAGCTCAACGATCAGGTGAAGGCCGTGGCTGAGAACAAGCCTGTCGAGGCCAGGATACTGCCGAGCGCCGGCCTGCCGGCCCATTATCAGATCGCCTTCAATCTGCTGCCGCAAGTCGATGTGTTTATGGACGACGGCTACAGTAAAGAAGAGCTGAAGATGGTTCAGGAGACCCAGAAAATCCTCGCCGATCCGTCGATCGCCGTCACGGCCACGACTGTCCGCGTGCCCGTCTTCCGCAGCCATTCGGAGTCGGTGAACCTCGAACTGTCCGGGCCGCTGTCGGCCGCTGATGCGAAAAAACTGCTGGCCGCATTCCCCGGTGTGGTTGTCGAGGACGATCCGTCCAGGCAGGTTTACCCTATGCCGCTCACCACGTCCGGCCGCGACGAAGTGTTTGTCGGCCGCATCCGCGAGGACGGCACAGTTACCCACGGCCTCAATCTGTGGGTGGTGGGCGACCAGATCCGCAAGGGCGCGGCGCTCAACGCTCTCCAGATTGCCGAGTATATGATCGAACATAATCAAATTTGAGGTGTGAGCATGCGCATCATCATCCAGAAATTCGGCGGCACGTCGGTGGCATCACCTGAGGTCCGGGCAATGGTTGTCGGCAAGATCAGCCAGGCCCGCGAGCAGGGGTATACCCCGGTGGTGGTCGTGTCGGCGATGGGCCGGCGGGGCGACTCCTACGCCACCGATACTCTCCTCGACCTTGCCCGTACGGCTTACCGCGGGATCGCCGCCCGCGAGCTCGACCATGTGATGTACTGCGGCGAGATAATCTCCGCCGTGGTCATGTCCGGGGTGCTGCAGGCCGCCGATCTCGACGCCGTTATGCTTACCGGCGGGCAGGCGGGCATAACCACTGACGACAATTTTAACAACGCGCGCGTAATGAAGGTCGATCCGTCGCGCATAATGAATTTGCTCAAAATGGGCAAAACCCCGGTGGTGTGCGGTTTCCAGGGCATCACGGCCGACGGCGAGTTCACTACTCTCGGCCGCGGCGGCAGCGATACGACCGCCGCCGTGCTCGGCGCCGCGCTCGGGGCCGAGGTTGTCGAGATATTCACCGATGTCGACGGTATCATGACCGCCGACCCCCGCATCGTTCCCACCGCGAAGATCCTCGATATTATCAGCTATAACGAGGTCGCCCAGCTTGCCCACCAGGGCGCGAAGGTAATTCATCCCCGCGCGGTCGAGATCGCCATGCAGAAGAATATTCCACTGGTCGTCAAATCGACATTTTCTGACGCGCCGGGCACGCTGATAACCAACATTTCCAAGGAAGGCCCGGAAAGAAACGTCGTGACCGAAAGGATCGCGACCGGCGTGACGTTTCTGCCCAACATCGTCCAGCTCCGGGTGGCCCTCGATCAGGACGCCACCCCCACGGAAAGTCATAAGATATTCCGCGCCCTGGCTGACAGCAAGATCAGCGTCGACCTCATCAACGTCCACCCCGGTCAGGTGATGTTCACCGTGGCCGAGGATGTCGCCGACAAGGCGGCCGCCAGGCTGCAGAAGCTCGGCTACAACGCCGAGGCCCGCCACGACTGCGCCAAGGTGTCGGTGGTGGGAGGGGGGATCCACGAGGTGCCCGGCGTCATGGCCAACTTCGTCGAGGCCCTGTCGCTGCACAACATCCCCATTTTGCAGACCGTCGATTCCCATACGTCGATTTCCGTCCTGGTCAAGAGAGCCGATGTGGAGCAGGCCGTTAAGGCCCTGCACGAAAAATTCGGCCTGGCGGACTGACGATATATTAAAGTTTCCGCTGAAAGGGAGAGGATAACGTGAAAGCCTTCGGACGTATTCTAACCGCGATGGTAACCCCGTTCCACGACGACCTAAGCGTCAATTACCAGGCGGCGGCCAGCCTCGCCAAGCATCTTGTGGCGAACGGCAATGACGGCCTGGTGGTCGCCGGCAGCACCGGCGAAGCGGCCACCCTCAGCAAAGAGGAAAAGCTCAAATTGTTCGCGACCGTGCTCGACGCGGTGGGCGACAAGGCGACCGTCATCGTCGGCACGGGGTCGAACGACACCCGCGCTTCGATCGCCCTGACCCAGGAAGCGGAGAAACTGGGCGTTCACGGCTCGCTGGTCGTTGGCCCCTATTACAATAAACCGCCGCAGGAAGGCTATTATCAGCATTTCAAGGCAATTGCCGACAACACCGGCCTGCCGCTGATCGTTTACAACGTCCCCGGCCGCACCGCCAGCAATATCCTGCCGGCCACGATCGCCCGCCTGGCGCAGATCAAGAATATCGTGGCCGTTAAAGAGTCCAGCGGCAACCTCGACCAGGTATCGGAGATCGTCCGCAGCGTGCCCAAGAATTTCATGGTCTACAGCGGCGACGACAGCCTCACGCTCCCCATTCTGTCAGTGGGCGGCGTCGGCGTGGTCAGCGTGGCCGGCCATATCGTCGCCAAGCGCATGCAGGACATGATCGCTGCCTTTTTCACCGGCGATGTCGCCGCAGCCCGCGATATTCACCTTGAGCTGCTGCCGTTCTTCAAGGTTATATTCATCACGACCAACCCCATCCCGGTGAAAACGGCCGTCAACCTCGCCGGACTCGGCGCCGGCCCTCTGCGCCAGCCCCTCATCGCGGCGACGGCGGCCGAAACCGAGCAGATCAGGAAGGTTATGCAGGAAATCGGCGCCCTGTAATGAGGAAAGCCCGCTCTGACGAGCGGGCTTTTCGTTATCACCCGGCCCCTTTCTGCGCATAATAGCGACGTGCTGTAAGATGCTCCTTGCTCTGCGGCTTCAAGTAGGCTATAATATACTAGAAGTGTACGGAGCGGTCGAAGAGTTTCTTTTTTTTGTCAAGAGCGGCTAATCCCATAACACGACTTATTTTGCCGGCCACGGGCCGGCTCGGAGGTGTTTTCTTTATTGTCTAAGGGAAAACTGCAAATTATCCCGCTGGGAGGACTGGGGGAGATCGGCAAGAACATGACCGTGATCCGTTACGGAAACGAGATCATCGTCATTGACTCCGGTTTGGCCTTTCCCGAGGATGACATGCTCGGCATCGATCTTGTCATCCCCGACATCACGTATCTCCTTGAGAACAAGGACATGGTCAAGGCCATTTTCCTGACCCACGGGCACGAGGACCATATCGGCGCCCTGCCGTATGTCCTCAAACAGCTCAGCCTGCCGGTATACGGCACCCGCCTCACCCTGGGCATCCTCGAAGGCCGTCTCAAGGAAAACGGCGTGTCCAACAGTTCGCTTGTCCCGGTGAAACCGGGCGATCAGATCCAGGCTGGAGCTTTCAAGGTCGGCTTTATCAAGGTCAGCCACAGCATCCCCGACGCGGTGGCGCTGTCGATCAAGACCCCTGTCGGCACGGTCGTCCATACCGGCGACTTCAAGCTCGACCAGACGCCGGTCGACAATCTCGTGACCGACTTCCACCGCTTTGCGGAGCTTGGCGACCAGGGTGTCCTCGTGATGCTGGCCGACAGCACCAACGCCGAACGGACCGGGTATACGGCCAGCGAACGGGTGGTGGGGGCGACCTTCGACGACGCCTTCCGCAAGGCCCGCGACCGGATTATCATCGCTACATTCTCTTCGAATGTCCATCGCATCCAGCAGGCGATCGACACGGCCTGCAAGTTTAAGCGCAAGGTGGCCATCCTCGGGCGCAGCATGGTCAACGTGGCCAACATCGCCATGGAGCTCGGCTATCTGACCGCCCCGGAAGGCGTCATTATCGATGTGGACGAGATGAACAACTACCCGGCCTCGCAGATCGTGATCATGACGACGGGCAGCCAGGGCGAACCGATGTCCGCGCTCACCCGCATGGCCATGTCCGATCATAAGAAGGTCGACATTGTGCCCGGCGACACGATCATCATTTCGGCCACGCCCATTCCCGGCAACGAGAAAATGGTCTCGCGGACGATCGACTTCCTGCTGCGCCAGGGCGCCGACGTCATCTACGAGTCGGCATCCGGCATTCACGTTTCCGGCCACGCCAGCCAGGAAGAACTCAAGCTGATGCACAATCTTGTCAGGCCGAAGTTCTTCATCCCCGTGCACGGCGAATTCCGCCACCTTGTCAAGCACGCCAAGCTGGCCCACGAGCTGGGCATGCCGCGGGAGAATATCTTTGTCGCCGAAAACGGCCATGTGCTTGAATTTACCGCCGAAAAAGGGGCCATGACCGGCAAGGTCACCGCCGGCAAGGTGCTGGTGGACGGCCTCGGGGTGGGGGACGTGGGCAATATTGTCCTCCGCGACCGGCGGCAGCTTTCCCAGGACGGCATCCTCATCGTGGTCGTCACCATGGACAAGCAGCGCGCCTGCGTGGTGGCCGGGCCCGACATCGTCTCGCGCGGCTTCGTGTATGTGCGCGAGTCGGAGCAATTGATGGACGAGGCGCGCGAAAAGGTGAAACAGTCCCTCGAGAAATTCGAGAACAGCGGCGTCACCGAGTGGGCGACAATCAAAACCGGCGTCCGTGACGCTCTTGGTAAGTTCCTCTACGAGCGGACCCGCCGCCGGCCGATGATTCTACCGATTATTATGGAAGTCTGATAATCGCCGCAAAGCGGCCAACCGTATGGTTGGCCGCTTTTTAGCGTTTGTATCTATTGTATTATTTGTCGCTTGTGCCTCCATACTATTTATGAAAAGGAACGGGAGGGACAACGATGATACAAAGCGACAATCCTGTCGTGCCGCAGCCCGGCACCGAACATCCTCACCCCCAGGGTCCGGCCGAGGCGCCCAAGCAGCGGCGGGCGAAGAAGAATGCGACGACGGAGAATATCGAGGAGTTGGGCGCCACCGAGGTGCCGACCGCCAAAACCAATATCCATGTGATGACCATTATCGGCCAGATCGAAGGCCATATGGTGCTGCCGCCGCAGAACAAGACGACCAAGTACGAGCACATCATGCCCCAATTGGTCGCCATTGAGCAAAACCCGGAGATCGAGGGCCTGCTGCTGCTGCTCAACACCGTCGGCGGCGATGTCGAGGCCGGTCTGGCGATCGCCGAGATGATCGCCAGCATGTCCAAGCCTTCGGTATCGGTCGTCCTCGGCGGCGGTCACAGCATCGGCGTGCCGATCGCCACTTCGGCCACTTATTCGTTCATCGTGGAAAGCGCCACGATGACCATCCACCCGATCCGCCTCACCGGGCTGGTTATCGGCGCCCAGAGTTCGTTCGACTACCTTGAGAAGATGCAGGACAGAGTGAATAAGTTCGTCACCGTTCATTCCGGCATCTCCGAGAAGAAGTGGAAGGAACTGCTGTATAAGACCGGCGAGTTATCGCGCGATATCGGCACTTCGGTCGTCGGCGGCGACGCCGTGCAGATGGGCCTCATCAACGGCGTGGGCGGCGTATCCCAGGCGTTGGCCAAGCTGCGCGAGCTCATCCGGGTAAGCAAAGAGGCCGGCAGGGGGCTAAGGCAATGAGTGTGCTGTGGACGGTGCTGCCGATGGAGCTGGTGCTCGACGGTTTTGAGAAGGGCTCCGTCTATGAGGAGGCGGAAGTGGCCGGCGCAAAGGTGATGGTGGAAAGGGTGGCGCCTTTTGCGAGCCGCATCGTCCGCTTGCTGTCGACCGCCCCGGACGACTACCTGCGCCCCGAACTTCAGCCGGGAACGATGCTGACGTACAAGCCGGCCCTGATGGCGCCCGAATAAGGACGAGAAGGCGCTCCCAATAACAATGGGAGCGCTTTATTTGCGCTGATAATAGAGGATTTCGCCGCCTTGCGGCGAAATTTCACCCTTGAGGTGGTATGTTTTGGCTAAATCCCTGTCCGAGCTGACGCCTGAGCTGAAGTGCGAACTGTTCGGCATCGCTCTTGTCACCGCCGCCGTCCTGACTCTGGCCAGTCTGGTCGGACTCAATATCGGCCCGGCGGGCGATTTTGTCGCCAAAATCCTCCGCTACTCCTTCGGCGCCGGCGCGCCCGTTCTGCCGATCATCGTGCTGGCGGTGGGTTCCCGCTACGTGTGGACGCGCAAAGCCGTCCATTATTCGCTGCGCTTCTGGGGCCTGATGCTGGTGTACATCACCGCGCTGGCCATCTACCATCATTTCAAAATTCCCGTCGACCGCGAGGTGCTCCCCGAAAGCCTTACGCCGGGCGGCGGTCTGATCGGCGGCATGGTGTTGTTCTCGCTCCGCAAATTGTTCGGCGTCTCCGGCGGCCTGATAGTGCTGATCGGCGTCGCTTTGTCCTCGCTGCTGCTGGCGACCGCCTGGTCGATCGGCGGCACGCTGCTCGCCGCCCGCAACAAAGCCGGCAAGGGCCTTGCAACCGCCCGCGACGCGGTTGCGACTACGCTCGAGAAAGCCCGCGACGAAGCAGCCGCGGACCGGGAACGCAGCTTTTACAACCAGGAGCGCGACGCTCCGCCGGTATTCGCTCCGCCCACAGCCCCGCCTCCGCTAGCCGTAAAACCGGACATCGAACCTGCGCCCTCGCTCCGTCTGGTCGAAAAACCCGCCCCTCAGCCGCTGCCGGCGCCGGCGGCGCTTGCCCACTACTCGCTGCCGCCTTTGTCGCTGCTGAGGAAACCGTCTAAAGCGCGGTCTCTCAAGACGACTAAGGAGCTGACCGACACCGCCCGGCTGCTGGAAAGTACCCTCGACGATTTCGGGGTTGGCGCGAAAGTGCTCAACGCCTACCAAGGCCCGGCCGTCACCCGCTACGAGCTTGAGCCGGCCGCCGGCGTGAAGGTGAGCCGCATCGTCAGTCTGTCTGACGATATCGCCCTGAAGCTCGCCGCCCACGGTGTGCGCATGGAGGCGCCCATCCCCGGCAAGGCCGCCATCGGCATCGAGGTGCCGAATAAGGAGGTTTCCCCCGTGTCGCTCCGCGAGGTCGTCGAAAGCGACGACTTCCAGCGCGGCGTCTCCCGTCTTACCGTCGCCCTCGGCAAGGATATCGCCGGCCAGCCGATAGTCGCCGACCTGGCGAAGATGCCTCACCTGCTTGTCGCCGGGGCGACCGGCTCGGGTAAAAGCGTCTGTATCAACACTCTCATTGTCAGCATCCTGTTCAAGGCCCGCCCCGACGAAGTGAAATTCCTGCTCGTCGATCCCAAGATGGTCGAGCTGTCCAATTATAACGGCATTCCTCACCTGCTGACGCCGGTTGTGACCGACTGCAAGAAAGCCGCCGCGGCCCTCAGATGGGCGGTGGGGGAGATGGAGCGGCGCTACGCGCTGTTCGCCGCCGCCGGGGTGCGCGATTTTGCCCGCTACAACGAGCTGCTGCCCGACGAGCGCCTGCCGCTCATCCTCATCATCATCGACGAGCTTGCCGATCTTATGATGGTCGCCCCGGTGGATGTCGAAGACGCCATTTGCCGCCTCGCCCAGATGGCCCGGGCCGCCGGTCTCCACCTCGTGCTCGCCACCCAGCGGCCGTCGGTGGATGTCATCACCGGCACCATCAAGGCCAACATCCCTTCGCGCATCTCATTCGCCGTCTCCTCCCAGGTCGACTCGCGCACCATCCTCGATATGGCCGGCGCCGAGAAGCTGCTCGGCAAAGGGGACATGCTGTTCTACCCGGCGGGTGCTTCGAAGCCGCTCCGCGTCCAGGGCGCCTTTATCGCCGACAACGAGGTGGAGGAACTGGTGGCCTATCTCAAGGAACAGACCGATCCGGAATACACCGAAGGGGTGACCAACTTCGTCGAGTACGGCGACCGCCAGGGCCGTGAAACGATGGAGGACGAACTGCTTGAGGAAGCGGTGCGCATGGTGCTGGAAACAGGCCAGGCGTCGGTGTCGATGCTGCAGCGCAAGTTTCGCGTCGGCTATACCCGCGCCGCCCGGCTGATCGACATGATGGAAGAGATGAAGATTGTCGGCCCTAATATCGGCAGCAAAGCCCGCGAAATTCTCATGACGACCGACCAGGTCAACAACCGCTATTTCAACAAGGAGTAGCGCCGATGCTTGAAAAGCCGTCGTTGCGGGCAGAATAAATATGATTTTCCTAGATGTGGTGATTGCTTTTTGCACAGAGTAATAGATTTGGCTGACGCCCTTAAACTTGACAACCCCATATTCATCGATATGCGCTCGCCGTCGGAATTCACGAACGGCGCCATTCCCGGCGCGATCAACATCCCCCTGCTCGACGACGCGGAGCGCGGCGAGGTCGGTACGATTTACAAGCTGACCGGACCGGAGGAAGCCAAGCAGCAGGGGCTGGCAATCGTGTCCGCCAAGCTGCCGGATTTGGTCGGCAGCATTCGCGCCCATTACCGGAGCGGCCGTGAGGTCGTCGTCTACTGCTGGCGCGGCGGCATGCGCTCGAAATCGGTCGTCGGCATCCTCGAAATCATGGGGATTCCGGCGTACCAATTGCTTGGCGGGTACAAGGCCTACCGCCGTTATGTGCTCGAAGCCCTCGAAGCCTTCGACCTCAAACCGACTGTTGTCACCTTGTGCGGCTCGACCGGCGTGGGCAAAACGACGCTGCTCTCGCTCCTCAAGGAACAAGGTGTGCCGGTTATCGATCTTGAAAAGCTCGCCAACCACCGCGGTTCGGTGTTCGGCAGCGTGGGACTCGGCAAACCGGCTACCGCCCAGAATTTCGACGCTCTCATCCTCCGGGAACTGATCCGTTATAACGACGCGCCCTATATACTGGTGGAGTGCGAGAGCAAGCGCATCGGCAATGTCTACACGCCTGAGGCGCTGTTCGCGGCCATGAAGAAGGGGCCGAAGATTCTCGCCTACGCCGATATCGAGACAAGGGTCACGCGTCTTATCGAAGAATACCTCGATGTTTACAACTCCCGCCGCGACGAAATCCACGCCAGTATCCTGGCGCTGCGCAAACGCCTCGGGGCGGCCAAGACCGACCGGCTGTTGGCCGCCTTTGCCGCCGACGAGGTGCGGGATGTCGTCCGCACTCTGTTGACCGATTATTACGATCCGCTGTACGGTTACGAAGCGGCCGATTCCGCCGACTATGCCTTTAAGGTCGACGCCGCGGACTTTTCCCGGGCGGCGGCCGGTATAATAGATTATCTCAATACTCTAAGGGGGGATATCCGTTGCCGACAGTAGGCGAGCTCCTGCGGGCCGAGCGGGAAAAGCAAAATTTGACCGTCAAGGATATCGAGAAAGCTACCAGCATTCGCGCTATCTATATCCAGGCGATCGAGGACGGCAAGTATGACGTGCTGCCGGGAGAAGTGTACCTCAAGGGCTTTATTCGTAATTACGCGTCCTTCCTCGGGCTCAATCCCCAGCAGGCGCTCGATGTTTACCGCGAAAGCCTGGCTCCCCAGCCGCAGGCTCCCCAGGCCGCTGCGCCTGCAGCGCCTGCCCCGTCCGCCATGCCGCCTAAGGTGGAGGCCGGCCGGGAGGAGGAGAAGAGCGGTTCGCTCGGCCGTTGGGTGATGGTCCTGGTGGTGTTGGCTGTCATCGCCGGCGCCGCCTGGGCGGTCTTCAACCACCTGAACCAACCGCCCGCCCCGCAGCCCAAACCGCCCCAAGTCCAGGTCCAGCCCGCACCGGCACCGGCACCGGCGCCCGCGCCCCAGAAAACGCCCGCTCCCGCCCCGGCGGCAAGGCCGATCGTGGTCGTCGCCAAGTACACCGCCGACTGCTGGACTCGCGTGACCGCCGATGATCGCGAGTTGTACGAAGGCATCCCGCGGGTTGGGGAGACCTTCACCTGGAACGCCAACCAGACGATGACCGTCCACCTCGGCAACGCCGCCGGCGTCGATCTCACCTACAACGGCCAGCCCCAGGGGCGGCTCGGCGGGGACGGAGACGTAATAAGCAAGACTTTCACCGTAAATACTACCGGTACGCAGAGATGACGATGAAGGCTGTGGATAACAGCCTTCATTAATTTGACCGACGGAGCGGACAATGAACAACGATTTTCTGCCGATATCCAAAGCGGATATGGACAAACGCGGCTGGGACAGGCTCGATTTCCTGTTCGTCAGCGGCGACGCCTATGTAGACCACCCCAGCTTCGGCCCGGCGATTATCGGCAGGCTGCTGGAGAAGTCGGGCTGGCGCGTGGGCATCATCGCCCAGCCCGACTGGCGGTCGACCGACGCCTTCAAAGCCCTCGGCAAGCCGCGCCTGGCGGTGCTTGTCTCGGCCGGCAACCTCGATTCCATGCTCAGCAAGTATACCGCCGCCCGGCGGTTCCGCTCGGACGACGATTATTCTCCCGGCGGCCGGGCCGGCCTCCGTCCGGAACGGGCCACCCTCGTGTACGCCAGCCGCATCCGCGAGCTGTGGAAGGATGTGCCGCTCGTTATCGGCGGCATTGAGGCCAGTCTGAGGCGTTTCGCTCATTACGACTACTGGTCGGACAGCGTGCGCCGCTCCATCCTGGTCGACAGCAAGGCCGATCTGTTGGTTTACGGCATGGGGGAGAAGCAGATCAAGGAGCTTGCCGCCCAGCTTGCCGCCGGCATCCCGGTTTCGGCCATCCGCGACGTGAAGGGCACCTGCTACCGGGCGTCTTCCCTGGAACATTTGTGGAATTATGCGGAGATTCCCGCGTTCGAGGCGGTCAGCGCCAGCAAGCGGGATTTCGCCGCCGCCTTTAAGCTGCAGTATGACGAGCAGGATCCCATCCGCGGCAAAACGGTGGTCCAGCCTCACGGCGGCGAGTATGTGGTGCAAAATCCGCCGGCCGACCCGCTGACGACCGCCGAGATGGACGAAATCTACGATCTGCCATACAGGCGGACGTATCACCCGGTATATGCCGCAGCCGGCGGCGTGCCCGCCATCCAGGAGGTAAAGTTCAGCCTGGTCAGCCACCGTGGCTGTTTCGGCGGGTGCTCGTTCTGCGCCATCGTCTCCCACCAGGGGCGGATAATCCAGACCCGCAGCGCCGAATCGATCCTGCGCGAAGCGGCGCTACTGACCGAGTTGCCTGATTTCAAGGGCTATATTCACGATGTGGGCGGGCCGACCGCCAACTTTCGCCTGCCCGCCTGCCGGTTTCAAGCCGAGCGCGGCGCCTGCAAGGACCGCCGTTGCCTCCATCCCGCGCCGTGCGCCAACCTCGACGCCGGCCACGGCGACTACCTGTCGCTCCTCAGGTCGCTCAGGCAGCTGCCGAAGGTAAAGAAGGTTTTTATTCGTTCGGGCATCCGCTACGATTACCTGCTCGCCGAGGGCGGCGACGAGTTTTTGCGCGAACTCTGCCAGCACCATGTCAGCGGCCAGCTTAAAATCGCCCCTGAGCATATTGCTCCCCAAGTTACCCGCCTGATGGGCAAACCGGGCAAGGAGGTATATCTGAAGTTCGCGGACGCCTTCCGCCGCATGAACGCCGAACTTGGCAAGGAACAGTACCTCGTGCCTTACCTGATGTCGAGCCATCCCGGCTCCGGCCTGCGCGAGGCGGTCGAACTGGCCGAGTTTCTGCGCGATATGGGCTATCACCCCGAGCAGGTCCAGGATTTCATCCCCACCCCCGGCAGCCTTTCCACCTGTATGTACTACACCGGTCTCCACCCGCTGACCGGCGAAAAGGTGCATGTTGCCAAGGACCCGCGCGAAAAGCGGCTCCAGCGGGCCCTTCTACAGTACCGCGACCCGAAGAACTATCCGCTGGTGCTGGAGGCGCTGACGAAGGCCGGCCGCCAGGATCTCATCGGTTTTGACGACAAATGCCTCATAAGGCCGCCGCGGCAGCCAGGGGGGCGGCCGCAAGGACCGCCGGCGAAGAAGGCCCGCACCCTGCCGCCTGGCCGCGGCAAGGGTAAACGGGAAACGAAAAGAGCCAGGGTACGCTGACCCTGGCTCCAGACTGTCGATAAAGGCCCATCTGCGGCGTTGCTCCTCAGAGCGCTTGCTTGCGTACGTCCCAAAGTACGCGCGCGGCGCGCTCTTCCGGTGCGCCTCGCATCTGGGCCTTTCTCACCAGTCTGACTTTATTGCGTATGTCTATTTTTTTGCGTCGTTTGCCGCCGGCGGATAAAAGACGGCGCGGCTTTTGGCGGAGAGCAGGCATATGGCTGACAGTCCATAGAGCACGACGGTGACCATGCCTTCGAGCAGGTTGATGTATAGCATCATAATCCCGCCCTGGATCACCATGAGAATGGCGATGACGAGCGCGAGGAAGCGCGCTTTGCGGTTGACTTTTAGCAAGCCGACCGTCGAGAGGCTGTACAGGATGGCGGCGAGAACGTGGAAGGGCACGGTGGTCATTTGCTGTTGAGCGATTAAGGTGCCCAGGGCGAAGATATTGGCAAAGGCCTGCAGCGCCATGAAGATGGCGACGGCGATTATCCCCCCCGTCAGCCTGGGGTCGAAAAACCTGAACCAGAAGGGTCGGTACTGCACGGCTACCACTGCCTTTCCTGTTTCTTGTCGCCCCTATTATACATTAATTGCGCCTTTGTTGGGAATAACTTTAACGCGATTACTTGACGGAGATGGGGGAGAACCATGGGCCACAGCCAGCCGTACCTGCAGGCCGCCTTGCTGTGCGAGGGGGTGACTACCGACAGCGAAGGCCACCACGACATCCATAACGAATTCACCCAGTACACGATGGGTTATTCCCAGCCCTTCACCATCCTGACCATCTGGCGGGGCGGCGCGGGCGGAGACACCGATTGGTACAGGGAGAGAAGCGAAATCGTCGCCCCCGACGGCCGGATAGTGGCGAGCGGCGATAACGGCCCCTTTACGCTGGCCGACGCCAGCTACCGCCAGGTGAACAGCCTGCTGCTGGAGGATGTCGATTTCACCCACGACGGCACCTACGAGGTGCGGGTTACGCTTACCGACTCACGGGAAAACGTAGTGGCTTCCGCATCTTATCCGCTGACGGTGGTATAAATGCCACCGTTTTCGTCTGCAGCTAGGATTTTTCAGTTGCGCGCCGAATAGATACAGGGTATAGTAGTTAAGACCGTTAACTAATATTTTATGCGCTGGAGGCACATTTCATGCGGCGTTATTTACCGCTGCTCCTTATATCGTTCCTGCTCGTGGTCGCTGCCGTGGCCGGCACCTTCCTCGCCGGCCAGGCCAGCAGGCAGAGCCCGGAGAATGTCAAAACTATCGTCGTTTACGCGAGTATCCCGGTCGATCAGGCTGCCGCCCTCGCCCAGGAGTTCGAAAAAACGGCCGGCGTCCGCGTCAGTATCGTGCCGCTGGCGTCAGCCGACCTGTTTGTCAAGCTAAAGACGGAACAAACCGCCCCGCGGGCCGATGTCGTGCTGGCGGGCGTCGCCACGCTTGACGCGGCCAAAAACTCAGGTCTCCTGGCCGCTTACTCCTCGGTCCAGACCGATATTATCCCGGCGCGCTTCAGCGAGGAAAACGACCTCTGGACCGGGCTGTGGTACGACCCTATCGTTTTCGCCGCCAATCGCGATTTCCTCAAGAAACTGCCCCAGCCGCCGGCAAAGTGGGCCGATTTGCCGCAAACGGCCGGCGTCCGCTTTGTTATGACAGATTTTCTCGTCGCCGACCAGGCCGCCAACCTTCTTTATTCGATGGCGGCCGCCAAGGGGGAGGAAGAGACCCTGGCCTATATGGCCAAGCTTCACCCCGCCGTCGCACAGTACGCCAAATTTCTGGCTACCCCGTCGCGCATGACCGGCCTCGGCGAGGCCGATATCGCCATAACGGTCCAGAGCGAAGCTATCCGTTATATCAATGACGGTTTCCCGTTGCAGATTATCGTGCCCGCCGACGGCACGGCGATAAGCATCACCGGCGCCGCTTTGACGGCGGGCGCCCCCCAGGCGGTCGAAGCCGGCAGGTTTATCGACTGGCTGACAGGCGACGACGCCCAGATGGTGCTGATGAAGAATAAGGTTTTCTTAATCCCCACGAACCCGGAGAACGCATTCGCCAAAGATAACAACGCCAGGAAGATCATGCCGTTTCCGGCCAAGGCCGTTCTTTCTCCCGATCAGAAAACCAAATTGCTGGACAAGTGGGTGCAAACGGTGCGCCTCAGCCCACGCTAGCGGAAAGGGGGGGCATTTCTGAAAGCAGGATTCATCAGCCTCGGCTGCGCGAAGAACCTCGTCGATACCGAGGTTATGCTCGGCCTCCTGGCCGCGCGTCAGATAGAAATAACCGACGATCCGGGCGAGGCCGAGATCATAATCGTCAACACTTGCAGCTTCATCGACTCCGCTAAGGAGGAGTCGGTCGCCACAATCTTGCAGGCGGCCGATTACAAGCAGGACGGCGATTGCCGGGCACTGATCGTCGCCGGCTGCCTCGGCCAGCGCTACCGTCAGGAGCTGCTTGACGAACTGCCGGAGGTAGACGCCATTGTCGGCACCGGCGCCTGGCATCGTATCGGCGAGGCGATCGACGCCGCCCTCGCCGGCCGCCGCGTCGTAATCGCCGGCGACAGCGAGACGATCTACGATCATACCATGCCCCGGCTGGTAACCACACCGGCCTATAGCAGCTATGTCAAAATCGCCGAGGGCTGCAGCAATTGCTGCTCTTACTGCGTTATCCCCCGGCTGCGCGGCAAGTTCCGCAGCCGTCCGATCGAGTCGGTGGTCGCGGAGGTCGAACGCCTTGTCGCCCAGGGAGCGAAGGAAATCAGCCTGATCGCCCAGGACACCACCAGCTATGGCCGCGATCTGTACGGCCAGCCCCGCCTCGCCGAGCTTCTGCGGGCGCTCGTCAAGGTGGAAGGGCTGGTGTGGCTGCGGCTGCTGTACTGCTACCCGCGTTATTTCAGCGACGAACTGATCGACCTCATCGCCGCCGAACCGAAAATCTGCAAATACGTCGATCTGCCCCTCCAGCACGCCCACGACGATATCCTCACCGCTATGAACCGGCGCGACAGCCGCACCGACATCGAGCGGCTGCTGGCGAAGCTCCGCGCCGCCCTTCCCGGCGTCGCCATCCGCACGTCGTTTATCGTCGGCTTCCCCGGCGAGACCGAGGAGCACTTCGCCGCCCTCCGCGATTTCATGACCGCGCAGCGGTTCGACCATGTCGGCGTCTTTACTTACTCGCAGGAGGAAGACACCGTCGCCGGCCGGCGCCCAGACCAGGTCGCCGACGAGGTCAAACAGGAACGCTATCACGCGCTCATGGCTATTCAGGCCAAGATTTCCGAAGAGATCGGCTCCGCCCTCGCCGGCAAAGTGCTCGATGTCCTGGTTGAAGGGGTGGAGGAGGACGGGGTGGCCCGCGGCCGTTCCTACCGCGAAGCTCCCGATGTCGACGGGCGCGTCTATGTGGAGAACGCCGCCGCCGGTCCGGGGGAATTCGTAAAGGCCCGTGTTGTCCAGGGCTTCGCTTACGATCTGCTGGCGGAGCGAACCGAAGAAGAATAATACCGGATGTCATTCGAAATGTTATTGGCCCGTTCATGACCCCCAGATGCTTGGCGGACCGAGGAAGCAAGCGGCGACGGTACTGCGCGCAGTACGGCGAAGCGAGCCGAAGACGGACCGGCAACGTATATGGGGGTTTATCAACTGCCTACAAGCACTTTATTTTCTTGCCTTTAGAAAAGGAATCGCGGAAAAAAACCGCGAAGCAATCATACGGGGTGATTATATGATAGTGGAAATCGTCAGCACGGGAACAGAGCTGCTCCTCGGACAGATCGTCAACACCAACGCGCCGTATATGGCCAGACGGCTTAACGAGATCGGGTTCGACGTTCTCTTCCAGTCCACGGTCGGTGACAACAGGGTTCGCATGACCCAGGTGCTCTCAACTGCGCTTGCCAGAGCGGACGTCGTCATCACCACCGGCGGCCTCGGCCCCACCCAGGGCGACATTACAAAAGAGGTGACCGCCGAACTGCTGGGACGAACCATGTACCTTCACGCTCCCAGCCTCGAGAACATAAAAAGCTTCTTTGCCTCCCGCCGCCTTACCATGACCGACAACAATATCCGTCAGGCCATGATCCCCGAGGGGGCGATCGTCCTCGACAATGCGCGGGGCACCGCTCCCGGCGTGGTGATCGCAACCGACAGGAACACCGTTATCCACCTGCCTGGCCCGCCCCACGAGATGGAGCACATGCTTGAGAACGCTGTGATTCCTTACCTCAGCGAGCGTTTCGGCCTCCAGGGGACCATCCTCTCCAAAGTCCTGCGCACCTTCGGCCTCGGTGAGTCGTCGCTCGAAGAGCGTATCAAGGACTATATCAAAAATCAGGGCAACCCGACCATCGCCCTGCTGGCCAGGAACGCCGAAATCCATGTGCGGCTGACGGCCAAAGCCTCGTCGGACGCGGAAGCCAAGGCGCTGATCGCCGACCTTGAGCGGCAGCTGCGCGAGCGCATCGGCGAGTACATTTTCGGCGAGGACGAAGACACGCTCGAGGCGGTCATCGGCCGCTACCTCACCGCGAAGCGCCTGACGCTCTCCTTGGCCGAGTCGTGCACCGGCGGTCTCGTCACCAGCAGAATCACCGATGTGCCCGGCAGTTCCGCATATCTTGCCGGCTCAGTGGTATGCTACAGTAATGACGTCAAAACGGCCGCAGTCGGCGTGCCGGCCGAGACGATCGCCGCCCACGGCGCTGTCAGCGCCGAGACCGCCACGGCTATGGCCGAGGGCATACGGGCCCGTTTCGGGACTGACCTTGGCGTGGGCATTACCGGCATCGCCGGCCCCGGCGGCGCCGTGCCCGGTAAGCCTGTCGGCCTCGTTTACATCGCCGTCACCGGGCCGGCGGGCACCAGTTGCTTCGAACACACCTTTACCGGCGTCTCCGGCCAACGCTCATTCATCAAGCACCGCACGGCGCTGGCGGCGCTGAATCATCTGCGCCAGTACATCGTCGGCGCCTTATAACCGGCGCCGGCATTACCACAATATACACCATCTACATATTAGGAGGAAAGCATTCTTGAAACACAGTACCGAATCAGGCTTCTTCGGCGGCATTCAGCTCAGCAGAAAAATCCTTGCCGCCATCACCGAAATGGGCTTCGAGGAGCCCTCGCCCATCCAGACCCAGACCATTCCCCTCGTTGCCGCCGGTCGCGACGTCCTCGGCCAGGCCCAGACCGGCACCGGCAAAACGGCTGCCTTTGGCATCCCGATCATGGAAAAACTCAACCCCGACAGCCGTCAGGTGCAGGCGCTCGTCCTCACCCCGACCCGCGAATTGGCCAACCAGGTTGCCGAGGAACTGGCCAAAATCGGCAAGTTTCGCCGCATCAAGGCCCTGCCGGTGTATGGCGGCCAGCCGATCGACAGACAGATCAGGGCGCTCAAGTTCGGTGTCCAGGTGGTCATCGGCACCCCCGGCCGCCTGCTCGACCATATCCGCCGCGGCACGATCAAACTGGGCCATGTGCAGACACTGGTGCTCGACGAGGCCGACGAGATGCTCGACATGGGCTTCATCGACGACATCGAGGACATCCTCAAGAGCGTGCCCGGCGAGCGCCAGACGCTTCTATTTTCGGCCACCATGCCGCTGCCGATCAAATCCCTCGCCAACCGCTACATGCGCTCCCCGGTGGAGGTGTCGGTAAGCCGCGAGAATATCACCGTTCCCCTCATCGACCAGTTTTACTATGAGACGCGCGACCGCCTCGACGGCTTGTGCCGTGTGCTGGAGACGGAGACAAACGCCAGGGCGATCGTCTTCTGCCGCACAAAGAAGGGCGTCGATGAACTGTCGTCTTCCCTGCAGGCGAGGGGCTTCATGGCCGACGGCCTCCACGGCGATCTGACCCAGTCCCAGCGCGACCGGGTGATGAAGAAATTCCGCGACAACCAGCTGGAGATCCTTGTCGCCACCGACGTCGCCGCCCGCGGCCTTGATATCGAACATGTCTCCCATGTCATCAACTACGACATTCCCCAGGACCCCGAATCCTACGTCCACCGCATCGGCCGCACGGGTCGGGCGGGACGGAAGGGGGTCGCGATCACCTTCATCGAGCCGCGGGAGTTCCGCCAGCTCAAGGAGATCGAAAAACTCACCAAAACCCGCATAATCCGCAATCAGCTGCCTTCCTCGGCCGATATTCTCGACCGGCAGCGTGAAGCGCTTAAAGGCCGCCTCGTCTATGTTATGGAGCAGGGCAACTATACCGCTTACCACGATGTGGTCGCCGACCTGGCCGCCGACTACGACGGCCTCGATATCGCCGCCGCCGCTCTCAAGCTGCTGCTCGAAGGCTTCCGGGAAAAGAACGACGAGCGGCCGTCCTTCGCCGACACTGGCGGAAAAAAAGGCATGGTCCGCCTGTTCGTCAACATCGGCCGCGCCCAGAAGATCCGCCCCGAGGATATCGTCCGCACCTTTGCCGAAGAGGCCGACCTCACCGGCAATGTTATCGGCGCCATCGACATCTACGACAAGTTCACCTTCGTGGAGGTGCCGGCCGACATGGCCGAACGCGTCGTGGCCGCTATGCACAAGAATACCATCAAGGGCTACAAGATAAACGTCGAACCCGCGAAAGCAAGATAAAAAAAACGGAGGGCTTCTGCCCTCCGTTTTTGCCGATTTTACAATTCTTTTTTGTCGAGACCGTACTTCTTCGTGAACCGTTCCAGCCGGCCGGTCGTATCCACTATCTTCTGCACCCCGGTGAAGAAGGGGTGGCATTTCGAGCAAACGTCAACCTTAAGGGCCTTCTTCGTCGAGCCGGAAACGAAGCTGCTGCCGCAGGCACAGGTGATCGTTGCCTGGTGGAACTGTGGGTGGATTTTTTCCTTCAACGCCAAATCCTCCTTGAGAATAATTTCATAAGCTCAAATATTCGCCTAATTCTAAATAGTTCCTGCCGCAGATGGAGATTTTCCCCATATTATCTTGCGATTATCTGCGCACGCGCCAGACGACAAATATTTTCATTGTTGACAGACCGAACAGGCGTTTGGTAAAATAAGTCTAGAAATTGTATGGGAGGACAAGCATGTGGATAAAGTGAAAGCTCTTGAGCATACACTCCGCCAGATCGAAAAGGATCATGGCAAGGGTTCGATCATGAGAATGGGCGAGATAGACGCCCGGATGGGTGTGGAGGTCATTCCCAGCGGCGCGCTGTCGCTCGATGTCGCCCTCGGCGTTGGCGGCATCCCGCGCGGCCGGGTGGTGGAAATCTACGGCCCCGAGTCGTCCGGCAAGACGACCGTCGCCCTTCACATCATCGCCGAGGCCCAAAAGGCGGGCGGCATCGCCGCCTTTATCGACGCCGAACACGCTTTGGATCCCGTTTACGCCCGCAAACTGGGCGTCGATATCGACAATCTCCTCATCTCCCAGCCCGACTACGGCGAGCAGGCCCTCGAGATCGCCGACGCGCTGGTGCGGAGCGGCGCGATCGATGTTATCGTCATCGACTCGGTCGCGGCCTTGGTGCCGAAAGCGGAGATAGAAGGGGAGATGGGCGATTCCCATGTCGGCCTCCACGCGCGCCTCATGTCCCAGGCGCTGCGCAAGCTGACAGGCATTATCTCCAAATCCCGCACATCGGCGATCTTCATCAACCAGATCCGCGAGAAGGTCGGCGTAATGTTCGGCAATCCCGAAACGACGACCGGCGGCCGGGCGCTGAAGTTCTATTCCTCGCTCCGCCTTGAGGTCCGCAAATCGGAGACCATCAAGCAGGGCAACGACATCATCGGCACACGCACCAGGGTCAAGGTCGTCAAGAACAAGGTCGCGCCGCCTTTCAAGCAGGCCGACTTCGACATCATGTACGGCGAAGGCATCTCCCGCACCGGCTGCATCGTCGACATGGGCACCGGACTCGACATAATAACCAAGAGCGGCGCGTGGTATTCCTACGGCGAACACCGCCTCGGCCAGGGCCGGGAAAACGTTAAGGATTTCTTCCGCGACAACCCGTCGATCGCCGACGAGATAGAGGGCAAGATCCGTGAATCGCTGCTTGCCGGCGCTGTCAAGGGTTCCAGCGTCGCCGCTGCCGACGCCGACGATGGCCTCGAATAAAGCCTGTCTCCCGGCGGCGGTCAAGCTGCTCGCCGCCCGCGACCACAGCGAACAGGAACTACGACGGAAGCTGCTCCGCCGCTACGACCCGGAGGAAACCGACGCTGCCATCGCCGTCCTCAAGGCGCGCGGCTATCTGAACGACGCCGCACTGGCCGGGCGCCTGGCCGCCAAGTGCATCGACGACGGCCAGCACGGTCGCCTCGGTATCCGCCGACGCCTCATTGAACGGGGACTGCCGAAAACGCTGGTCGATACCGCACTGGCCGGCTACGACCCAGCAGCGGATTATGACCGGGCGGCCACATTGGCCGCGCGAAAGTTCCCGGAGGGAGAAGCGGCCGACGCCCCCAAGGTCGGCCGTTTCCTTGCCGCCCGCGGTTTCGACGGCGAAACTGTGCTGGCGGTTCTTCGGCGTTTTTACGGTTACGACTGACCCGCAAGCCCGCGATTTTGGCGATAAGTTTTCCCAAAGTAAGATATTTTGTCAACTTGACACTTGTTTGAAAAACATTTACAATTAGATTGGCCAAACGTGTACGATAGCTGAATTACAGGGATAGCCATCGGTGAACATGTCTAAAAGCCGAGTTGATACTCGGCTTTACCCGTATCCGTACATAAAAGGAGGTGGAAACTATCAATTTGGAACTGATCATAGCTGCGGTCGTTGCCGGACTGATCGGTGCCGGCATCGGTTACTACATCAGGCGTAATATCGCCGAGTCCAAGGTCGCCCTTGCTGAAGACGCCGCCAAAAGGATTTTGGAGGATGCGCAAAAGGCCAGCGAATCCAAGAAAAAGGAAGCGCTGGTTGAAGCCAAGGAAGAGATCCATCGACTGAGAGCCGAAGCTGACCGCGAAATCAAGGAACGCCGCACTGAGCTCCAGAGGCAGGAACGCCGGCTGGTGCAAAAAGAAGAAAATCTCGACCGCAAGATCGATTCGCTGGAGAAAAAAGAAGAGTCCCTCAGCCGCAAAGAGGCTGATCTGGAAAAGAGCCAGGAAAGAATCCACGAGCTTTACGCCAAACAACTGGCCGAGCTGGAACGATTGTCCGGCCTGACTTCGGATGAAGCCCGCAGCCTCCTACTCGCTAACGTCCAGGAAGAGATCAAGCACGAGACGGCGATGCTCATCAAGGAACTTGAGCAGCAAGCCAAGGACGAAGCCGATAAGAAGGCCCGGGAGATTATATCCCTCGCCATCCAACGTTGCGCCGCCGACCATGTCGCGGAAACCACGGTATCGGTTGTAGCCCTGCCCAACGACGAAATGAAGGGCCGCATCATCGGCCGCGAAGGCCGCAACATCCGTACCCTGGAAACACTCACCGGCATCGACCTCATCATCGACGATACCCCTGAGGCGGTTATCCTGTCCGGATTCGATCCCGTCCGGAGGGAAGTGGCCAGAATCGCCCTCGAGAAACTCATCGTCGACGGCCGTATCCATCCTGCCCGCATCGAAGAAATGGTGGAAAAGGCTCAGAAGGAAGTCGAGCAGAAAATCAAGGAAGCTGGCGAACAAGCTACGTTCGAAACCGGTGTCCACGGACTGCATCCCGAGATCATCAGGCTGCTCGGCCGCCTGAAATACCGCACCAGCTACGGACAGAACGTCCTGAAGCATTCTATCGAAGTCGCCCACCTGGCCGGCGTCATGGCCGCCGAACTGGGCGTCGACGTGATGCTTGCCAAGCGTGCCGGTCTCCTGCATGACATCGGCAAAGCGGTCGACCACGAGGTGGAAGGCCCGCACGTCACCATCGGCGCCGATCTCGCCAAGAAGTACCGCGAGTCCGCCGAAGTCATCAATGCCATTGGCGCCCATCACGGCGACGAGGAACCGAAGACCGTCCAAGCGGTGCTTGTCGCCGCCGCCGACGCAGTTTCGGCAGCCCGGCCGGGAGCCCGCCGCGAAACGCTGGAAAGTTACCTCAAGCGCCTCACGCGCCTGGAGGAAATCGCCGATTCGTTCGACGGTGTCGATAAGTCGTTCGCCATTCAGGCCGGACGCGAAGTCCGCATCATCGTAAAGCCCGAGAAGATCGACGATCTGACCGCAATCCGCCTGGTTCGCGATATCGTAAAAAAGATCGAGAGCGAGCTGGAATACCCAGGTCAGATCAAAGTAACGGTTATCCGCGAGACCCGCGCGGTGGATTACGCGAAATAACGCTGGCACAAAACGTTACAACGGCCTGTCACCAGGCCGTTTTTAATTTCTGCCAGCAGCGCGCCGGCAGGAATTGACCGCCCGTGGCGAGAATATCTTATGCAAGCTGCTTTCATATTACTTTTTGTACGGACGGTGAGAGAAGTTGCCGAAGCTGCAGCAGGACTCAGAATGCATTTCCCATGGAGCCAATCTGCTTATATCGATTTTGGTCCGCTATCCGGAAATCAGTAAAGTCAATTACGACGCCGAAGCCGGCGCCATTAACCTGACATTCATGTTTTCCGGCAATCCGGCCGCCGCAGAGCTTGCGGCCATTAAAGGCCGGCTTCTTGCCAGTATTGAGGCCTATCACTCCCTTGAGGGCATCAGGGGCGGCAGCGCCGACGTTCGTTGCAGCACTTGCGATTCGGTGGCCATGCTGACCCTGCGCCGCGATGTGGAGACCCTTTCGCGAGGCGAGATCGCCCTGGTGATCGCGCTGCTACGGGAAGCGCTGCAGGATCGTCTGGTGGCTGACGAAAACGACGCCATCCTCGAGGAAGACCTCCTCGTCCAGGACGAAGTCATCGGCACAATGCTTGAAAGCATGAAGAAGGACCACAGCGGCAATGCCCTTATTGGCATCCGCGAAGACGGCCGGGTGCTTGTTTTCAACAAATAACGACGCTTTTCGCCCCAAATCTTTGCTAAATGTTGCAATTATTTGAATTTTTCCCATGAAAAAAAAGGAATTTCCTTGCTTGTACCGAATACCTCAACGACGAGGACTTGTAGCGTTTTCGCTATATTTGAAGGAGGGTACTTACAAGCATGGAAGTTCTTAAGGTGTCAGCAAAGTCCAACCCCAACTCGGTGGCCGGAGCATTGGCGGGCGTGCTCAGGGAACGCGGTGGAGCGGAAATGCAAGCCATCGGCGCCGGGGCCCTCAACCAGGCTGTCAAGGCGGTAGCGATCGCCCGAGGCTTCGTAGCTCCCCATGGGGTCGATCTTATATGTATCCCTGCTTTTACCGATATCATGATCGACGGAGAAGAGCGGACCGCCATCAAGCTGATCGTCGAACCCCGCTAAATCGTATCTGAAAACCTGTTCCTGAGGGAACAGGTTTTTTGTTGCCCGCCGCCGAAGGAAGGCATAATATAGTGTATGGATATCGAGACAAGGAGTGAGATCATGCAGGTAGAAGTCATAACCGGGTCGATCACGGAAATCATCTGTGACGCCCTGATTGTCAACGTTTTCGAAGGAGTAAACCTGCCGAGCGGGGCCACCGGGGCGGTGGACACGGCCCTCGACGGACAGATCGCCGGCCTCATCCGCAGCAAGCAGGGCGCCGGCAAATACGGCGCCACCTCGATCCTCCACATTTGCACCGGCGTTGGCGCCAGGCAGGTCATTCTCCTCGGCCTCGGCAAGCAGGAAGAGTTCACCCTCGACCGCCTGCGCGACGTCGCCGGAACAGCCATCAGAGCCGCTCAGAAGCTCGACGCCCGTTCGGTCGCCACCGTAATCCACGGGGCCGGCCAGGCCGGTTTCGACCCACAGGCGGCCTCTCAGGCGCTCGTAGAGGGTACGCTGCTCGGAAACTATCGGTTTCGCCACTATAAAACCGCAAAAGACGATGTGGTTCTCCCTGAGAATCTTTATATCATCGATAATGACGCCCAAAAAATCACGGCGATAACCGCCGGCGCCCGCCGCGGACAGACGATCGCCGCCGCCGCCAACCTCGCCCGCGACCTTGTCAATCATCCCGCAAACCATATGACGCCGACCAAGATGGCGGCCCAGGCGGCGGAAATCGCCGCCAAACTCGGCCTGGAACTGCAGGTGCTGGACGAAGGGAAGATCGCTGCCCTGGGGATGAGCGCCTTCCTGGCTGTCTCCCAGGGCAGCCACGAACCGCCGCGGCTGATCGTCATGAAATACACCGGCAATCCCGGCAGCAAGAATCTCCTCGCTCTTGTCGGCAAAGGGGTAACATTTGACAGTGGCGGTATATCGCTCAAGCCGAGCGAAGGGATGCACGAGATGAAGGACGACATGGCCGGCGCGGCGGCTGTCCTCGGCGCCCTGCAGGCTATCGCCGAACTTAGGCCGCCGGTCAACATTCTCGCGGTCGTCCCCTGCACCGAGAACCTGCCTTCGGGGTACGCGTTCCGCCCCGGCGACGTGATCGGCTCGCTCGGCGGTAAAACCATCGAGATCATCAGCACCGACGCCGAGGGTCGCCTGATCCTCGCCGACGCCATCGCCTACGCCCTGCGTCTTGGCGCGACCCACATTGTTGACCTTGCCACCCTTACCGGCGCCTGCGTCGTCGCTCTCGGCAATATCACATCAGGCGTTATGGCCAACGACCGCGCCCTGTGCCGCCAGGTGCTCGACGCGGCGGGGGCGGTGGGTGAGAAGATGTGGGAATTGCCGCTTCACGAGGAATATAAGGAACAGATCAAGAGCGACATCGCCGACCTGAAAAACTCCGGCGGCCGTCCAGCCGGCGCCATTACCGCCGGGCTGTTCATCGCCAACTTCACCGGCGACAAACCGTGGGTGCATATCGACATCGCCGGCACCGTATCCAGCGACAAGGACAATGGCTATAATGTCAAGGGCGCCACCGGGGTCGGGGTGCGGACGCTCGTCCGCCTGGCGGAGAACCTCGGCGCATGGTAGCCGATCTGCATGTCCACACCACCGCTTCCGACGGGCGTTATACGCCGGAGGAAGTCTGGGAACAGTCGATCCAGAGCGGTCTGACCCACGTGGCAATCACCGATCACGACACCATCGACGGTTTTCTGGCGCTGACCGCCAAACCTGCCGGCGGACCCGCGCTCATTCCCGGCATCGAATTTTCAACCGACCTGCCGGCCTGCGAAGTCCACATTCTCGGCTATCTTTTCGACCCGACCGACCCTGAGCTAAACCGCCAGATAAAGCTTATTGCCGCCGACCGCTTCAGCCGCGCCGAGCGGATGGTCGCCAAGCTCGCCGCCCTCGGCTACCCGGTCGGCTACGACCGCGTGCTGGCCATTGCCGGCGACACTTCGTCCGTCGGACGGCCCCACGTCGCCGCCGCCCTAGTCGAACGCGGCTATTTTCCCGATATCGGCACAGTGTTCGATGTTCTCCTCGAACACGGCAAGCCGGGCTACGTGACCCACTACAAGCTGACCCCGGCCGACACCGTCGCCCTGATCAAGAAAGCCGGCGGCTTAGCCGTGCTGGCCCACCCCGGCCTGGTTGGCGACGATGCCGTCGTGCGCGCCATGCTGCGCCTCGGTATTGACGGCATCGAAGTTTATCATCCCGGCCACGATAAGGCCGCCACCGCTAGATACCAGGCGATGGCCACCGAATACGGACTGGCGGTCACGGGCGGCTCCGATTTCCACGGCATACCAGGACGCTACCCTGAAACCCTCGGAGAATTCACCGTTCCTGCCGACCTTGCCCTGCGTCTCCTCGCACGGCCTGTCCAGGCATGAAACAGGCTGTGGCCGCATATAATCTCTGTAGAGCACGCTCACAGGGGGAGGCTTTATGGGCGAGGAAACCGCCGTCGTCGAAGAACTCAGGGCCCGCGTCCGGGAGCTCGAAGACAAGGTCGAGGCATTGCGCATCAGCCGTCGGGTGCTGATGAACCTTATCGACACCCTGGAGAAGGAGAAACGCGACCAACTCGACAAGCTGTCCAGTCAGAACGAGAAGCTGCAGCAGAACAACTGCCGCTACGCCCGGACCATCATGCACCGCAACATCCGCATCACAGAACTTGAGGAACAGCTTCGCCTGTTGCACGCCGGCAAGAATCGGACAGGAAATACTTTTACTTGACAACACCTGCAAAGGTGTTTATTTTTATTTATGAGCAGGCAAATTAATGTTGCCAGCCTATTAAGGAGGCCGTCATATGGAGGTCATCGCGTTAGTAGGTCCGAGCGGGACTGGGAAAAGCCATCGCGCGCTGATTGTCGCCCACGACCATAACGTTGACGGCATCATCGACGACGGGCTGCTCATCAAGGACAGCAAAATTATCGCCGGCCACTCGGCCAAAAAAGAGCCGAGCAAGATCCGCGCCGTCAAGCGGGCCATCTTCTTGGAACCCGACCACGCCGAGGAGGTGCGCAAGGGGATTGAGTCCATTCATCCCGAGCGGCTGCTTATCCTTGGCACCTCCCGCAATATGGTCAACAAAATAGTCGATATTCTTCAACTGCCGCTGGTCAGCAAAGTCATCAACATCGAAGATATCGCCAGCAAGCACGAGATCGCCAAAGCGCGGGAAAGCAGGGCGAAAGAGGGCCGGCACATAATCCCCGTGCCGACCATCGAGCTCAAGCCCTATTTTTCGGGCTATTTAATCGACCCGCTGGAGATATTCTTCAAAAAGTCGCAGTCAACGGCCAAACGGCGCAAGCTCGGCGAAAAATCGATCGTCCGCCCGACATTCAGTTATTATGGCAAGCTGTTCATCGCCGACGCCGCCATCGCCGCCATTGTCGACAACGTAGCAACCAGCGATATGTCGATAACCCGCACCGGCCAGGTCACCATCAAAAATTCCCATGACCGCGAAAAAGGGATTTCCATATCCTTGGACGTAACTATAAAGTATGGTCTGCCGCTGAGGGATATTCTCGTGGACGCCCAGCAGCGCATCAAAAACATGGTTGAATACATGACCGGCATGATGGTCAAAGATGTCAACATCGAAGTCAGGCGCTTAAGCATTGATTAATTATAAAGGGGGGAGTGTCTTGCCGAAAGCTATAGGGCGGCGGGTGCTGTTTTCGGGCTATGCTAAATTGCCCACCGGCATAACCGCCACCGAACTCTACCGGGTTATCGGCCTGGTTATCCTCGTGGACATGGATACCGAGACCATTCTCGAAGCCGACTGTACCCTGGCAACTCAGGTCGCCCGCAAACATGTGGCCGAGACGCTCATCGGCCAGTCGCTCAAGAATGGCCCCGAGCCCCTCGTCCGTCTCGTCGACCAGGTCTATCAGGGCAGCGCGAAAAAAGCCATCATAACAGCTCTGCGCATCAGTTTCGATAAGTATAGGAGCTTTAAGGAGGGAGCGCTTCCGGCCATGCTCGACTAAAAGCTTCGGCCGTTGATAACCCACCATCTGCGGCGTTGCCGCTGCGGGCGCTTGCTAGCGTACGTCCGAGTACGCGCGATGCTGTTAAACCGTGCCTGTGCAAACCATGTAGGCATACTTGGTCGCGGAGGAAACGGTGCAGCGCGTCCTCGCGGCGCCTTGCATCTGGCGGGTTCTGAACGGCCTTATGTGTTTATGTAAGGACTTTATTGTACGGCCCTTGGCCGAATTCACGTAAGGGAGTCTTCCCTGATGAATCCATCTCTCAAACTGGTCGGCGTGGGGTTTGCCGTCGGCAGCCTGAGCGGCCTCCTCGGCATCGGGGGCGGCGTGTTCATGGTACCGATCATGGTCACATACTTTGCCGTCACTCAGCATATCGCCCAGGCTACCTCACTGGCGGTGGTCGTGCCGACAGGCATGGTCGGCGCCCTCATTTACGGCTTGCACGGCAACGTCGACTTTGGCATCACCCTCAACCTCGTCGTCGGCAGCATGCTCGGCGCGACCGTCGGCGCCCGTCTGGCGAAAAAATTGCCCGCCGCCCAGCTCAAGCGACTGTTCGGAGTAATGCTCATCCTGGCGGGCGTGAGGATGGTGCTATCATGACGACCATCCTCCTTACCCTCGCCATCGGCCTGGTGGGCGGCGTACTTAGCGGCCTCCTCGGCATTGGCGGCGGCGTTGTCCTTGTACCGATGATGGTCTTCATCCTTGGCATCGCCCAGCATGCCGCCCAAGGCATCTCGATGCTCGTCATCATCCCCACGGCGCTTGTGGCTCTCTGGCATTTCCACAAGGACAAAATGGTCGACTACCGCATGGCCGGTCTGCTCGCGCTCGGCGCGGTCAGCGGCGCGTTCATCACCGCCAACTTCGTCCAGTACATCCCCGGCAGCGACCTGAAAAAGCTGTTCGGCGTATTTATCATCTATACCGGCATCCGTATGGTCGCGGCTAAGCCAAAGAAATAAAAATCCATCCGACACGGATGGATTTTTTATTGCATAAAACGACATATACTGAGATAAAACATATTGCCAACTCCTGTCAATTCATGGTATCATAGTAATAACAAATTTCAATGTTATTACTAACATAATAACACGTGCGGGGTGGCTTATTACTATGTACATCACATGGCGTAAACTCAGCAACCGCTATTATGCGTACTTGGTGGCTTCCTACTGGGACAAGGAGAAGAAGGCGCCCCGGACCACGGCCCTATATCTGGGCAGCAGCCTGCCGACTGCCCAGAAAAACCTGGAGAAGCATCTCTTCAACCTGCCGCCCAATCAGCTTTCAAGCCGGGCCAAGATCGACCTGCTTGCCAAGCTGGGGGAGAAGGCGCCTGACGAGGTTGTCAACATGCCTTCCCGCGACCGGGCCAAGGAATCGGTGTTGCGTCAGCTCACCAAGCTCAAGGCGCGCCACGCCGCCCGCGCCGACATCGCCTTCGTGCTCGACAGGGCCATCGAACGCCTGTCGTGACCTAATCAGCACCCTACGGTCGCCCCTGAGGGGCGGCTTTATTGTTTATCGCCGGCACTTTTAGCTGTGCCCCGTTTCCTTGTTTTCCCGTCCATTTATAGGATATAATAGCCCCAGGAGTGATGACAGGTTGAACGAAAACAATAAACAAAAAAGATATCACACGATTACATACGGCTGTCAGATGAACGAAAACGACACCGAGCGCCTCGCCGGGCAGCTTAAAGCGCTCGGTTACGAAGAGACGGACCGTCCGGCCGCCGCCGATGTCATCCTGGTAAACACGTGCTGTGTCCGCGAGAGCGCCGAGAAGAAGATCCACGGCAAGATCGGCGAGCTAAAACGGCTTAAGGCCGCCAATCCCAACCTTATCATCGGCGTTGCCGGCTGCATGGCCCAGAAGGACCGGGACAAGCTGTTCAAACGCGCCCCCCATATCGACCTCGTCCTCGGCACCCATAATCTCCACCAGTTGGGCGATATTATCGCCGAGCTTGGCCACTCCCGCGGCCGGGTGTTGGCGGTGTGGGACCAGGCCGAGCGCCTGGCCCCCGGCGTGCCTACAATCCGCAAAAACAAAATCGCCGCCTGGCTGCCGATAATGTACGGCTGCAATAACTTCTGCACCTACTGCATCGTTCCCTACGTCCGCGGCCGCGAACGCAGCCGCCCGTTAGGCGAGGTGGTGGCTGAGGCGGCCGACCTCGCCGCCCAGGGGTTCCGCGAGATTACGCTCCTCGGCCAGAACGTCAATTCCTATGGCAAAGACGAAGCAGACCACGCCGATTTCGCCGACCTGCTGGCCGCCGTCGACAGGGTGGAGGGCCTCGCCCGCATCCGCTACATGACCTCACACCCCCGCGATATGAATAGCAAGGTAATCGACACCATCAGGCGGAGCCGCCATGTATGCGAGCATTTCCACCTGCCCATTCAGGCGGGCAGCGACGCCGTGCTGAAGGCGATGAACCGCGGCTATACCGCCGCCGGCTACCGCAGCCTCGTCGCCGACATCCGCGAGGCCATGCCCGGCGCCAGCCTTTCCACCGACATCATCGTCGGCTTCCCCGGAGAAACGGACGAGATGTTCGCCGACACACTCGCCCTTGTTGAAGAGATCCGCTTCGACGCCGCCTATACCTTCCTGTACTCCCAGCGCTCCGGCACGCCGGCCGCCGACCTGCCGGGCCAGATTCCCCTCGCAGTCAAAAAAGAGCGTCTGCAGCGCCTCATGGCGCTCCAGAACGATATCAGCCTGGAGATCAACCGCGCGCTCGTCGGCGCGGAAACAGAAGTGCTGGTGGAAGGGGAAAGCAAAAACGACGCGAATAAAATGATGGGGCGAACCCGCACCAACAAGATCGTCATTTGGGACAGGACCGGCCGCGAACAAACCGGCGACCTGGTGACAGTGACCGTCGACACTGCGCAAACCTGGGTCCTGAAAGGGACTCTTACAGCCGTAAAATAGGGAAGAGGGGGCCCACATGTCAGTCAGCTACACGCCGATGATGGAACAGTACCGCGACATCAAGCGCCGCCACCCGGACAGCATTCTCTTTTTCCGTCTCGGCGACTTCTACGAGATGTTTTTCGACGACGCCGAGCTGGCGTCGCGCGAGCTTGAGATCACCCTCACCGGCCGGAGCGCCGGCGCCGCCGAGCGCGTCCCGATGTGCGGCGTTCCCTACCACGCCGCCGATAACTACATCGCCCGGCTTATCAACAAAGGCTACCGCGTGGCCATCTGCGAACAGGTCGAAGACCCCGGCGCCGCCAAAGGCATCGTCCGTCGCGAGGTCATCAAGATCATAACCCCCGGAACAGTTCTGTCCGACGCTCTGCTGGCTGACAAGGGCAACAATTATCTTGTCCTCCTCCACGAAGAGGACGATACCATTTTCCTGGCCGCCGCCGACGTCTCGACCGCCGAATGCGTCTGGGCCGAATTCGCCGGCCCTCACCGGGTCGGCAACCTCTGCGACCAGTTATTCCGCCTCACACCGGCCGAGATCGTGCTCGGCGGCAAGATCGGCGCTCTGACCGACATCCAGTCGTTCACCGCCAACCGCCTGCCGCGCTGCACCTACACCAGCCTGGTGGTCGACGACTACGCCGCCATCGCCGTCCTGCCGGAACGCCACTTCGGCGCCGGCGAACTGCCGCCCGCGGCGGGCGCCGTCCTGTCGCTGGCCATGCTGCTCCATTACCTATACCAGACAGTCAAGAGCGACCTCACGCATCTCAACCGGCTGACGAAATACGACGCCCGCGAATACCTCGCCCTCGACGCCGCAACCCTTCGCAACCTCGAAGTCACAGCCAATATGCGCGACGCCAGCCGCAAGGACACGCTGCTGGCCGTACTCGACCATACCAAAACAGCCATGGGCGGCCGCCTGCTGAAAAAGTGGCTGGAATACCCTTTGCTGAATCCCGCCGCCATAGCTGCCCGCCAGGACGCCGTCGGCGAACTGGTCGCCAAGCAGCCCGTCCGCCAGCAGTTCCAGCAGTCGCTGGCGGAAATTTACGATTTCGAACGAATCCTTACCCGCATCGAGGTGGGCACCGCCAACGCCCGCGACCTTGTCGCCCTCAAGGCCTCGCTGGCTGTCCTGCCGGCCATTAAAACCGGCCTTGCGCCCCTGGAGGCCAAGCGGCTGACAGCCGCCGGCCTCGCCCTCGCCACCCACGGCGATGTCCATGACCTCATCACCGCCGCCATCGCCGACAGCCCGCCCCTTGCCGTGCGCGAGGGCGGCATGATCCGCGCCGGCTACGACCTGGAGCTTGATGAACTCCGCACTATGGCCAGGGACAGCCGCCAGTTCGTCCAGGACCTCGAGGCGCGGGAGCGGGAGGCCACGGGCATCAAATCCCTCAAGGTCGGCTATAACAAGGTGTTCGGCTATTACATCGAGATCACGAACGCCAACGCCGCCAGCGCGCCGGCCACCTACACCCGCAAGCAGACGCTCGCCAACGCCGAGCGCTACATAACCCCGGAACTGAAGGAATTTGAGATCAAGATCCTTGGCGCCCAGGAGAAGATCGTCGCTATCGAGTACCATCTTTTCTGCCAGATTCGCGAATACGTCAAGGCGCGCATCGGCGAAATCCAGCACACAGCCCGCCTGGTGGCCGAAATCGACGCCCTGGCGTCGCTGGCCGAGGCGGCGGTCCGCGGCGGCTACACCCGCCCGGCCCTCAACACCGCCCGCGAAATCGTCATCCGCGACGGCCGCCACCCGGTCGTCGAGAAGATCCTCAAACGCGAGCTGTTCGTCCCCAACGACACCGACCTCAACCACCGCGACTGCGAGATCATGATCATCACCGGCCCGAATATGGCCGGCAAATCGACCTATATGCGCCAGGTCGCCCTGCTCGTCCTGCTTGCCCAGGTCGGCAGCTTCATCCCGGCCCGCGAGGCGTCCATCTGCCCTGTCGACCGCATCTTTACGCGTGTGGGGGCGAGCGACGACCTGGCTACCGGCCAGAGCACGTTCATGGTCGAGATGAATGAGGTCGCCAACATCCTCCGCCACGCCACCGCCGACAGCCTCATCGTCCTCGACGAGATCGGCCGCGGCACCAGCACCTTCGACGGCATGAGCATCGCCCGCGCCGTCATCGAATACAGCAAGGACAAGATCAGGGCCAAGACGCTGTTCGCCACCCACTACCACGAGCTCACCGAGCTTGAGGAGACGGCCAGGCGGATCAAGAACTACTCCGTAGCCGTCAAGGAACGGGGCAACGACGTCGTTTTCCTCCGCCGCATCGTCCCCGGCGGCGCCGACAAGAGCTACGGCATTCATGTCGCCCAGCTGGCCGGCCTGCCGAAGAAGATCGTCGAACGCGCCCAGGAAATCCTCGCCGAGCTTGAGCAGGGGCAGCGCCACGTGCAGGCTGCGGCCGGCGAAGCCGCGGCTACCGTCTCCCCGGCCGCCGGGCAGGCTTCGCTGTTCGCTTCCAGTCTCGCCGAGGAGCTGGCGGCCATCGACATTATGACCCTCACGCCGCTGGAGGCCCTCAACATCCTCTATAAGCTGCAAATCCAGGCCAAACAGGAGGCTGGCAAGCCATGACCCAGCCGGTGATCCGCATCCTCGACGAAAATACCGCCAACAAGATCGCCGCCGGCGAAGTGGTCGAGCGCCCCGCCTCGGTGGTCAAAGAACTGGTCGAGAACGCCCTCGACGCCTACAGCCGCAATATCGAGGTAACGATCGCCGACGGCGGCGTAAGCTTCATCCGCGTCGCCGACGACGGGGTGGGCATGAGCCGCTCCGACGCCGAACTGGCCATCCTCCGTCACGCCACCAGCAAGATCAGCACCGCCGAAGACCTCTTCAGCGTTCATTCGCTGGGCTTCAGGGGCGAGGCGCTGCCCAGCATCGCCGCCGTTTCCCGCTTTGCCCTCACCACCCGGCCGCATGACGCCGACCTCGCCGCCTATGTCGAGGTCGCGGGCGGCGTTATCACCGACTCACGGGAAGCGGGCGGGGGAGTGGGCACGGTCGTCACCGTCGCCGATCTGTTCTTCAACACCCCGGCCCGCCGCAAGTTCCTCAAGGCGCCGGCTACCGAGAGCGGCCATATTCACGACATCATCGGCAAGCTTGCCCTGTCTCATCCCGAAGTCGCCTTCCGGCTGGTCAACAATGACCGCCTCGTCCTCGCCACACCGGGCAATGGCGATCTTCTGGCCGCAATCTCCAGTCTCTACGGTCCGAAGGCCGGCCCCGAGCTGCTGCCCGTCACCCATGAGGAGGAGGGGCTGGTCGTCAGCGGCTATATCGCCAAACCCACCCTGCTCAAAAGCAGCCGCCTGTGGCAGACCTTCATCGTCAACGGCCGTGTCGTGTCGAGCCGCATGCTCGCCAAAGCGCTCGACAACGCCTACCATTCGCTGCTGCCCAAGAGCGGCTACCCGCTGGCCGTACTGACCATCGTCCTGCCGGCCGACGCTGTCGACGTCAATGTCCATCCCCAGAAGAGCGAAATCAAGTTCAGCGACGAGAGTAAACTCTTCAAGGCCGTATACCGCGCGGTAAGCGCCGCGTTGGCCGCCGCCCAGCCCGAGCAGGCTGCGGCTGCCGCCACCGCCGCCCCGTGGCCGCGGAACGAGCAACCCCAAAGCTCCGGTTACCGGCAGAGCTACATTCACCACGAATATACGCCGCGTACGTCCGTACCGGCATCCCCGCCGCTGTGGCGGGAGACGCCGCTGCCCTTTGCCGCCGCCCGCGAGGCTATCAGGCAGGAAGACGCGCTGGCCGGCCTGGACGACGCCCCGCCGCAAGGCGGTGCGGGTGGCCAAGCGCCTGGCATGAGCCTCGCCCCGCTCGGGCAGGTGGACGACTGCTACATCGTCGCCAGGGGCGACGGCGGGCTATACATCATCGACCAACACGCCGCCCACGAGCGCATTCTCTATGAACGCCTCAGCGCCGCCAGCGGCCGTATACCCGCCCAAACGCTGCTTGTGCCGGTCTTCCTCGACCTCGATCCCCGCGAAGCCCTGCTAGTCGGCGAGTACCTGACTGTATTCCACGATCTTGGCTTCACCCTCGAACAGGTCGGCCCGGCCACCTTCCGCGTCACCGAAATGCCGGCCGACGTGCCCCCCGGCGAAGCCCGCGATTTTCTCCACGATATCCTCGTCCTCCTCGATGGCCGCACAAACCCAAGCGCCGCCGAGCTTCGCCACGCCTGCCTCCAAACAGCCGCCTGCCGGGCAGCCGTCAAAGCGGGCGACAACCTCTCCATGCGCCAGATCCAGGCGCTGCTCCAGGAACTGGCCGCGACCTCGCTGCCCTACACCTGTCCCCACGGTCGGCCGGCCATCGTGCGCTTCGGCCCCGACGACCTGGCCAAAATGTTCAAACGCACTTAGGTGACACCATGAACCTGATCGTTACGACCATCCACAAACCTACTCCCGCCGCGGCCTGCTGCGCGCAAGCGCTGGCCGACCGCCTGGGCGCGCCCCTCGTCGAGCGGGGCCGGCGCTCACTCGACACCCTGTGCGCCGATCACGGCGTGGACACCGTGCTGGTAGCCGCCAAAAGCGGCCCGGTCGTCCATACGCCTGGCGGGGAGTACTTTTTTCACCTCAGCATGGCCGAACTGCGTATAAACAATCTCAAAGATGGAAAACCTGACCACATGATAGCCGCCATGGGCCTTGCGCCGGGCATGAGCGTTCTCGACTGCACCCTCGGCCTGGCTACCGACGCCGCCGTCGCCAGCTTCGTCGCCGGGGACGAGGGGAGGGTGGTCGGCCTCGAAGCCTCGGCGGTCATAGCCGCGATCACCGGCTACGGCCTCGCCGGGTTCGCCAGCGGCCGCCCCGATGTCGACGCCGCCCTGCGGCGCATCGAAGTCGTGAGCGCCGACTACAACGCCTACCTTGCCAGCCTGCCGCCCGCAGCATTCGATGTCGTCTACTTCGACCCGATGTTTCGTATTCCGGTCGCAGCCAGTTCCAGCCTGCGGCCTATCCGCCACCTAGCCGATCCCCGCCCGGTCAGTCCCGAAGCAATTGCCGCCGCGCGCCGGGTCGCCAGGTGCCGCGTCGTCCTGAAGGAGGCCAGCGGCAGCGGCGAATTTGCCCGCCTCGGCTTCAAGAGCGTTGTCGGCGGCAAACACAGCAGCGTCCATTACGGCATACTGGAAGCGGGGTGCTGACCGTGGATCGCCTCATCGCCATCGTTGGTCCGACCGCCGTCGGCAAGACACGACTCGCCATCGACCTCGCGCTCAAACTGAACACCGAGATAATCTCCGGCGACGCGCTCCAGGTCTACCGCGGTCTCGACATCGGCACCGCCAAACCCGAAGCCGCCGAGCGACGCGGCGTTACCCACCACCTCATCGATATCCTGGGCCCCTGTGAGGAATTCAGTGTCGTCGATTTCCAGCCCCGCGCCGCCGCCCTCATCGCCGCCATCAACGCCCGCGGCCGCATTCCCATCCTCGCCGGCGGCACCGGCCTCTACGTCCGCTCCCTCCTCGAGGATTACCGCTTCAATGCCGCACCCGGCAGCGAAGAAATCCGCCGCCGCCTAGCGACCCTGGCCGCAAGCCACGGCACAGCCCATCTTCACGGCCTGCTGCAGGCCGCCGATCCGGAGGCGGCCGCCCGCCTGCACCCTAACGACACCCGCCGCGTCATCCGGGCTCTGGAGAGCTTCGAGCAGAGCGGCGAGCAGGTCTCGCGGGCCAGGAACGACGCACCGGTATACGACAGCCTGGTCATCGGCCTCACCATGGACCGCGGAAAGCTCTACGACCGCATCAACCGGCGGGTGGACGACATGATCGCCGCCGGACTGGTGGCGGAAGTCGCCGGTCTGCTCAAGGCCGGGGTTCCCCCGACCGCCCGCTCCCTCCAGGCCATCGGCTACAAGGAACTCGTGGACTATCTCGGCGGCGGCGTCGACCTTGCCACTGCCGTTGAGAGCATAAAACAGGCGACCCGCAACTTCGCCAAGCGACAGTTTACCTGGTTCAGGCGCATGCCCTACATTCACTGGATCGACGTTGACAAATTTGCAGAATATGATACAATGTTGGCATATATTTACAGTCTGGCGGCAGGAAAGTTCCCGCGCGGCTAGAAGTATAACCGGAGATAGGTCGCGAGCTTAAAGAAAAAAATTTTCGGAGGGGTTTCTTCATGACGACAACGAAAGTAATCAACCTGCAGGACAGCTTTCTTAATCAGGTCCGTAAAGAAAATGTGCCTGTCATCATCTATCTGGTCAACGGCTTTCAACTGCGCGGCTCGGTGAAAGGCTTCGACAACTTCACCGTCATCATGGAGAACGAAGGAAAGCAGCAGTTGGTTTACAAGCACGCCATCTCGACCATCACACCCTTCCGGCCACTGAACTCCAACCTCCACGATAGGCGCGAGGAACCGAAAACCGAGAAGTAAACGGAAAAACCCGGGCAACCAAGCCCGGGTTATTTTTTTTGCGGAGACGGCGGAGCAGTTTTTGCCCGCCTTATTCTATCACCGCCGCTGCTGCCGAGGCATATAATGATTATCACCGAAATGGTAGGGGCGGGGTGAATATATGCCGTATCTGTGGCCCAAGGACGTGCTGGCGGCGGTTGAAGCGGGCGAACTGCCGCCGGTAGAGGCATGCCGACTGCTAAGGGAAATGGATACCGTCGTCGCGCCGGCGGCCCGCGCCGACAACGGCGCCGCCCAGCAGCGGGTGGAGGAAATCCTGCGGGAACTCGACGCCCTCATCGGCCTTGGTGAAGTCAAAAAACTCGTGCGTGAGCTGTACGCCTTCATCGAAATCCAGAAATGGCGGCAAAAAGAGCGACTCGTGACCGAACCGCTCGTCATGCACATGATCTTCAAGGGCAACCCCGGCACGGGAAAAACGACGGTAGCGAGAATAATGGGGAAGATATTCCGGGCGATGGGCGTTCTGAGCCGCGGCCACCTCATCGAGGTGGAACGGGCCGACCTCGTCGGCGAGTATATCGGCCACACCGCTCAAAAGACCAGGGAACAACTGAAAAAAGCCTACGGCGGCATTCTGTTCATTGACGAAGCTTATTCACTGGCGCGCGGGGGCGAAAAGGATTTCGGCAAAGAGGCTATTGATTGCATGGTCAAATCGCACCATTAAAATACATTATCCGTGGCCTTTATTAAGTTCGAAATATAGCTTGTAGATGTGCTTACAAGGCAGCTTGCGGCCTTTAAAATCGGCGCACGCGCAGTTGCCGAGCGTGACGGCGTAGCCGTTGATCACTCCCGTCGCGGTGGCCGTATCGATGGCGGCATCGCTGATCTCGCTGGCCCGCTGCTGGCGTTTGACCTGCTCCGGGCGGCTGTGGATGCGCCCGTCCCACGGGCCGAAGGCCGGGAGGACGCTATCCCCTTCGCGGAGTTTGTCGTGGCCGTCGGGGTAGATGCGGCCGCGGGTGATATTGAGCGTCTCGTGGAGAACCCCGAAGTCCGCCGCCCCTTTTTCCCGGCACGCCCTTAGCGCGACTTGCGCGCAGACGTTGGCGTCCTCGCCGGCGTCGTGGTGGCGAAATACGATGCCGTGGCGCTCGGCGAGAGCTGCCAGGCCGTAGCGCCTCCAGCCCGGCCAGGTGCGCTGGGCGATGACCTTGGTGCAGGAGTACTCCGCGTTGGGGCGGGGGATGCGGTAGAGATCGAGGGCCTGAATGAGGACATTGACGTCGAATTCGGCGTTATGGGCGATGATGATCTTTCCCTCGAGATACGGGCGCAGATCGGGCCAAAGGTCGCAGAATTCGGGCTTGTCCGCCACTTGGTCGGCGGTTATGCCGTGGATTTTCACGAATCCCGGATCGAATAGGAGTTGGGGAGGGCGTACCAGCCACGACGGGTTGGCCACAACCCGGCCGCCGGCCACAAAGGCCAGGCCAATGGCGCAGATGCTGGTCCATTCCCGGTTGGCTGTTTCGAAGTCGAGGGCCACGAAGTCGCATTCCTGCGGCATTGAAAGGAGTTTGTCGGCGGCGGGCATCATTTGCATCGTCCTTTGCGTTATCCTTTTTTCTTGGCTTTGGCAAGATCGGTAGCGCCGAAGCGTTCGGCAGCGCGGGCCAGATAGCCGGCCACCACTTCTTCCCGGTCAGTATCCGGTCCAGGCTCGTAGGTGTCCATGGCGGTGAACTGCCAGTCGCCGCCGTCCTTGGCGAGGGTGAACTTCATCACCGCATATTGGGTGTTTCCGGAGACGGCCATGCTGTTCACCCGCTGCCGGCTGTAGAGGCAGATGCCTTCGATGGTCGTGCCGCCCGGACGTGGGCCAAAGATGTTGACAGCCTCAACATAGTGCAGGGTATAGCTGCCCCAGCCGGCAAGCCACGAATCGAACTGTTCGCGCGACAGTTTGAGCGCCGGCTTATCGATCGACCGCAGTTTGACGATATCCTTTTCGTTGAAGGCGTCCATGCGCAGCAGCAACAGCCGGACCGCCTCCCACTCCTCGGGGCTGACATACTTGTCGGCCCTGGCTATTTGCTGCACCTCCAGAGCCGCGCCATACATGCGGCTGCCGACAATGTCGGGACGCAGCCTGCCTTCGACGACGACCGCGAGATCGTCTTTCTGGTAAGCGCGCGGCAGTTGCTTGATCGGATGGTACTGCTTGCCTTCGTCGCTGAGGAGGCCGTAAGTGCCCAGCGATTCGACCCAGCGAACCTTGCCTTTGAAACGGAAAAGCGGTTTGTCGTCAGCCGCGGCGGCAACAATGGGCAGCAGCGCTAACAATATCGCCAGCATAAGAACGATTAAGGGCGTTTTTCTCATCAGGGACCTCCTATCGTGTGGGAGACGGGCTAAAGACCGCTGTCACGTCGGCGATCATCGGCCCGCTCCCCTCGGCCGCGGGCGGCAGATATCCAGGGGTGGCCCGCGAGGCCGCAGGGCGGTCGCCGACAGCGATTTCGCCTTCCCAGAGGATTTCTTTCGACCAGAAGAGCGTGCCTTCGGCCTTATAGATATACTTGCCCGGCAAAACCGGCCGCCCGGCGGCGTCGGTGCAGTCCCAGGCGAGCGAATGCCGCCCCGGGTGATGGGTCGCGCGGGTGACGGCGTCCACCTCGGCGGTCGGCGGGCCGTCCACGCCAGCCGCCTTGCGCCAAAGCGGCAGGCAGTCGGGCCGGCGCTCATAGCCGCCTTTGCCGGTAAACCAGGTAACATACAGTGTTTTTACAAACCTGCCGCCGCTGTCCTCGATCCACACCGCCATCTGGTTGCTGGCGATGGTTGGCATGCGGTGGAGCTCGTAGCTGATCGTCACCGTACCGGGCGCCTGTCCTTCGGTCCCGGCGGCGAAAGTCGCAGCCGCCGCCAGAAACAGCGCCAGCGCAACAACCGTAATCCGTCGAATCGGTCGCATAATCCTGCTCCTTGTTTCTCGAGTCTCCTGTAGCCTTCGACATTGGCCGGCGAAATCCTGTAGACGGCATAAGGCGGACCGGCAAACAAAAATCCCCCGGTTTGACGGGGGATTGGGGGATGGTGGACGATAATAACGGTTAGCGACTCTGGTCTTTGGACTGCGGCAGGTTGTTTTTCAGTTCGATCATCTTCTGGCAGGACGGACAGGTAATAGAGTTGTGCCGTTTCTGGATTTCTTCTACCGTCAGCTTTATCGGGCTGCGGCATTCAGGACAGTTGAACTTCACAAATAACCCTCCCTGGTCAGGTGATAAGGATAGCATTCGCCGTCCGCAGCCAAAAACCTACGCTAGAATATTGGAACTATTTGCCCTGTTATCTATAAAAATTTCAGGTCGATGCCGATTTCCGGACGGCTGCCGCGCGCTTTGGTCGCATCGCGCCTTTCCACCACGGCCTTCTCCAGCACCGCCCGGACGGCGGCCCGTTTTTCCTCATAGGGGAGATCGCCGGCGGCAAAATGCTTCTGTAGAGCGGTCACAAGCTCGGAAGGGGAGAGGAAGGGGGATGCGGCCGCCATCTCGCCCTGGATTTTTTTCTTGTTCTGTTCAATGTCGTGCAGGCGGGCACGGATATCGGCCAGTTGACGCTCCACATCATCATCGCTGACCATCTGCTGCCTGTACCAGCGCAGCAGCATTTCCCGCTGCTTGACCAGCCGTGCCTCGTTGTCGGCCAGGCGATCAAGGGCAGTTTGGAGATTCTGGGCGCCAGCCTGGTTGGGCCGGGAGACGAGGTACTGTTTTATCTGTTTCGGATTGGCGCTCAACTGGAGCAGATGGTCAAAAACAGCCTTGTCGAGCGTTTCGGTTGGTATGCGGCGGGCGTCGCAGCGTTCCTGCCCGGAATATATGTAGGTGTTGCTGCGCTGGCTGACGCAGACGTAATAGCTTATCGGCTCGGATGCCTTGCCGGCGTAGGCGATCGTCATCTTCCGGCCGCACTTGGCGCAATAGACGAGGCCGCTCAAGAGCTGCTCGTGCTTGAGGTTGCGCTTGGCCAGCGACTTGTTCTCTTTAAGCTGTCGCTGGGCCGCATCCCAAACGACGGCGGCGACAATCGCCGGCACCGGCACCTCGATCCATTCCGCCTCCGGTCTGAGTTCCCTGACCCGCTTGTTCTGGCCGACCTTCCGGTACTTGTAGCGCATGGCCACATGGGTGCCTTTATAGAGGGGGTTGGTCAGCAACCGGTAGACGGCCGACACGATCCATGGTTTTTTCAGGCGGGGAGAGGGGATGCCCTGCTCGTTGAGCCGCTTGCAGATTGTCGCCGTGCCGACCTTCTCGGTCACCAGCCAGTCGTACATCCGGCGGACGATTTCGGCTTCAGGTTCGTTGACGGCATAATTGCTCACCGTGCGGTCGAAGGTGTAGCCGAACGGCTTGGCGTCAGCTATGATCTTGCCCTTGGCCGCCTTGCCGCGTTTGCCGCGCAGCGACCGTTCCTTAATTTTCTCCTTCTCGTAGTCGGAAATGGCGCCGCGGATGGAGTAGAACAGCTTCCCCTCGGCGGACTGTTCGAATGTAACCGACACAAAAACCAGTTCCGCTCCCGCACGCTCCATCTCCTCGGTCAGGATGAGCTGATGGGCGAGGTTGCGGGCCAGGCGGTCGGGGTCGTAAACAATGACATAGCTGACTTCGCGTCCGGCAAGCTGTCCGCGCAGCCTGTCAAGCGCCGGGCGGTCGATGAACTCGCCGCTGTAGCCGTCGTCGACGAACTCTTCCACATCTTTTGCGCCCAGTTCCTCGGCCCGGCGACGGCATTCCTCGAGCTGGGTGTCGAGGGAATAGCCTTTCTCCGCCTGCTCCGCCGTGCTCACCCGGGCATAAATAGCCGCTCTGGTCATAATGGTCCTCCCGCGATTGTTTATCATTGCTGCAATAGTTCAATATCGGCGCGCCTTTTCCTGCCTGGCAGCCGATGAAACGGGTAATACGACCGGGGCGCTTTATCATATACTGCCATGAGGTGGTCGAAGTGGTCCGTGCCAAGAAAACCGCCGATAATAAACAAGAACCAATCGTCTCCGTTCGCCACGCGGGCGAATGGGACCAGAACCGCCACGGCCCGTCCTTCCTCCGGCCGCTAGTCGACGGGGAACGGCGACGGCTGGCGGCCGCAGCCGTCAAGGCTTCGCCCCGCGCCGGCCCGCCTGACTGATAGCCGCCTCAGCGCCGCCTGAGTGCGGCGTTTTTTTATTACAGTTTGGTTAAATACATGGAAGACCACAAAGACGAGCTTGTCCTCATCCTGGCAGGCTACCAGCGCGAGATGGAGACTTTTCTCCAGACGAATCCCGGTCTGCGGTCCCGCTTCCCCATCCATATCGACTTCCCTGACTATTCCCAGGGAGAACTGTTGTCGATCGCCGAGCAACTTTGCGCCAGGCGTCAGTACCAGCTCACCACGCAGACCCGTCTGGCACTCCTGCGGATGCTCAATCCCCCCGCCAACCGCGACGACGACAACTTCGGCAACGCCCGCACGGTGCGCAACATCATCGAGAAAGCGCTCCGGCGCCAGGCGGTGCGCCTGGTGACCAAAACCAATATCACCCGCGAGGAGCTCATGGTCATCGAACCTTGCGACCTTCCGGAGGTAGAATGATGAAAGAATTCGCCGTCGTCGGCCGGCCCAATTCCGGCAAGACGCTGTTCACCCTCAATTTCGCCGCCTATCTCGGCTGCAAGACGGTCGACATTACCTTCAGGGCCCCTGACGGGCTCCTCGATTGCCGCCATTTCGGCATCGGCGAGGCGCGGCGGGAGCTATGCGGGCCCATGACCCACAAAACGCGCGCCGTCCAGTCGCTTGTGCTGAAAGTTCCTGTCGGCAAAACGGCAGTCAGCTTCAAACTCACCGACACCTGCGGCGTAAGTGAACAGATCCACGGCGATGAGGGCATCCGCCGCGGCATGGCCCAAGCGCTGAGCCTCATCCGCGCCACCGATTTCATTGTCCATGTCATCGACGCGGCTCTGGCCACGGACGCCTTCTTCGGCAGCGACGCCAACATCGACCGCGAGATCTACAACTACGGCGTCGCGCGCTGCCGCTACATCCTGCTCGCCAACAAAACCGACCTCCCGCCGGCGCGCGACAACCTTGCCAGGCTCACGACCGTCTTTCATCAGGCCACCGTCCTGCCGGTATCCGCGCTATACAGCACCGGTTTCGCGGAAGTGAAAGCGTGTGTGGGCGCCAATGTCTGACGGGTTTGCCGTCGCCGCCCTGGCCGCAGCCTTCTGCTCGCTGGCCGTCAAAATCACTGACGACTGGCTCGACCGCGACCGCGACGCCGCCATCGGCCGGGTCAACTGGTCCGCCCGGCTCGGCGCCGGCGCAATGGTCTACGCCGCGCTTTTCCTTGCCCTGGCTGCCGGCATCAACGCCGCTGTCAGCCTGGCCCTGTTTTTCGCCAGCTACGTCGTCGGCATGTTTACCGACCTCGGCCGCCGTCTGCCCAGCCGGCTTACCGGCTGGCAGGAATCGCTGCTCGTCCTGGCCGCTGGCGTGGGGCTCTGCGGCTGGCGGACCATGCTGTTCGCCGGCCTGTTCGTTGCCGCCGTCCAGCTTATTGACGACTGCATCGATCTGGCCGACGACCGCCTCGCCGGCCAGCGCAACTTTGCCTGCCGGTTCGGCGCGGTGGAGTGCCTGCTTTGCGGTCTGACCCTGCTGCTGGCGGCCTGGTGGCTGGACGCCGGGCTGTTCGCGCCTGTGTTCGCCGGCGTCGCCACCGTCTACTGCCTCGACCTGCGAACCAAGGAGGTGATGAGATGATTATCGACTACCTCCTGTTCGCCCTGGCCGCATTCCTGTTCGGCTATATCCTCGGTAAGCGCCTGGGCAGGGAAGAGGGCAGGGAGGAGGGCAGGGCCCTCGCGCCCCTGCTCCTCAGGGAACAGTCCTTCGCCCAGGGTTACTGCGCGCTCTGCCACGCCGCCCGCCTGCCTGTATCGGAGCGTTGATAAGCTTCACCAGCACACTTTCGTATGCGAAGGAGGCATTTACGCCTCTTTCGTCATTTTTTGCAGGAAATGACGGCAATTGAACAAAATATAGAGGTTAGAAGAAAGGATGATTCAATTGCCTGATGTACAGGGAAATGTCAGCGGCATTCGCAAGAGCACGCTGGAAATACTGGAGAGCCTTTATAAAGTCGAAGTGCCTCCCGGAGAAGCCGTGAGCGCCGAGCTCGCAGACATTATGGCCCGCCTCACCGCCCAGCTCGGCCGCGAGATCGCCGTCTACTTAAGCCGCCGCGGCCAGGTCGTGAGCGTCGCCGTCGGCGACACCCGCACCGTCGCCCTGCCGGAGGCCGCCGGCCGCCGCGCCGCCCACCGCCTTAGCGGCATCCGCTGCATCCATACCCATCCCACCGGCGACAGCGAGCTAAGCGCCCTTGACCTCACCTCGCTCAAAGAGATGCGCTTCGACCTCATGGCCGCCCTCGGCGTCGACGCCGACGCAGCCGTGAGCCAGGTCAGCTTTGCCTATGTTTCCGGCTGGAGCGGGGAGGAGGAGGCGCTCGTCGACACCATCGGCCCTCTATCCATCGACGATTTCATCGCCATGGATCTCACCTACCTCACCGTCCAGCTCGACCGCAGCCTTGAAGAACGCGGCAAATCCGTAAACCTTGCCGAGAAGGAACTGGCCATCCTGGTCGGCGTCGAACGCCAGTCCGGCTGGGATATCGCCGATTCTCTCGAAGAACTCGCCCAGCTTGCGGAAACTGCCGGGGCTGTTGTTGTCGATCGCCTGTGGCAGAAGCGCGAGCGCCCGGACGCCGCCCTATTTGTCGGCCGCGGCAAGGTCCAGGAGATCGCCGCCGCCCGCCAGGAGAAGGGCGCCAACCTCATCATCTTCGACGACGAACTGTCGCCCGCTCAGCAACGAAACCTCGAACAGAGCCTGGGCACCAAGGTGCTCGACCGCACCGCCCTCATCCTCGACATCTTCGCCCAGCGGGCCCGCACCCACGAAGGCAAGCTCCAGGTCGAGCTCGCCCAGCTCAAATACAACCTGCCGCGCCTCGGCGGCCAGGGCCTTGTCCTCTCCCGGCTGGGCGGCGGCATCGGCACGCGCGGCCCCGGCGAAACCAAGCTTGAGGTCGACCGGCGTCGCATTCGCGACCGGATCGCCGACATTGAGCGGGAAATCAAGCTCTTCCGCCGCCATCGCGATCTCCACCGCCAGCGCCGCCAGGACGTCCGCATCCCCGGCATCGCCCTCGTAGGCTACACCAACGCCGGCAAATCCACCCTCTTAAACGCCCTCACCGCCGCCGACGTCCTTGCCGAGGACAAGCTTTTCGCCACCCTCGACCCCACGACCCGCAAGATAACCCTGCCCGGCGGCCAGGAAGCGCTGCTCACCGACACCGTCGGCTTCATCCAGAAGCTTCCCCATCAGCTGGTGGCCGCTTTCCGCGCCACCCTCGAAGAAGTCGTCCAGGCCGATCTCCTCCTGCACGTCATCGACGCCAGCCACCCCCGCCACCAGGAGCAGAACGACGCCGTATTCCACGTCCTCGGCGAGCTCGGCGCCGCCGATAAGCCAGTAATCCCCGTCTACAACAAGAGCGACCGCCTCGACAACCCCCACCTCAAGGAACGCCTGCTGCGCAATCCCGACAGCGTCGCCATCTCGGCCCTGAACGGCGAGGGGATCGCCGACCTGCTGGACCGCATCCGCGCCTTCCTGCGCCGCCGGAGCGTCGACGCCGTCCTGCTTGTGCCCTACAGCGACAGCGGCGTTCTGGCCCGCCTTTACGACCTCGGCGCCGTCAACGCCGCCGAATACACCGACGGCGGCATCCGCGTCAGCATCGCCCTGCCTCCCGAGGAAGTCGCCGTATTCCAACAATACCTGTTGACTGACGAGGTGACTGATGATGAATGATTTACCGGATAAAGCGAAAGACTTCACCCGCGCCCTGGAAGAAGCGGCCCCCGTTTTTGCCGGCCTGGACGCCGTGGCGCGCGCCAACACCGCCAAAGTCCTCGAAGCCTTCCGCCGCCACCAGGTCGGCGACTTCCACTTCCGCGCCACCACCGGCTACGGCTACGGCGACGCCGGTCGGGACAAGCTCGACGAAATCTGGGCCGACATCTTCGGCGCCGAGAAAGCCCTTGTCCGCACCCACTTCGTCTCCGGCACCCACGCCCTGGCAGCAGTCCTTTTCGGCCTGCTGCGGCCTGGCGACGAACTGCTGTCAGTTACCGGCGCCCCCTACGATACCATGCAGACCGTCATCGGCCATCCGCAGGCTTTCCCCGGCTCGCTGGCCGACCACGGCATCGCCTACCGCGAAGTTCCCCTCACCGCCGCCGGCGAGGTGGACGGGGAGGGGGTGGCTGCCGCCATGACCGCCAGAACGAAGCTGGTGCTTATCCAGCGCTCCCGCGGCTACAGCCTCCGCCCGCCGCTCAGCGTCGCCGCCATCGGCCGCGCCTGCTCGCTCGTAAAAAGCCTCAAGCCCGATTGCATCTGTTTCGTCGACAACTGCTACGGCGAATTCGTCGAAACCAGCGAACCGACCGCCGTCGGCGCCGACATCGTCGCCGGGTCGCTCATCAAAAATCCCGGCGGCGGCATTGCCCCAGCCGGCGGCTACATCGCCGGCCGCGCCGACCTTGTCGAACTGGCCGCCTGCCGCCTCACCGCTCCCGGGATCGGCAGCGAACTCGGCGCCACCCTCGGCGACAACCGGCTCCTCTACCAGGGACTGTTTCTCGCCCCCCACACCGTCGCCCAGGCCCTCAAAGGCGCCGTCTTCGCCGCCTCGCTCTTCGCACGGCTAGGGTACAATACCCTGCCGCGCTATGACGCGCCCCGCAGCGACATAATCCAGGCCATCGAGCTCGGCTCGGCCGATAAGATGGTCGCGTTCTGCCGCGGCCTGCAGCGCTGGTCGCCGGTGGACGCCCACGTCCAGCCCGAACCGAGCGCCATGCCGGGCTACAGCGACGCCGTTGTCATGGCCGGCGGCACCTTTGTCCAGGGCTCGTCCATCGAGCTGAGCGCCGACGGACCGCTGCGCCCGCCGTACGCCGTATACCTCCAGGGCGGACTTACTTTCGAACACGCCGTCCTTGGCATAACCGGCGCCGCCCGCGCCGTCTGCGGCGGATAGCTAGTTTACAAGTTTCAACACATATTTACCTTATTCACTGTTAATAGACAGGAAATTACCGGCCGGCGTCGAACAATAGCATAGAAAAACCGCGGAAATCTTATATTCGGTGGGGTCACGTGGAGTATATAGCTATCACCCTGCTGGCCATTGCGGCCACGACATGTGTCGTATACTTGCTTGCGAACAAAGTCTTCGGTGTCCGCCTGCGCCTCAAGTCACTGGTGCTGTGCGCCGCTTGCGCATTATTTCTCAGCCTGGTTCTGCCGCGCATCGTCGTTAGCTTCGCCGGTCTCGCAGGCACCGTTGGCTTTTTAGCCGTTTTCGCCGTAATCTTCGCTTACTTCGTGGCGTATTACGACGACCCTCGCGATCTGCCGGCCAGTCCCGTATCCGCCTTGCCTGCACCGCCTGCCGATACATTAGGCGACCGCACCGCTCTGGTTTCGGCTGCAGCCACCTTTATCGCCGCCGACCGCGACGACAACCATGCACAGAAAATAACGACGGAAGAACCTTCTATACAACCGACAGCGGCGGTTGCCGCCCCTGTGCCTCTCTTCCCGCCGACCGCAGCAACAATCTCCGAGCCTGAACCTGAACCTGAGCCCGAGCCCGAACCTGAGCCCGAGCCCGAGCCCGAACCTGAGCCCGAGCCCGAGCCCGAACCTGAGCCCGAGCCCGAGCCTGAGCCCGAGCCCGAGCCTGAGTCAGTACTTTCCGCTCTCGACATTGATCTTGAGCTTAGCCTTATCGCCGCTTCCGAGCCTGCCCCGGACGGTGAACCGGCTGATAAAGAAGAAACGCCGCTGACCATCCTGCCACCAGCCTCACCACCTGCCGCTGCGGCTGACCCTGAACTCCACTCCGACCCCGCCCCTGAGGTTGAGGCCGTCGCCGAAGCGGCTGACGAAGCCGCCGGACCCGGTGAAGTCACCGCTGATCCTCTGGCCGCTTTCGCCTTCGCCGACGACATTTCCCCCGAGCCGTCCCCGGAAAGCGAGTCGCCTGCAGATATCCAGCAAACGGATGCTGCCGACGCTCCCGAAAACGATAGCCAGCCGATGGAGGCGAATGAAGTGACAATCCCGTCGCACCCCGCCTCGGATAGCCTCGACGACCTGATGGACTTTGCCTTCACCGAGAAGGAGTCCGGCCGCCACCAACAGGCTCTCGACGCTTTCCGGCGCGCCCTGCGCCTCTATCGCTTCAGTGAAGCGGCTCCGTTCCTGGCGATTGAAATCGCCAACCTGCTAAAGAACAGGGGATCATACGACGAAGCGATCGCCGTGCTCTCCGAAAGCCGCAGCCTTCTGGCGCTGCTGGAAAACGAGGCCCTCGACCAGGAGTTCGTCGTCACGATCGCCTATCTGCGCATCGTCAAGAACACCCTGCTGCAAAAGAGGGTGGGGTATCTGCCATTTAGCCGGATTCCCGCGGACATCAGCAGTGAGATCGACGCCGAGTTCCGCGAGTGGCGTAATTTAGCCTAGTACTGATAATTTTTTGGGAGGAATACGGATGAAAAAAAGTGTCGACATTCTCGGTTTGCCGGTAATCAGCATCAGCGAGGGCCTTGAACTCGGTACGGCCAAGAGCCTCGTGATCAACCCCGCCCAAGGCGCGGTTGCCGCGCTCGTCATCGACGACGGCAAGTGGTATCTGGGCGCCAAACTGCTTCCCTTCGCCGCCATCGCCGGCCTTGGCGACTCGGCTATCACCGTCGAAAGCGCCAGCAACGTTGTGCCGGTCAGCGGCGCCCCGGATCTTGAGAAGCTCCTCGCTGCCGGCGTCACTGTCATCGGCGCCAAAGTCCTTACCAAAACCGGCCGTATCCAGGGCAAGATTACCGAGATTGCCGTCGACGCCGCCGGCAAAATCGTCAGCTGCGAGATAGAAGAGGCCGACGGCGGTATTGCGCACATCCCGACCCAACGCGTCTTCACCTTCGCCAAAGATGTCGTCATCGTTGCCGACGGCGATGCCGCCGTACCCGCCGCCAAACCGGCCGAAGCTCCTCCGGCGGCCGCCCCGGCTGCCGCCGCGCCTGCCCAGGCCGCCGCAGATGACGACTCGGCAAAGAAGTTTGACGACAAGCAACGCAAATACCTGCTCGGCAAGAAAGCCAACCGCCGCATCGAAACCGACAACGGCGTGGTCATCGTCGAACAGGGCGGCGAAATCACCGAGGAAGTCATCCAAAAGGCAAAGCTGGCCGGAAAGTTCGTCGAGCTTTCCATGAGCATCTAGCAACCGAGCCCCCCGCACCGCGGGGGTTTCCTCTCTCTACATCCTCTCTGACGATTGGAAGTGCCTGCCGTGCAGCCAACGACAACGAAACCTGTCGCCAAGAACATCATAATCTTCCTCGGCGTTATCGTGCTTTTCAGCGTCATCGGCACCGTGACGCTTAATGCCGCCTTCACCGTCACCAATGACGTCTATGGCGGCGTCCGGGTGGGTGATATAGATGTGGGCGGCCTGACACTGTCAGAGGCGGAAAAAAAGATCGCCGCCGCCTTCGATGACTGGACGAAGCACGCACCTATCACCCTTGTCTATCAAGACAAGAGCTGGACGATAGCGGCCAGCGAAATCGACCTGTCCATCGATGCCGCGGCCTTGGCCAAAGAAGCCTACGCCGTTGGCCGGACAGGCATCATCTTCCAGCAGTTGCAAGAAAGATACCTTACCATCAATCGCGGGCATGTCATCCCGCTCGCCGTCGGTTACAGCGCCGACAAACTCCACGCCCGCGTGACCGCCATCGCCGCCGCCATTGACCGCGAGCCGCGTAACGCCTCCCTCAAGGTGGTCGCCAACTTCAGCGTCACCCGCTCGGCTGACGCCATCGGGCTTAAAGTCGATATCGCCAAAACACTTGCCGATATCTCCGCCGGCTTGAGCGCCAAAATACCATTCAAGCTGCCGCTGACCGTCGCCGAACTGAAGCCTTCCATCACAGCCCGCGATCTCGATGGCATCGACGGTGTCGTCGGTTCCTACACCACCCAGTTCAGCCTCGAAGACAAAAACCGCTCCGAAAACATCGTCATCGCCGCCAAGCACGTTAACGGCGTCATCGTGAGGCAGGGAGACACATTCTCCTTCAACACCAATGTCGGCCCCCGCCTCGCCCAAAACGGCTACAAAATCGCCCCCGTATTCATCAACGGCAAGCTTGTTCCCGACTGGGGCGGGGGAGTGTGCCAGGTGAGCAGCACTCTTTACAACGCCGCGCTCTTGGCCGACATGAAGATTGAAGAACGTACGCCGCATTTCAGACCGCCGGCCTATGTGCCGCTGGGTCAGGACGCCACCGTCGCCGACAACTACCTCGATTTCAAATTCCGCAACACCTCGGGCCACAACATCTATATCCTCAGCGACGTCGCCGGCGACCAGATCAACATCCACATCCTTGGCCGCCTACAGTCCAACCCGCCGGAAATCCACATCGTCGCCGCCGACAAAAAGGTCTGGGAGCCTAACACCGTTATCAAGCAAGACCCCAAGTTGGAGCTTGGCAAGGAAGTCGTCGAAGTGGAAGGGCAGAAGGGCTTCCACATCAGCACCTATCGCGTCAAATACGCCTCCTCCGGTCGCGAGACCGGCCGCGAACTTCTGGCCACCGACGAATACCAGCCCGAGGACCGAGTGGTGCGGGTTGGCACAAAAACCCCGGCCCCGAAAAAATAGGCCCTGCTTACCGGGCCATAAAAACGGCGTTCAGCCGTTTTTATTTTTCCGGCTGGAGGATGAACAGGCGGTAGCGCCGAACTATGGTAAGATAAGCCACAACGGGGGATTAAGCATGTCCGATGCAATCAGTCTGGTAATCGGCCAACCGCTCCAGATCAAATCTCTGACCCCTAGGGCCACCCCACCTTTCACATCACGGATCGTCGCTGAGACTCCCCACACCATCACAATAAGCATCCCTTACGACCAGGGCCGGATAATCCTTCTGCCGGTCGGAAGCCGACTGGAACTAACCGTTACCCAGGGGTTACAAGACCACGTCTTCACCGGCGAAATCCTCTCCCGCGATCTGGAGGAAACCAAAACCTACACCCTGATGCGCCCCCAGGCCATATCACGCGCCACCGCCGCCCGGACAGTAACGGAAGGCATGTCCCGGGTCATCGCCGTCACCAGCGGCAAAGGCGGTGTCGGCAAAACCACCTTCACCATCAATCTCGCCATCGCCCTTGCCGCGCAAAACAAAAGGGTTTTCATCATCGACGCCGACCTCGGCACCGCCAATGTCGACGTGCTGCTGCGCCTGAGCGCCAAATACAACATCACCCACCTCCTGTCAGGCGACAAAAGCCTCCTCGACATCGCCGTCCCGGCGCCCGGCAACATTGCCGTCATCCCCGGCGGCTCCGGCCTGCAGGCCCTCACCCAAATGACCGAGACCCAATTCAGCCGTTTCATCGCCAGCTTCAACCAACTAGACGGCCTGGCCGACATAATCCTCCTCGACACCGGCGCAGGCATCTCCCGCGATGTCTCAAACTTTCTCCTCGCCGCTGACGAAACGGTAATCGTCACGACCCCCGAGCCCCACGCCATCACCGACGCTTACGCCATCATCAAAGTCACCCACAATCTCGCCTGCCAGACCAAGCAGATGCTGGTCGTCAACCGGGCGGAGAACCAGCAGGAAGCCGACATGGCCGCCAGCCGCCTGCTGGGAACGGTCGGCCGTTACCTGGGACGGGAGATAGAGTACATCGGCTACATCCAGGACGATCCGCTTGTCAGCCGCAGTCTCAAACAGCAGCAGCCCTTCCAGTTGGCCAGCCCCCAGTCCGTCCCGGCCCGCAACATCAGCGCCATCGCTGCCAGGCTGCTCAACAAACCCGTCCCGGCGCCAGCCGGCATGACAGGGTTCATCAGTAAAATGTTCTCCCTCATGAGAGGCAAATAAGTTCTTTAAATTAACATAATATGTGCATCTGCCGATAAAATAAAAAGAGGGCCACAGCCCTCTTTTTATTTTACCTCAATGTATTTGACGGAAAACGCCGATAACTTTGCCGATAATCGCCACCTCGCGGGAGATGATCGGCTCCAGGTAATCGTTCTCCGGCTGCAGCCGAATATGGTCCTTCTCGCGGAAAAACCGTTTAACCGTAGCCTCATCCTCACCGACCATCACGACGACAATCTCGCCGTTGCGGGCGGTATCCTGATCCCTCACCAGCACATAGTCGCCGTCGAGGATGCCGGCGTTGATCATACTGTCGCCCCGCACAACCAGCATAAAAACATTGTCGCGCCCGACCAGTTCGGTGGGGAGGGGGTATGTCTCCTCGATATTCTCCACCGCCAGTATCGGCTGGCCGGCCGTTACCCGGCCAACTAGCGGAACATGCGTCAGTGCCTTCTGCCGCCAGGGGGTCTCCTCGAGAACGTCGATCGCCCGTGGCTTGGTCGGATCGCGGCGGATAAAACCAAGTTCCTCAAGCTTTGCCAGATGGCTATGGACGGTGGAACTGGAGCTCAGCCCGACCGCTTCGCCGATTTCCCGCACCGACGGCGGATAACCCTTGGCCCGCAACATATCTTTAATATAGGATAAAATCTGCTTTTGCCGAGAACTTAAAAAGCGTTCCTTGGTCACAAGCTCATCTCCCGTTACAGATTTACGTAACCTTGTTGATATCAATTATAACAGCTATTGGTAAAAAACGCAAACATCTGTTCGAATTTTTTCCGCAAACCCCTTGACCGAACATATGTGCCGTGATATTATTAAGGCGAACATATATTCGGGAGGGCGCCGCAATGATGAAGCGTAAACTCAACTCTGAATCCCTCATCAAAATCGCCATGGTCGTCTTGTTCCTTTTCTACGCCTGGTCCGCCGGCTCCGGCGTCGACGCCAGCAGCCCATCCGGTGAAGGCAGATACCAGCTCGTGCAGGTAGCTGGCGGAGACACCGTCTGGTCGATAGCCGCCCGCGCCGCCGGCGACAAAGACGACATTCGCAATGTCGTCATGGCAATAAAGAAAGCCAACAACCTCGACAATAACGTCCGAATCCACCCCGGTCAAATGCTAAAAGTGCCGGAAAAAAAATAAGCGACAGTCGGTTTGCAGCGTCCCCGTAAAGCGGTGGACGCTTTTGTTTTTATTGCTCAAATCGACAAAAATACGTTATTTTGAAAATATTTTTACATTATTACACAAATATGTAAAATATGACAAAATCCGCAGCAGGAATCCGTCGTACCACCGCGAATAAACGGATTTTGGAAACGGCTCTGTTATCCAGAGTGCCCGTTTGAGAATTTTTCGTAGCGGTGATTTAATGTTTCAGTCTTTCCCCTTGGCCCGGCGAGCATATCTACTCATGGTGATCTTCGTCACTATCCCTTTCGCCATTCTTGCTTTCCAGCACGCCCATTACGCCAAGCAACATCTTCTCAATGAAAAAAAACAGGCCCTGCTCACGATCGCCACCATCCTCGAGCAGCGCTTCCCGGGCTCCTTCGACACTCCTGATAACCATTCCGGGGTATTTTCCGCTGTCGAAAAGCGCCACATTCTGTACGACAAATTGCAGCCGATCCTCAGGGAAGTCGCCATCGAGTGGCCAGGCTACGGCTTCGGTTATTATGATAAAGCTTTGCATGTCGTCGCTCTCATCCCGGAGGACCCCCGGCTCCTGGGAAAAACCGCATCAGATGAGGCGCTGCAAGTATATAGAAGCAAACACACCGAAACCGTTTACGTCAGCAACGGCTTAACCCAGGGCAACACCGACATCCTAAGCGTCAATTACCCGTTATACTATCGCGGCGAAATCATCGGCCATATTGGGGCGAACGTCAAGGGCAAAGACATTCAGGCCGCCTATTATACCGAATTTGGCAAAACGCTGGGCTTACTGGTGATCATCCTGTTGGTCATCCTCACCGGCGTATGGTGGCTGATCTGGAACAACAACTGCTCGCTCGCCATGCTGGCTGAACACATAAAACAGGGCGGGGAAGAAGAAGACTACTTTCGCGACTTCCCGCAAATAAAGCCGCTGCTCGACACCGTCGCTGATCTCCGACAACGGCTTCGCAACGAATACGTGGCCCAGGTGCGGGTCACGACCGAAATAGCGCGCCTCGACCGCCTAAACCTCATCGGCGAGATGGCTACCGGCGTCGCCCACGAAATACGCAACCCCATGACGGTTATCAGGGGTTACATCCAGCGAATGATGCTGAAGGCCGATACAACCCAAACCGCACAATATGCTGTCATTATCGAGGAAATCGACCGCATGAACGAAACGCTGACCGCCTTCCTTACACTGGCCAAAAACAGGCGGGTAGAGATTGGGCTGCATAACATTAACGGCATAATCGACAATCTCATGCCGCTAATCGAGGCGGATGCAAATAAAGCAGGGGTTCAAGTGGAATTTAGCCCCGCAGAACGCCCCCTCATGGTCTATGCCGACGACAAAGAGATCCGCCAGTTGGTGCTAAATCTGGCCCGTAACGCCATCGAAGCCACACCGGCCAAGGGAATGCTGTCTGTAAGCACGACGCTGATCAACAAAGCGGTCTGCCTGACCGTCGCCGATACCGGCGAAGGAATAGCTCCCTGGAACCTCGAAAAAATATTCGACCCGTTCTTCACAACCAAAGATACCGGCACCGGACTGGGGCTGGCAATTTGCAAGAGTATCATCGACAGGCATCATGGACGTATCGATGTTCATTCCCGCCGCGGGGCAGGTACGGTCTTCACCGTCGAACTGCCGGTCGTCGCCTGAGAAATAACCCGTCGTTTTCGCTCTGCGCGCCATATTACCGCAGACTTTCAATCGAGGCTTATTTTTTTGTCTATTTTAACGTCCGATAATATCTATTATGTTAATTTAAGATGGCTGCGGGCAAATTTGTCGCCAAATTTTCCTCGAACAATAGCGCAACCGTCGGCAAGGGTACTGCACGGCACTCCCCTCGCCAACGGCTGCTGTTACTTAGACATAATAGCTGTTATGCGACAGGCGTGGACGTTCCCTTACTGTATGATGCCACCGCTCCGCGCTGGCTGGCGCATGGATTGCAGAAGTCGCAAAATGCCTGGGTCCGAACGTACCGCCCCCTCATAAAAAACGGCTTAAAACGCCTCCTAGGAGGTCACTTTTCGGGCCAATAAGACACAACCCAAATTTGAAGTAGATTGCTGCCTCAAGTTTACCCTTTGTCTACCTTTTTGACCAGATATTGCATTACAGGGCCGTCGCCAATCCATTGCAATACAAGGATAATGATATGACCAGACCCATGACATATATCTTGTATAATGTCGATTTACTCCGCGTAGCCCCTCCTTTAAATGAGACCTCTTTCCACCCCGGTAAGCCCCTCCCGCTCTTCCATGTTACGTTTTTCACAATATATCCCACTCATCTTCTATTGCACGTTCTCTCATGTATACAAGCATAGCTGGAGGAATTTAGCAGAGATTAGAAGAATATCTTTGTAAGAATTTTATAGGAGGTGCGGCTAATGAGGATATAGACATTTACCCGCCCAATTACTACTACAGGGTCACCCGTCTATGCGACCATCTGAGAAGCCAAAGCTTGGATCAGCTGACAAAAGCCCGACATCTGAAGGAACTCGAATCAATTTTAAACGAGCGGATGAACGTCATTAGAGCAGACAGGCTGCGCAGAAATGGTAACGCTTAGCAACATATAGACACCGGGGCATATCTGACGATATGCCCCTTTTGTTTTTCATCCGGCGCGTCTTCGCTCCCGCGAACTGCGTATTATTTCCTTTGTAGCCGCCCACAATAATAACGCAAATATGCGACGAAGGATGTGGTTCGCTTGCCTATCAAATCCTCAGATAAGTCGAAGTCCACTAGCCACCTGTACGAATTCGCCGAAGAAGTCGCCGCTTTTGGCAGCCTTACCGACAAAATGAAGGCCGCCGAAGACTGCACCGATGCCACCGCCGCCAAAAATGCCGCCGCCAGATGGAAACAGAGCCATGGACAAGCAGATCCCCTGGCTTAGCGACCTCTACGACTCGGATCTGGCGACGGACGACGAGGTGGCGGCGGAGCCCGAAAACCAGCCCGACGACGAGGACGGCTTCTGGGACAATATGCTCTTTCCAATCTGACCGTTAAGTGCGTCGCCGTAGAGGCGACGCACTATTTTGCGCCTGCGCCATGCATAGCAAACCGCCCCGGCACGCATATTACAGATAACAATTTTTCGGAGGTGACCGTAATTGCCCCAGCCCGCCAGCCTTGCCCCCAAGGAACGAGCCTACCTGCAGGACGCCCTCCAGATGGAGAATCTTTGCATCGCCAAATGCGGGGTCTACGCCGACCAGTGCAACGATCAGGCCATTAAATCCCTCCTCTTCGACGTCGCCCGCAACAAGCGCCAGCACGCAAACAGGCTTAAACAGCTCCTGGGCCAGCAGTCAGGCCCCGCCGACGGCCGCCAATACCGGTAAAAGAGGTGAATTATATGGCAAACCGCGCGCCCTACCAGCCCAACCGTAATCGTCTGTCCGACCGGGATATGCTCCTGGATCTGCTTGCCACAGAGAAATACATGTCCCATCTTTACGACCACGCAATCATGGAAGCAACCGCCGACACCGTCCGCGATACCTTCGTCGCCCTCCAGCAGGACGAGCACGAAACAGCGCAGATGCTGTTCGACTTCATGCACCAGCACGGTTGGTACACCACCGGCGCCAACCGCCAGAAGGCCGGGCGCCGTCTGCAAAGCAGCCAGCCATTGTCCGGCGGCCGGTCGCAGAAAAACATGCAGAACAGTTCCCCTCAGCCGAAGACCGACAGTCGCTACGCGGTCACAAGCGGCTCCCGCCGCCTCGGCCAGAATCTCGGCGCAGGAATGAACCGCGGCCAGGGAAACAACCAGCCCGCCTGGAGCGGACATGCCAGACAGCGGTACGATAAAAACCGCCCGGAAGGGGATTACTAACGCAAAACCAGGACACACAGTCCTGGTTTTCATTTTAAGGCAATGTTACGTCCAGCGCATCCATTACCCGCTCAATCGGCGTAAACATCGTCGCCTGCTCCGAGCCTGCGAACAGCAGTCCCACCGCGTGGTTATCCTCGCTCAGCACCAATGACCCGCTGTCGCCAGGCATGCTCATCGGCCCGGCCAGTATTTGCCCGGCGAATACGCCGTACTCGCCGAAGCTCATATCCACCCTGAGTGTCACGTCGGTGGCGAGAACGATGCCGGTCGTCAAGCCTGAACTCCGGCCGCTCTTTTTCACCGCCATCCCCAGCGTCACCTCTCTGACACCGTTCACCTCGCCCACATCCAGCACATCGGCCGCCACCGCGTCGGCCGTCACCGGCGCGGCCACCGCGCAGTCGACCATATTAGGGGCCTCGTTATCGCGCCATACCTGCACCCGGTACTGCGGGCGGAAGGTGCCGATGATCCTGTTGATCAGCGTCTCGAACGATCTCGCAATGCGGCATATCGGCGGAACGGCCTGGCCGTGGAGCGGCACGAAGCGTCGCAGATGACCGATGACGGAAGCATCCTTATCCCCGCCGTCGTACAGAGCTGGCTGCAGGATGGCATCGCCGACCGCCGACCGCCCGTCGGCGCCATTGGTCAGGTTGGCAAGCACATGATTGTTGGAAAGGATCAGCGCCTCGCCTGTGCTGCGGTCACGAACCAGTGCGCCGAACGTCCCGGCCGAAACCTTATAATGGCCGATGCTCACCCCCGGCCTTGCCGGCCGGTGCACTCCCGTGCGCTCCGTGAGCAGGCGGATATCGCCAACCTCCATTACATCGCTGACCGCGCCGGCGATCCTCTTTGGCACCACCGCCGTCCGGGCGAGTTCGTTGCGAGGGTATTTCTTCCTCACCAGCACCACCGCAGCCTCCTGGCCTATGCTCTCCCCCCGCACCGTTTTAACCCCCCTGCCAACGCCGACGACATTATCAATCACAGCCAGCTCTCGATAAAGGGCCGGCCAGTCGATCCCCTTCACCGCCCCACCTCCCCCGAACATCTAATTTATGATATGCGGGCACGGTAATGGCGGCAACTAGCTAAACCTTCGCCAGCTTGCCTATTTCCCCGATCTGCGCCCACGCCGCCTTGGCGCCGCGGGCGATGCACTGAGTCAGATAGCCGCTCTGTTTGAAACCGATATCGAAAACTTCCGGCCGGATAACGACGTCCGCGTACCTGACGCCTTTCAGCAGCGTCACCTCACGGTTCAGTATATCGATGCATTGCAGTACGATCTCGCTAACCGTTCGCAATTCCTCGTTATGTTGACCCGAATAGCCCAGATCGACCGCAATTATGACCTCCGCCCCCATATGGTGAAGAATATCGGTCGGCAGATTATTCTTCACCGCGCCGTCCACCAGTTGCATCCCCCGATACTTTTTCGGGGCAAAGATTCCCGGCACAGAGATGCTCGCCCGCACCGCCTCGCTCAGCAGTGTGGCGGTAAAATAGCGGGCGTTCAGTATTTCCCGCCAGCCATCGCGGGGGGTGACGAAAAAAACGGTATCGCCGGAAATTATATCGACCGCCGTAATCGCCAACGGTATCTGCGTGTCCTTGACCGTTCGCCGCTGCACGAGGCCGGCCAGATAATGCTCGATTTTGTCGCCCTTGACGAGACCGCCGGGAAAAACCGACCAAAACCGCGACCGGTTGCCGAACAGCCACTTTACCCCCTGTTTGAACAGTTCCCCCACCGTCAGCTTCAGATCGACAAGCTCCCCCACCTTCAGGTTCGCTGCCATCGTCTCCAGCTCGCGGGCCCGATAGCCGCAGGCATAAAGCGCGGCGATCACCGCCCCGGCGCTTGTGCCCGCAATCATGTCGATGGGGATATTGTTTTCGGCCAGCACCCTGAGCACCCCGATATGAGCCGCACCCCTTACCCCGCCGCCGCTGAGAGCCACCCCCACCTTCGGCCGGCGGCCGTACTCACGGCCGTTAATTTTTACCGCAATTCTCTCCCCCACCGTCCACACCTCCTCCCTATTATCCTATGAAAGTCGGCCGGCCCGGTGCGAAATAGAAAAGCCGCCTACACGCGTAAGCGGCCGGAAATCAGCATTTTCCCGCCAATATTATCATCCTCGGGTCCTCAGGGCCGTACGGCCGGGCGTCAAAGCCACCATACGTCGCCTTAACAGTCAACTGGCATTTTACCAGCAGCGCCGTCATCTCCTCCAGCGAATAAGCGCGCAACACGAAATCATTCTGGATCTTGGCCCCCGTCACCTGATTGAGCAGCACCCTTTTCATCATTGCCACGCCGCGCTGCAGCTCCACCTTGTACGAAAGCACATACTCGCCGCTGGGATGGCGCCAATAGCGGTTGAGATTGTTGCGCCCCATCCAGTCGCGGTTTAAGAGATCGATCAGAAAAAAACCGCCAGGCCGCAGCGCCGCCGCTACCTTGGCCAGCACGGCCGCATTTTCGTCGTCGGAAAAGTAGCCAAAAGCGGCGAACATATTGATGACCGCGTCAAACTCGCGGTTATAATCGAGCTCACGCATATCCAGCCGCCGGAAGGTAACGTCCGCGCCCTCCTCGGCGGCCTTCTGCCCGGCGATCGATAGGAACGCCTCGGTGGCGTCCACGCCGGTCACCCGGTAGCCGCGTTTCGCAAGCTCGATGGCGTGGCGGCCGTAGCCGCAGTAAAGGTCGAGGATATCCGCCCCGGACGGCAACCCGAGCACATCGGCGATGAAGCCGACTTCCTGGGCGGTCCCGGCCGGCGAATATGTTTTTCCGTCGCCAAAGAAATCCTCCGTCATCGCTTTCACATCACCGTCCAACTGCCAGCGTCTATATTGTGCCGCCGGCAAACGATCTTTAGCCGCAGGTCGCCTGCGGCCTGCCATTCCCGCCCCGCTTGGTCGGGTAAGTCATAACGCAGTTCCTGGTAGTCCGCTTCGCCAGATACAACGCGGCGTCGGCGTGCTCCAGCAGCTCGATGTCCGAATGGGCGTCGAACGGATACCCCGAAACGCCGATACTTACCGTCAACGCCTTGCCAGGCTGCTTATCGCAGCCGACGAACGGCTGATCGGCTATCAACGACCTAAATCGTTCGGCGAAGGCGCACGCTTCCGTCAGGTTTGTCTCCGGCAACAGTACGATAAACTCTTCGCCGCCGTAGCGCACGGCAAAATCGACATCGCGGCTCACCTGCCGCATAATCTCCGCTACCTGGCGGAGCACCTCGTTGCCGAGGCTGTGGCCGTTGTTGTCGTTATAACGTTTGAAATGGTCGATATCGATCAGAATGAGCGACAGCGGCCGGGAATAGCGGACCGCGCGCTTAAACTCGTGATCGAGCTGACCAAGAAAATAACGGTAGTTATAAAGACCGGTGAGGCCGTCGGTGACGGCCTGGACCTCCACCCGCGCCACATGCTTGGCGTGGGTGATCGACAGCGCCACCTGCCCGGCCAGCGACCCGATAAGATCGCGGTCGTAGTGGTGCAGCGGCCTTTCGGCTGTTGTTTCAACATCCAGCACGCCGATAACCTTATCGGCGCAAATGAGCGGCACAGCCAGCTCGCTCACCCCATTGCCGATCGCCGGTATATAGCGCGGATCCTTGGATACATCCGGCACGAACACCATTTCGCGCTTTAACACAGCATTCCAGGTCACGCCCTTGCCGTAGGGGATGCGGACATTGGGCGGATAACCGCGGCTGGCCTTCATCACAAGCTCCTGGCGCTCCTCGTCGAGGAGCAGTACGGCGGCGCAGGCATAACCAAGCTCGCCGGTAATCCCGGCCACGATCTCGTCCAGCACTTCATCCTCGTTAGCCGTCCGCTGGGCGACCGAAGTAATGCGATACAGCGCCGCCAGCTTCTTATGCGCCTGGTCAAGGTCCATCAGCCGGAAATCGAGCTTCGACATCGCAGCCAGCAGGTCGCGGTTCGCGGCGGCATACTGTTGGGATACAGCGGAAAATTCCTGTTCGAGGCAAACAGCTTCGGTGACATTCAGGGCACACACAGCCATAGAGCCGTCCGTAATGCCGGGGAGGAAACTCCAGGAAAAAAACTCCACCAACCCGCGCACGGTTTCGTGCCGGAAATGGGGCAAACGGACGGGCCGCCCCGTCCGGACGGCCGTTTCGTAAGCCTCGCACAGCGGGTCGGCTGCCGGCCCGTATACCAGGCGGAGCAGCCGGGTGAACTTTTTGCCCCTTGCGAACCGCCAAGCCGTACCCCTGCGGCGGCTGGACGTTATCTGCGAAATATTGCCGTTGCCGTCGACGGTCAGGGCCGTCGCCGGCACGGAATCGAGCAGCGCTGTAATAATGGCGTGATAACCGGTCGGATCTGACACCATATCGCCCTTCCTTCGCGGACAAACATTACGCCTACAATTCGCTGACTGTAGGGGAAAATCCTGCCGATTACAGACGAAAAAAGCCGTCCCGATGGGACGGCTTCAGGCTGCCTGAGTTTTGTTGCCGATAATAGGCTTATTTACCCTCCACAAGGGCGGCGCCGCGCTTGATGGCCTGCTCGTTGATCGCGAGCAGCTCGGGTTTCTTGGCGAACATCTTGGCAAACGCCTTCAGGACCGACTCCTGGCTCACCGCTTTGGTTGCGGCGATAATCGTCCCCAGCACCACCATATTGGCCACCTTGGCGTTACCGAGCTCGTTGGCGATATCGTTCGACGGCACGAGGAGAACCTTTACATCGCTGCGCTTGCTGCCCCGCTCGATGAGCGAGCTGTTAATGATCAGATTGCCGCCCGCCTGCAGCGACGCCTCGAACTTATCCAGCGAAGGCAGGTTCATGGCCACGACCGTCGTCGGTTCGCTCACGATCGGCGCCCCGACCGGCTCGTCGGAGATAATGACCGAGCAGTTGGCCGTCCCGCCCCGCATCTCCGGACCGTAGGACGGAATCCAGGATACATGCTTGTTCTCCAGCATCCCGGCGTAAGTCATCAGTTGCCCCATCAGCATGACGCCCTGGCCGCCGAAACCGGCCATAACGATTTCGTGGGTCATTTCGCCACCTCCTCCGGTGTTTTGAATACCCCCAGCGGATAATACGGCATCATATTCTTTTCCATCCAGCCGACCGCTTCCAGCGGCGACATCCCCCAGTTGGTCGGGCAGGTCGACAGCACCTCGACGATCGCGAAACCGAGACCGCTCAATTGAACTTCGAACGCTTTCCTGATTGCCGCCTTAGCTTTCGCCATATTGGCCGGGTTGTTCACCGCCACCCTGGCGATATACTTAGCTCCGTCGAGCGTCGACAGCATCTCGCAAACCTTGATCGGCATGCCGACCGATTCGACCTTGCGGCCATAAGGCGAAGTCGTCGTCACCTGGTCGGGCAGCGAGGTAGGCGCCATCTGGCCGCCTGTCATCCCGTAAATGGCGTTGTTGACAAACACGGTAGTAATCTTCTCGCCCCGCGCCGCGGCGTGGACGATCTCGGCGCAGCCGATCGACGCAAGGTCGCCGTCACCCTGGTAACTAAACACAACATTATCGGGATGCACGCGCTTCACACCGGTCGCGACCGCCGGCGCCCGGCCGTGGGCCGCCTCCTGGGTGTCGAAATTGAAGTACTCATAAGCGAGAACCGAGCAACCGACAGGCATCACGCCGACAGTGCGGTCGCGGACCTTCAGTTCGTCGATCACCTCGGCCACTAGCCGGTGAATAATGCCGTGGTGGCAGCCGGGGCAATAATGAAACGGCACATCGCGTAAAGACTCCGGCCTGGCAAATGCAATCTCCGCCATTTATTTCTCCTCCTCGCCCAGCATAATCTTTTTCACGATGCCGAACACCTCTTTCGGGCTGCAGATCATGCCGCCCGTCCGGCCGTAGAAATAAACCGGTTTGGCGCCGTTGACCGCCAGCCGCACATCCTCGACCATCTGCCCGGCGCTAAGTTCGACCGACATGAACCCTTTGGCCGTCTTAACAAGCCTTCCCAACTCCTCGTATGGGAACGGCCAGGCGGTGATCGGCCGGAACAGGCCGACCTTCAGCCCGGCGGCGCGGGCCATCTCCATCGCCGACTGAGCGACGCGGGCGGTAATGCCGTACGCCACCAGCACCAGTTCGGCGTCGTCGGTGCGATACTCTTCCCAGCGGCGCTCATTCTCTTTGATGGTCCGATATTTCATCTGCAGGTGATAATTATGCTTCTCAAGATCGGGCGCCTGAATATGGAGGGAATTGATAACATTCGGTTCCTTGCGGCCCTTGAGGCCGGTCGACGCCCACGGCTTGGCGGGAGCCTCGGCTGACTTTTCCGGGAAAGACACAGGTTCCATCATCTGGCCAAGCGCGCCGTCGCCCAGAATCATAACCGGGTTGCGGTACTTGTCGGCCAGTTCGAAGGCCAGCACGGTGCAATCGACCATTTCCTGCACGGAATTGGGTGCAAGCACGATATTGTGGTAATCGCCGTGACCACCGCCTTTGGTCGCCTGGAAGTAGTCGCACTGGCCGGGCTGGATGCTGCCGAGGCCGGGGCCGCCGCGAACCATGTTGACGATGACGCAGGGCAGTTCCGCCCCGGCGATATAGGAAATACCCTCCTGCTTAAGGCTGATGCCGGGGCTGGAGGACGAGGTCATCACCCTCGCGCCGGCGCCGGCCGCGCCGTAGACCATATTGATGGCAGCGACCTCGCTTTCGGCCTGAAGGAAAACGCCGTTCACCTGGGGCATGCGTTTGGCCATATACTCGATGAGCTCGCTCTGCGGGGTTATGGGGTAACCGAAATAATGGCGGCAGCCGGCGACAACAGCCGCCTCACCGATTGCCTCATTACCCTTCATCAGGATTTTTTCCGCCACTTCATTCACTCCCTTGCCTATTTATGGATTTCAATCACTACATCCGGACACGTCCGGGCGCACAGCATGCACCCGATGCACTGAGACTCGTCGCTGCACGAAGCCGGACGGTACCCTTTGCTGTTGAAGCGATTGGCGATAACCACAATCTTCTTCGGGCAGACCACCGTGCACAGTTCGCACCCCTTGCACCTTTCCTCGTTGAACACAGGTTTCGGCACTGCAATTCCCCCTTTATAAAATATTACCCTTAATATCAAACAGGTTGATAGCCTAAGCGCCGGGCGATCTTCCCGGCCTTCTCCTTGAGAATCCTCACCAGCGTCTCATAACGCTGGGCCGCGAGCACCCTGCTGGCGCTCGACACCGACAGGGCGGCCGTCACCTTGCCCGAGGCATCGTATACAGGCACGGCGATGCAGGTTACTCCCTCGATCGTTTCGTTGCAGCCAACTGCGAACCCCTGCTCCCTGACCTGGGCAAGCTCTTTTTGCAGTACCTCCCGGTCGGTCATAGTATAGGGCGTGAACCGCTCCACCCCCCGCTGCAGCACCTCGCCGACAATAGCCGGCGGCGCGTTGGCCAGCAGCACCTTGCCGATCGCCGTACTATGCAGCGTGATGGAAAAATCGAACTTCGGGATTATGAAGAACGGCCGCTGCGGTTCAACCTTCTCAATGATGATCAGCTCCGTACCCGACAGCACCGCCAGCAGCGCGATCTCCTGCGTCTCGTTCGCCAGTTCGGCCATCAGCGGGCGGGCAATCTCACGGATATCGAGCTGCTCGGCGCACGCTTCTCCCAGCCTGATAAGCCCGTAGCCGAGCGTATAGCGGCCTGAATCCGTCTGGCGGACGAAGCCGCGCAGCAGCAGCGTCTGCAACAGGCTGTGCATCGTGCTCTTCTGGACGCCAAGCTCCTTGGCGAGTTCGGTCACGCCCATGTCGCGGCGGTGCCGGCCCAGGAGCAGCAAAAGTTCTACGGCCCGGTCCACCGAAGCGATGATATACTGCGAATTCGCCTTCTCCAGCTAAACCACCCCGTTTCCACATGCCGAACATCGTTCTATATTCTCTATAGAAGTATATTCGCAGACGCAAGGTTAAATCCTGCCGGATTTTCCTGCGCCGCGCATGAATACAGAATACCGTAAAAGTATGCACGGTAAGTACATTTGTCGCCCAAATGCATATTATTCCCAGTCAATAATGTAACATACCCTGGCTGAGAAAGCGTTGTAGCTGTAAACAGACAGAGGAAAAAAGACCTGCGATTCACTCGCAGGTCTTTTGGCTGTCGGTCCGGTAAACGCTTATCGTCATCTTGTCGCCGGTTTTGCTGACTCCAAAAACATAGCCTTCCCTCTTGAGCGACTTGTTGAGGAAATCGACCACGTCCACCAGCTCCCCGGCGGCGGGAAAGGCTCTGGCGGCGATCATCTCCAGCGTTTTTCCGCCGGCGTTATCCCCGTCCATCGTCGCCTCCTACCCGACTATTTCGGCGAAGTCGCCCGACCTCGCACCGCAGGCGTTGCCCTCGTCGGTATCGACGTGCATCTCCAGCGCGAAACTGTCGTGGACGCGCACCAGCACCTTGTCGAAAATCAGGCAGCGTTCGGCGTCGCCCATTTTTACGGACACGAACTGCTTATCCTTCACGCCGAACTCGGCCGCTTCCGCCGGCGTCATGTGGATATGGCGGCAGGCGGCGATAACGCCTGTATCGAGCTTCACCTGGCCCTTGGGGCCGACGAGCGTCAGCCCGGGAGCATCGCTGTGGTCGCCCGAATCGCGCACGGGAATCTTCAGCCCCAGCTTCATCGCGTCGGTCAGCGCAAGTTCAATCTGGGTTTTGGGCCGTACCGGCCCGAGGATACGCACCTGCTTAAAACTGCCCTTCTCGGTCACCAGGTCGACCCGTTCCTCGCAGGCGTACTGACCCGGCTGGCCGAGATCCTTGAAAACGTGGAGCTGATGTCCCTTGCCGAACAAGATGTCGAGGTGCTCCTGGCTGATATGGAGATGGCGAGCGGAAATCCCTACCGGGATCTTGGGTTTGGCCATGATTAAGAAACACTCCTTGCTAGAAAATAGTCTATTCGATTATCTCCGAAAAATAGACGACCGTCACCGTGTCGTTCGGGGTAAGCGGCTTATCGTAGATCGACCGCAGGAATACGAGCAGATCGTCAACAGTTGCCAGATCGGGATTCTCACCCTGCAGATCCTCGGCGGTAAGCTGACAGATCGGCTTGACCAGCACCCGGTCGATGGCCGCGGTGTAGATCTTCTTCTTCTGCGCGAAGCGCTTGCCGACAGTCACCCAGACAATGTCGCCCTCTGAATACTTGTGGGTCTTGTCCCCCAGCCTTATTGTGCAGGTCTTGCGCCGGCACACCAGCTGGCTGTGGTAGTTTGACGAGTAGAAGTTCAGCGCACGCATATCACTTTTCCTCCTCAGTCGTTTTTCCTATCCCAGCCACTTGCGGATACGGTCAACTGCCTCGCGGAGCCTATCCTGCGGCTGCACGAGCGCGATCCGCACATAACCTTCGCCGTGGGGGCCGAACCCGACTCCGGGCACGACGGCCACCCCGGCGTTTTCTATAAGACTGGCGGCGAAAGCAAACGAATCCTGCTTGGTCGGCACCGGCGCCCATATGTACATCGACGCTTTTGGCCTGGCAACCTTCCAGCCGAGGCTGTTGAAGCCGTCCGCGACGATATCGCGGCGGCGCTGATACTCGGCGGCCATCGCGGTCACGCAGTCCTGGGGGCCGGTGAGGGCGGCGACGGCGGCCTGCTGGATGGGCAGAAAGATGCCGTAGTCAAAGTTCGATTTCACGCGGCCGAGGAGCTCGACAGCCTGGGCGTTGCCGACCATAAAGCCCACCCGGCAGCCGGCCATACAGAAGCTCTTCGACATCGTGTGAAACTCGACGCCGATTTCCTTGGCCCCCGGCAGGCTGAGGAAGCTGGGCGGCCGGTAGCCGTCGAAACACAAATCGCTGTAAGCGAAATCGTGACAGACGAGGAATTTGTAGCGATTGGCCAGTTCGATCACACGGGCGAAAAACTCCACGGTGGCGGTGGCGGCCAGCGGATTGTTTGGATAATTGATAATCATCATCTTCGCCCGCTTGAGGACGCTCTCCGGGATGGCGTCGAGGTCGGGCAGGTAGTCGTTCTCCGGCGTGAGCGGCATAAGATACAGTTCGGCGTCGGCCGAGATCGGCCCGGCGGTGTAGATGGGATAGCCGGGGTCGGGAACCAGCACCACATCTCCGGGGTTTGCTACACACAGGGAAATATGGGCCAACCCGTCCTGGGAGCCCATAAGCGAGTGTACCTCGGTCGCCGGGTCGAGAACGACGCCGAACTTAGTCCGGTACCAGTCGGCGACCGCCTGGAGAAACGCAGGCGTCCCCTTGGACAAGGCATAGCCGTAATTCTTCGGGTCGGCGACGCCCCGCATCAGCGCCTCCATGACGTGCGGCGCCGGCGGCACGTCCGGGCTGCCGAGACTGAGAGTGATTACATCCTTACCGGCGGCGACCGCCTTTTTGCGCATGTCGTCGACCTGGGTGAAGATTGCCGACGACATGCCCTGCATCCGTTTGGCTTGTTCGAGCATAATACCCCTCCCTATAGTAGGTTGCGGTCGCCCTCGTTATCCGGGCAACCACTCCGCCTAAACGCTATATCCATCTAAGCGAAATATTCCAGCCGGAGGGGCGGGATTCCTACCTGGCAGCCTTTTTATTTTGCACATATTCATGGATTTTAGCAGAGGCCTTCTTGCCGGCGCCCATCGCCAGGATGACGGTGGCTGCGCCGGTGACGATATCGCCGCCGGCGAATACGGCGTCCTTGGAGGTCGCGCCAGTCTCGTCGGCCATGATATTGCCGCGCTTGTTGACCGCCAGGCCGGGAGTAGTGTCCTGCACCAGCGGGTTGGGCCCCTGGCCGATGGCCATGACGACCGTCTCGACGTCGAGCACGTAGTTGGAGCCCTCGACCGGCACCGGTTTGCGCCGCCCGGATTCGTCCGGCTCGCCCAGCTCCATCTTGATGCATTCGATGCCTTTTACCCAGCCCTTGTCGTCGCCCAGCACCTGCACGGGGGCGGTCAGCAGGCGGAACTCGACGCCCTCTTCCTTGGCGTGCTCTAGTTCCTCGTGCCTGGCCGGCATCTCCTCCTCCGAGCGGCGGTAGACGATATAAACCTTTTCGGCCCCGAGGCGGAGCGCCGTGCGGGCCGAGTCCATGGCAACGTTGCCCGCCCCCACGACGGCGACCCGGCGGCCCACCCGCACCGGCGTGCCGGTCTGCGGGAACTTGTAGGCCTTCATCAGGTTGACGCGGGTCAGGAATTCGTTGGCCGAATATACGCCGTTGAGGTTCTCACCGGGGATATCCATGAAGTGGGGCAGGCCGGCGCCGGTGCCGATAAAGACGGCGTCGTACCCTTCCTCGTTCAGAAGTTCGTCGATAGTATAGCTCTTGCCGATAACCGCGTTGACCTGGATATCGACCCCCAGCTTGCGCAGGGCGGCGATTTCCCGCTGGACGATGGCTTTCGGCAGACGGAATTCGGGGATGCCGTACATCAGCACCCCGCCGGGAGCGTGGAGGGCTTCGAAAACGGTCACCTTGTAGCCCAGGCGCGCCAGGTCGCCGGCGGTGGTCAGTCCGGCCGGGCCGGCGCCGATGACGGCAACCTTGCCGAGAACCTCGGCAGGCACATCGACTTTGTCTTCGCGGCCTGTGGCCATAGCGTAGTCGGCGGCGAACCGCTCCAGACGGCCGATGCCGACCGGCTCGCCCTTCTTGCCCATGATGCAGTATTTCTCGCACTGGTCTTCCTGCGGGCAGACGCGGCCGCAGACCGCCGGCAGGTTGTTCTTGGTCTTGATCTCGTCGATGGCGGCGTCGAAGTCGCCTTCCTTGATGTTTTTGATGAATTTGGGGATGTCGATTTCGACCGGGCAGCCCTGTCGGCAGGGGGCGGTTTTGCACTGCAGGCAGCGCGCGGCTTCGGCCTTGGCGGTCTCCGCCTCGTAGCCGAGGGCCACTTCGTTGAAGTTGCGGCGCCGCTGGTCGGCGGCCTGCTCCGGCATCTTATGCTTTACTTGTTGCATTTGCAGCTACCTCCTCCGCACCGCTCCATTTTCTCGTGTTCCTGGTACATCCGCTGGCGGGCCATCAGGCCGTTGAAGTCGACCTGGTGGGCGTCGAATTCCGGCCCGTCGACGCAGGCGAATTTGTTCTTGTTGCCGACGCTGACGCGGCAGCCGCCGCACATGCCGGTGCCGTCTACCATGATCGGGTTGAGGCTGACGATGGTATGGATATTATGCGGCCGGGTGACGTCGGCGACGCTGCGCATCATGATAACCGGCCCGATAGCCATAACTGTGTCGATTTTCATCCCGGCGTCGATCATTTCCTGCAGCGGATGGATAACGAGACCCTTGCGGCCTTTGCTGCCGTCGTCGGTGGTGATGATGAGCTCGTCGCTGACGGCGGCCATCTCTTTTTCGAGGATGAGGAGGTCGGCGTTGCGGGCGCCGATGATGGAGATAACTTTATTGCCGGCCTGTTTGTAGGCGCGGGCGATCGGATAGACGGGGGCTACGCCGATGCCGCCGCCGATACAGATTACGGTGCCGAAGTTGTCGATGTGGGTCGCTTTGCCCAGTGGGCCGACGAGGTCTAGGAGGGCGTCGCCCTTATTCAGGGCGCCAAGCTGGCGGGTGGTGTGCCCCACCTCCTGGAAAATCAGCGTGATCGTCCCCGCCTCGCGGTCGAAGTCGGCGATGGTCAGCGGGATGCGTTCGCCGTCCTCGTCGATGCGCAGGATGACGAACTGGCCGGGCTGGCATTTCTTGGCGATCAGCGGCGCCGCGACGTCGAACAGCAGGACGCCGGGCGACAGTACCTCTTTCTTGACGATATTGTACAAGTTCCATTCCTCCCTAAAACTAACACTTACACCCAATTATAGGGCAACAAATACCTATTACTACTGGTTCCTACGCGATTCTACCAGGCGAAGCCCGCGGGCGCCGGCTTCGCGCTTCACCCGCTCTTCGTCGATGGTCGTCAGGCGGCGGGCATCAAGCAGCACCTTGCCATCCACCATAACTGTATGGACATCGGCGGCGGCGGCGGAATATACAAGCAGCGACAGGCGGTCATGGCGCGGATACCAGTGTCCGGCCGTCATGTCGAGAATGGTGATGTCGGCCTTGTAGCCCGGTGCCAGCACCCCGGTAACTCCGCCCAGGCCGAGGACTTCCGCCCCCTTTGCCGTAGCCATGGCCACCGCCTGGCCCGCCGGCACCGCCAGCGGATCGAGCGCGGCGACCTTGCTGAGGAGCGCCGCCAGCCGCATTTCCTCCACCATATCGAGGTTATTGTTGCTGGCCGTGCCGTCCGTGCCGATGCCTACCGGCACGCCGGCCGCGATCAGCGCCGGCACCGGCGCCGCCCCGCTGGCCAGCTTCATGTTGCTCCCGGGATTATGGGCGACCCGCACCTTCTTGGCCTTGAGGATGGCGATATCCTCGGCCGACAGGTGGACGCAGTGGGCGGCCAGCACGCCGAAGTCGAACAGCCCCAGCTCGTCCATCAGGGCGATGGGCGACTTGCCGTGCTCCTTGACGCAGCCGGCCACTTCGCCGGCCGTCTCCGCCAGGTGTATATGGATCTCGGCCCCCAGCTTCGCCGCCAGGGCCGTAACTTTTCTGAGGTAATCGGGAGGACAGGTGTAGGGAGCGTGCGGCCCCAGCATCACCGTTATCCGCCCGCCGGCCCCGCCGTGCCAGTCGCGGTAGAAAGCCTCGCTCTCCGTCAGCGCCTGCGCGGCGGTCGGCGCCACCCCGGCCATACCGCGCGACAGTGCGGCCCGTATGCCGCTCTCGTCCACCGCCCGGGCAACGTCGTCCATAAAGAAATACATATCGGCAAAGGCGGTCGTGCCGCCCCGGATCATCTCGGCAATCGCCAGCATCGTTCCCCAGTAGACATCCTCGCCGGTCAACCTGGCCTCGGCCGGCCAAATCTTGGTCTCCAGCCACTCCATCAGCGCCATATCGTCGGCGTAGCTGCGGAACAGCGTCATCGCCGCGTGGGTATGGGTGTTGACGAACCCCGGCAGCACCAGCTTATCGGTGCAGTCGATCACCCGGTCGGCCTGCCAGCCGGGCTCTACCTCCCCCACCCTGGCGATTGCCGCACCATCGATCGCCACGTCGGCCTTGACCACGCTGCCGCCGGTATAGACCTCGCCGTTCTTCAGCAGTATCCTTGCCATCATTCCGCTCCTTCCTGACGCCGCCGGTAATGCTCCACAAAAAAGCGGCGCATCTCCGCGACATCCCCGTCGCTCAATACCTGGGCCCCGCCCAGGAGATTGGCGTATATGTAAATCTGGGCGCCCTTCTCGACAAGCTCGCAGGCCAGCAACGCCTCGGCGGCCGTCCGGCCGCAGCCCACCGCGCCGTGGTTGGCCAGCAGCACCGCCTGGCGGTCGGACAGCGCCGCCACGGCATTGGCCGCCAGTTCCATCGTCCCTGGTAGCGCATACGCGGCCACCTCGATCGCCCCGCCCGCCAATTGCACCAGATCCTCGATAATCGGCGGCAGGGGGCGACGCGCGGCGGCGCAGGCGCTGGCAAAAACGCTGTGGGTATGGACGACGGCGCCGATGTCGGGCCGGGCGGCGTAAATCGCCAGGTGAAGAGGCACTTCGGTTGACGGCGTGAGTTCGCCGGCCACCTGTTTGCCCCCCATATCGACGACAGCGACATCCTCCGCGCGCAGGCTCCGGTAGTCGCGGCCCGACGGCGTTACCGCCACCAGCTCCTGTCCGGGCACGCGGATGCTCACGTTCCCCCACGTCCCGGCCACCAGGCCCCGCTCCAGCATCGCCTGTCCCGTCCTCACAACCTCGGCCCTCACCGCCGTCAGCTCGTTCATGCGCCCTCTCCCCTTCTGCTTCCAGCCCTACGCTTTGTTAAGATAATCGGTCTGAGTCGTCGACAGCTCGTCGATGGCGATGCCCATCGCCTTGAGCTTGAGGGACGCCACTTTGCGGTCCAGCTCGTAGGGCAGCTTGTAAACCTGATTGTCCAGCTTGCCGTGGTTCTCGAGGATATGGAGGACCGACAGCGCCTGGATGGCGAACGACAGGTCCATGATCTCGGTCGGGTGGCCGTCACCGGCCGCCAGGTTCACCAGCCGGCCCTCGCCGAGCAGGTACACCTTCTTGCCGTCCGCGAACACGAACTCCTCGATATTCTTGCGCACCGTGCGGGTGCTCACCGCCAGCTCGTCCAGATGCTCCTTGTTGATCTCCACGTCGAAATGGCCGGCATTGGCCATGATCGCTCCCGGCTTCATCGCCTTGAGATGCTCGCGGCACACCACGTCGCGGCAGCCGGTCACAGTGACGAAGAAATCGCCCCTGGCGGCAGCGTCGAGCATATTCATCACCTGATAGCCGTCGAACAGCGCCTCGGCCGCCCGGATGGGGTCGACCTCGGTAACGATGACATTGGCTCCCAGGCCCCTGGCCCGCATCGCCACGCCCTTGCCGCACCAGCCGTATCCGGCCACCACCACCGTCTTGCCAGCCACCGTCAGGTTGGTTGTGCGCATGATGCCGTCCCAGGTCGACTGGCCGGTGCCGTAGCGGTTATCGAACAAATACTTGCAGTAAGCGTCGTTAACGGCGATCATCGGAAACTTCAGCTTGCCGGCCGCCGCCAGCGCCTTGAGGCGATGGACGCCCGTAGTCGTCTCCTCCGAACCGCCGAGGATGTTGGCGGCCAGATCGGCGCGCTCGCCATGGAGCAGCGACACCAGGTCGCCGCCGTCGTCGATGATGATGTCCGGCCTGGTGTCGAGCGCCTTATGCAGGAAATCGTCGTACTCCGCGGGCGACGTGTTGTGCCAGGCATAAACCTTGACCCCCTGGCTGGCCAGCGCTGCCGCCACATCGTCCTGAGTCGAAAGCGGGTTGGAGCCGGTAACGGTCACGCTCGCCCCGGCGTTCGCCAGCACCATGCCCAGATATGCCGTCTTGGCCTCAAGATGCATGGTGATAACCATCTTCTTGCCGGCTAGAGGCTTTGTTGCCGAAAGTTCGGCGTTCAGCACATTCAGTACCGGCATATGCTCCTTCACCCAGTTGATCTTGTCCATGCCTTGGGGAGCGAGTTTGATGTCTCTGATGATCGATTCCATATTATCTACACCCTTTCTTCTTCTGCAGCGCGGCGATGGCCTCCGTGTACGGAGCCCTAAGCACACCGTGCTCGGTTATAATAGCCGTCACCAGCCTGTTAGGCGTGACGTCGAACGCCGGGTTGAAAACCTCGATGCCTTCCGGGGCGGTGCGCACGCCGCCCAGGCTGGTGACCTCGGCCGGGCTGCGCTCCTCGATGGGGATGTCGGCCCCGCTGGCGAGGGAAAAGTCGAAGGTGGAAACAGGCGCGGCCACGTAGAAAGGGATACCGTGCTCCTTGGCCAGCACCGCCACCGAATATGTGCCGATCTTGTTGGCGACATCGCCGTTGGCCGTTATGCGGTCGGCGCCGACGATGGCCGCCTGCACCATCCCGCGCTGCATCACCCAGCCGGCCATATTGTCGGTGATCAGCGTCACCGGGATACCCTCGTGCTTCAGCTCCCAGGCCGTCAGCCTGGCGCCCTGCAACAGCGGCCGCGTCTCGTCGGCGTACACGCGGCTGACGCGCCCCTGCCGCCAAGCCTCGCCGATGACCCCCAAAGCAGTGCCGAAAGCCACCGTCGCCAGCGCGCCGGCGTTGCAGTGGGTCAGGACGGCGCACTGCGGCGGGAAAAGCGCCGCGCCGTGGGCCGAGATGCGGCGGTTGACCGCCTCGTCCTCACGGGCGATAGCCACCGCCTCCTCCTCCAGCGCCGCCGTCACGGCCGCCGGGTCGGCGGCGCTGCCGTAGCGGCTGGCTACCGACAGCATCCGGTCGATGGCCCAGAAGAGATTGACAGCCGTCGGCCGTGTGCCCCGCAGCTCCTCGGCGACATTAAGCAGCGCGGTCCAAAAATCCCCCGGCTGTGCCTTCAGTTCGCGGGCTCCCAGCACCAGGCCGAAGGCCGCGGCCGCGCCGATGGCCGGAGCGCCCCGCACCTCCAGGCGGCGGATCGCCTCAGCCACCCGGCGCCAGTCGCGGCAGTCGATAAACTCCGTACTTCCCGGCAAAGCCGTCTGATTCAATAACCGCAGGCGGTCAGCCTGCCACTCAAGCGAACGCAATCCAGATCACCACTCTCTACAGTTTGAAGCCGCCGTATTCGGCCAGCGCCCGTCGGCACGCGCAGGGAGCCTCGGGGTCTAAGCTCTCGATAGTCGCCATAACCAGCGTCTTGATATTCTCAAGATTGGTCCGCATGGCGTCGAGCACCTCGCCGTGGGTCAGCGGCTGGAGCGAAATGCCGGCGGCGAAATTCGTCACCATCGACACCGTCGCGTAGCACATCTCCGCCTCCCTGGCCAGCGTCACCTCGGGAACATTCGTCATCCCGACGATATCGCCTCCCAGGAGGGCGAACGCCTTTATCTCGGCCGGCGTCTCGAACCGCGGACCCTCGGCGCACACATACGTGCCGCGGGCGTGGACCGGGATGCCGTTATCGACGGCCGCCTTGTGGAGAACGGCACGGAGCGACGGACAGTAAGGCTCGGTCACATCCACATGCACCACCCCGCGGTCGCCGCCCTCGTAAAAAGTCGTCACCCGGTTCTTGGTGAAATCGAGGAACTGATCGGTCAGCACGAAATGCCCCGGCGGCATGTCACGGTTGAGCGAGCCCACCGCCGTCGTAGCGATGATGCTCAGCACGCCGATCTTCTTCATCGCCCAGATATTGGCCCGGTAGTTGATGAGATGCGGCGGTATGGAATGCTTGCTCCCGTGGCGGGGAATAAAGGCCACCGCCTTGCCGGCGTACTCTCCCACCTTATACTCCACCTCGCCGTAGGGCGTAACCACCCTGTCCTCGCGGACATTGTCCAGAATGCGGGGGTCGTACAGCCCCGTGCCGCCGATAATCGCTATCCTCGTCATCATTGCGCCCTCCAGAAATCGCTGCTTTTCTCTCAATATAATATGTACCAAATTTTATCGGTCAACAATACGTTGTACAAAGTGTTATATATTGGACTTTGCGACTCGATTCTCCTCCCTGTTCGCTAAAAAACGGCCGCCGATACCCCCCATCTGCGTCGTACCGCAATAAAAATGGCCCCCGCTGTCGCGGAGGCCCGGAAAAACTATTATTTGAAGATACCGAACGGTTTACCCATCGGCATGAACGGTTTGCCGAAATGCGTATTCAGCACGACCGCGCAGCAGGCGTAAAAGGTCAGCAGCGAGATAACCAGCTCGGTCCAGGCGGCGACGGCGTGCGAAGCGTGGGCGGCGATGCCGAACGCGTTCAGCGCCAGGGCGGCGAGCAGCACGTCGATCAGCACCATGATCGCGAAGATAACCTTGTTGACTTCCATCGCGCCGACGGTCATCAGGACGGAGAAGATCAGGTAACCGGTGAAGGCCCAGCCGAGTTGCCCCACATCGGCGGCCTGGGCCAGGATCGGGCCGAATACGCCCATCTTCATCATCCAGGCGGTGGCGATCGCGTACCAGAAGAAAGCGTACGCGCCGAACACCGTGGCGCCCCATATATTATTATGGAAGAAATCGAAGATCGAAGCGACGAGTTGGGCGGTTGCCCCCAGGAAAATTGCGTAAACGATAACGAACGATAACCCGGTTGTCCACCCCAGTTTCTGCGAAGCAGCCACCATCGTAACCATTGCCAAACCAAAAAGTCCCAGTCCGGTCGGATTCGCGAGCACCAATTGAGTCTTCTGCGGTCCTTCTGCCATTTTTTACACTCCTCCCACAAAATAAAAACAATACAACACAAGTAAACACATTCTAAATTATCATATCGGAGGAGGCTCGTCAATCGGTAAGGTCGATATTTCGAAAAATTATAACAACATAATTTATACAGTATACGTCAGAAACGCGCTAATCCCTTATGCCGCATAGCGGGAGCAGCTCTCCCATGTTCTCGATGATATGGTCGGGCCCGGCCGCAACCACGTCAGACCAGGGCACATACGTCCAGCGCACAGCCGCCGTATTCACCGCCGCCGCCTTGGCGCTCATTATATCAAACGGGCTGTCCCCCACCATAAGGCAATCGCCCGCCGGCAGACCAAGCGCCGCCAGCGCCCGCTGCACCGGCTCGGGGTGCGGTTTATGCTGCTGACAGTCCTCGTGGCCGATCACCACCGGAAAATACTTGTCAAGGTCGAACAGTCTCAGGCCGCGTATCGAAGTGACCCGTGTCTTCGAAGTCACCACCGCCAGCTTCACGCCCCGGTCGTACAGCCTCTGCACCACCTCGACGACCCCGGCGAACACCTTCGCCAGTTCGTCGTGATAGTGGACGTTGTACTCGCGGTATGTCCTTATCATCGCGTCCGGATCGGGCCCCATCAGGGCCAGCGCCTCAATCAGCGGCCTGCCGAAGGTCGATTTTACCAGCGCCATATCCGCGTCGCAGCCCTGGTGGGTTTTAATGGTGTGCTGAAACGATTTGAGAATCAGATCGGTTGTGTCCAGCAGCGTACCGTCAAGATCGAACAGAATACCTTTGTAGCTCATCGGTCTCCCCCTGTCATCACTGGCTTGTCCACTCTTCCCGGAAATTAACGCCAGCCCTACCAGGCGCGCTGATAAAGCTGGCGTGATATTTTTTCGCCCTCCGGCGGCGGAAATCCTCTCGGCTAAATATTGACGCCCACCAAGCCTCCCAGAGCCCCGGCGGCAATCCCGGCGAACGCCTTGTTCGCCAGCACGAGCAGCGATACCGGTTCCTGGGTCATCTCCAGCCCCACGCCGACCGAAATCAGCACATACATCAGACCTACCGCCATACCGACAAGCAGACCCGCGCCCCCGGCGCGCTGAGCGGCAAACGCGCTGCCGATGAAAATGCTCGTCACCGTCACCGCCACCATGATATAGCGCAGATAGTTCTCGATGAACAGACTCTCCGTGGCCAGGCTGACCACCGACAGGAAGATTATCGCCACCAGCGACACCGTCAAGCTGACCAGCACCCCTGCGCCGATCGCCATCACCGCCCCTGGCACCTTTTGCGTCGGAACACTCGCCCGTGTGCGTCTGGTCACCTTAGCCACAGTATCCCCCCCTCAAGGGTTTTACTGTAATTTATGCTAAGTAGCCAGATTCCATTCCTTTATAAGCTTGATGATTCCATAGTTGGTGAGATCGAAATGGATGGGCGTCACCGAAATCTTGCCCTTTTTAACGGCCATGACGTCGGTGCCATCCTTGTTGTCGGTATCCTTCAGGCTGCCGCCCATCCAGTAATAAATCCTGCCTCTGGGATCTTCGCGCCGCTCGAAGGTATTCTCGTATTCGATAACCCCCAGAGTGGTCACCTCCACCCCGGCAAGCGCCTCATCCGGCAGCGGCGGTACGTTGACATTCAGCAGCGTATCGGGTGGCAGCGTCCGTTCAGCCAGCTCCAGGACAAGCTTGCGGGCGAAGCGGGCCGCCGGCCGGAAATCGGCCGGCTTGAAAGTGGCCAGCGACACCGCGATCGCCGGGATACCGTGGAGGGCCCCCTCGATCGCCGCGCTCACCGTCCCCGAATACAGCACATCGGTCCCCATATTGGGGCCCTGGTTTATCCCGGAAACGACCACGTCCGGCTTCACCGGCAGCAGCGCCTCGACAGCCATCTTCACGCAGTCGGTGGGCGTCCCGCCCACTCGCCAGGCGCACAGCGGCGGATCGTCAATGCAGAATTGATCGACGCGGATGGGGTGATGGACGGTGATCGACTGGCTCGTTGCGCTCCGCTCGCTGTCCGGCGCCACAACAGTCACCTCGCCGATCGTCGCCAACTCCCGCCACAGCGCCTGTATTCCCGGCGCGTTGATCCCGTCGTCGTTTGTCAACAGAATACGCAAAAGAACTCCTCCTATACCATCCTGCAAATGCTGCTGTCACAGCTGATTCATTATCTTATGCGTCTGCGGTATAACCCGCACATCGTCCACCACATCGAGCGCCGCCGCCAGCAGCCGCAGCACCGCCTCCGGAGCGATGCCGGCCACCCTCCCCACCGGCGTCACCGGCTGAAGCACCACCGGGATGCGACTGTCCACAGCCGCCACCAGTTTTAGCGCCCGGCGAAACTCCTCGTCGCCCGTCGCCGCCGTCAGCACAAGCTTCACATACACCTCGCGGGTTGACGCCAGACGGAGAAAGCGTTCATGCTCGTCCCACAGTTCGCGCCCGCTGATCGACGGCAGCTTGATATCCATACTGACGATATCGATATGGGGCAGCACAGCCGCCAACTCGTCAGGCATCGTCCCGTTAGTCTCCAGATACAGGCGGCCGGCCAGCTTCGGCGCCAGCTCCGCCAGCTCCGCCGCCTGGCAGAGCGGCTCGCCGCCCGTCAGGCTCACCGAGTGGTGCGGCGCACCGAGGAGGCTGTTGACATGCCCGGCCAACGCCTCGACCGGTAATGGATTGTCCACCGCGAAGAAATCCCGCCCTCCCGGCGTAGCCTCCACCCTGGCAGTCGCAGCCGCCACGCGGGAAGCCGGCGTATCGCAATAATCGCAGGCCAGGTTGCAGCCCGCCAGGCGCACGAACACCTGCCGGTAGCCGACATACCTGCCTTCCCCCTGGATGGAGGAAAAAACCTCGACAATCTCCACCTGTGCCGTCACTCCTCCCGATACACGGCCGCCGAATGCGGCGACTCCCACACCTTCACCGCCGTCACCGCCACCCCCGCCGGCAGGTGTCCGGCCAGTTCGCGGTAGACATACGCGGCGATGTTCTCCGCCGTTGGATTGACGGCGCGGAAAGGCTCAATCTCGTTAAGATAATAATGGTCGAGCGTATCGATAACCCGCGTTACCTCCTGTTTGAGGACGCGGAAATCGACCAGCATCCCCAGGCTGTCCAGTGCGGGGCCGGCCACCGTAACCTCCACACGCCAGTTATGTCCGTGGAGGCGGTTGCATTTGCCGGGATAATCGGCCAGCCTGTGGGCGGCCTCAAAATCGACGATCGTCGTCAGTTCGTACATCATTAATCCCTCCCAACCCTATGATTAGCCCGTCGCGGCGATAGTACTCGCCGGCCGACAAAAATAGATGAGCCCCAAGACTCATCTATGAAACAGCGCGAACATCCGATTGGCAGACTTACTATTTCGCCGCCTGCTTGCTTAAATAATTCTCCTTGGGAAAATCGTCGGCCGTCGCCAGCAGCGCCACGTCGCGGTAGCTGAGGCCGCGGGTGTGCTGAGTGTGGCTCCACTCCCGGTCGTTGCGGTGCAGGAAGCCGATAAAAGTGATGGGAATCCAGCTATAGACGAACAGCGGATAAAGCACCATATACCACCACGCCTTCAGGGGGGCGCGGATCTTTGCGAGGACAATGACCGGGAAAACATACTGGCCGACGGCGATCAGCTGCCAGACTTCGACCGGCAGAATCATAAAGAGGATATTGGTGTAAAACGGCACGATATGGTAAATGTAGCTGCAAACCACAAAGGTCGTCGACATGATCAGGAAATGAGGCTGGAGAAGGTGAAGGACGCCGTCGAGGATGCGGATATCCCGCTGGCGGATCCCCTCGTACAACAGGCGGGGTATGTAACGGCTTGCCACGTCGAAGTGCCCCTGGGCCCAACGCTTGCGCTGGTGCCAAGACTGCACGAATGTGAGCGGCTTCTCGTCGTAAACGATGGCGTCGTGGCACCAAGTGGTGCGGATGCCGAGCAGCAGCGCCTTCATCGTGAACTCCATATCCTCGGTCAGGCAAGTAGCCCCCCAGCCGAACTTATGGAGCACGTCGGTCGAGATGCACATCCCCGTGCCGCCGAGAACGCTCGACAGGCCGAGATTATACTTCGCCAGGTGCCAGATATGGTTAACCACCCAGAAGGAAATCGCGAAGGTGCCGGAAATCCATGTATCGCAGGGATTCTTGGAATCCAGGTAGCCCTGGATGACCTTCTCGCCCTTGCACAGGCGGTTGTTCATCTCAAGCAGGAAATTAGGATGCACCAGGTTGTCGGCGTCAAAAACCGCCACCGCGTCATACTTGCGGGGCAGGCGGAACAGCTTGGCGAAGATCCACTCCATCGCATAGCCCTTGCCGCGCTGCTCGAGGTTGAAGCGCTCATACACGATCGCGCCGGCGGCCCTGGCCAGCTCGGCCGTGCGGTCCTTGCAGTTGTCGGCCACCACGAAAATATCGTACAGGTGGCGGGGGTATTTGAGCACATGCAGGTTCTCGATCAGCTGGACGATGACCTGTTCCTCGTTGTGGGCGGCGACGATGACCGCGAACGACTTCTTCGGGGTCATTATCTTGATCTCCCGGCGGCGCCATACCCCGAAGAAAGCAAGAGCGAAATAGTAGAGAGTGAAAAATACGATAATCAGCTGCATTGGAACCATTATGTAGTCAAATAGCTGGTTCATGGGCCGGTCTCCTTTTCGTGGGCGAATCCTTGAATCCGCCCTTTTCGGCACTTGCTGGCTCAGTCACAAAGTAACGAATCACTTAATACACAAATTACATTTTAATTATAGTAAACCTTACTTGTCAAGCCATAATAAAGAAGCGTAAAGCGGCCCTGCTTACCAAAATCAGGAATATCGCCCTTCTTCGGCGGTACAGCACAATTTTCCTGCTCTTACCGTCGGCAGGCTACCTTTAATATAACCAACAAATTGCTTCATATCCTGAGGAAACCGGTCTGGATCCGGAACGTTATGATTCCTTGGCCTCGAACAGCGCGAACAGGTTGTTGAGCAGGCCGAAAACGGCGTAAGCGAAGAAAGCGGCGAACAGCGCCCCCTGCGGCGACAGGTATATTAAGTAGCCGCCAACCAACACCGCCAGCACGGCCGGCACCGGACGGATCTTCTCGCCCTTCCCTTTGAAATCCGGATACTTCACCGTGCTCACCATGAGATACGCGAACACGGCCACAAATATGGCAAACATCCACAGGGGGGGCTTGAGGCCGGTCATCACGAAAAGCGCTACCGTGCAGCCGGCCGCCGGTATCGGCAATCCGAGAAAATAGCCCTTTACCACCCCGGTCATAACGTTGAAGCGCGCCAGGCGGAGCGCCCCGCAGGTGGCGAAAGCCGCGCAGATCAGCGCACCTATCCAGCCTAAATCCTTCAACATATATACGTACGCCAGAAAAGCCGGGGCCACCCCGAACGAGCCGGCGTCACAAAGCGAATCGAGCTCCTTGCCAAACTCGCTGCTCACGCCGAAATAGCGGGCGGCGCGGCCATCAAGCCCGTCGGCGACCATCGCCACAAAGACCAGCAACGCCGAAGCGACGAAATCTCCCTGAAAAGCGGCGACCATCGCCAGGAAACCGAAAACAAGATTGGAACATGTCAGCAAATTGGGGATGAAAGTTCTCACTCGCGCAACCTCCCTATAACCGTCTCGCCGCCCCGGACTTTGTCGCCTTTCTTGACCAGGATCTCCACCGACCGGGGAACGACGATCTCCGTACAAGAACCGAACTTGATCATGCCGTAGCGCTCGCCGCGCTCAAGGACCACGCCCAGCGTCACCCAGGAAACGATCCGGCGCGCCAGGATACCGGCAATCTGCGTGACCAGCACCCGCATCTTCTCGTTCTCCAGGCCGATGGTATGCCGCTCGTTCTCGCAGCCTGCGGATTCCTTGTAAGCCGGGCGGAAGCGCCCGCAGGTATACTGCTGGAATTTGATCTCGCCGGCTATCGGGCTGCGGTTTACATGAACATCGAAGACCGACAGGAATATCGTAACCTTTATCCCGTCCTGTTCGAGGAACTGGTCCTCGTACACCTCGCTGACCCCCATAACCCTGCCGTCGGCCGCCGACACCACCATAGTGTCGTCGAACGGTATAGCCCGCCGGGGATTACGAAAGAAAAAGGTGACAAACGCGGCCAGCACGCCGGGGATGATGGCCCAATACAGGCCGACTGTCAAGGCGGTGACAAAAGTGATAAGCACGAGAATGCCGATATACAGGAAGCCCTCTCTAACGATTGGAGTCTGGGTCATCAAGCCACCTCCTTCCGGTCAACTATCGCCTTCCCCCACAAAACAAAAAGCAAGACAGAAATCCCGCCCTGCCTTATTTTCCTAAATCATTATAATATACCCGTCAGACGTTGTCTAATGTTTTTTGGCCGCCAGCACCCGCAAGACGAAGCGCGGCAGAGCCATCATCCGCCCGATGCGGCTGGGCTCGCAGCCCAGTCGGTACAGCCATTCCAGGCCGGACCGCTGCATCCAGAGCGGCGCCCGGCGAGCAACGCCGGCCATAACGTCGAAAGTGCCCCCGACGCCCATAGACACAGGCACCGACAGCGTCGCCTCATGCGTGGCCAGCCACTTCTCCTGCTTGGGCACCCCCAGGGCGGCCAGCAGGATATGCGGCCTGCTCTCCCTGATAGCGGCGGCGATGCCGGCGGCCTCCTCGGGGGCAAAATACCCGTCGCGCACACCGGCGACAACAAGCCCCGGCCACTTCTGAGCCGCGGCTTCGCTGGCCCTGGCGGCGATCCCCGGCGCACCGCCGAAAAAGAACACCCGCCAGCCCGTCGCCGCCGCCTTGGCCAGCAGCGCCTGCGCCAGATCGAAGCCGGCCACCCGTTCAGGCACCGGCCGCCCCAGATGGCGCGCCGCCCATACCACGCCGGCGCCGTCCGGCACCACGAGCGCAGCGTCGGCCAGGATGCGGGCCAGTTCCAAGTCGCGCCCGGCCGCCATCACCATCTCGGCGTTGGCTGTCGCTACAAGGTGCGGTCCGCCTTCGGCGATAAAACCCTCGACCGTCCGGACCGCCTCGGCCAGAGTCACTGCATCGATATTAACTCCCAGAACGTCAACACGCACGCGGCAAACTCCTCGGAAAGCCTTATTTCCGCCGGTGCGCGGCAAACTGCCGCCCCAGCTTCTCACACCATTTTACCACATCATTACAATCCCGGCAATCGCAGCCAGGGCGGCAGCTTCCAGCCAGGCTTCTGTTCCGGCTGCGCCTGATCGCCCGGCGCGGGGCGGCCTTCAGGGTCCGGCAGCTTCTGCCCCGGCCGGGTGCGGGGATCGATCGCCGTCGGTTCTGTGCCCTTGACGAACGCGCTGTATTCCGTCTCCTGGCAGCCGCCGCTGGCCAGCTTGCCCGAATCGGCGCACACCGGCACCCCTGTCGCCACCCCCGGCGGCACGGGGAAATCGGTCGCCCTTGTCCCCGCCACCGCCTTCGCCATCATCTGGCCCCACAGCGCCGAAACCTCCGTCCCTGATATGCCGACAGGCGTACGGTCGTCATTGCCGATAAAAACCCCTGTAAGCAGCTCGGGAGTGTAGCCCACAAACCAGGCGGTCTCGTAATTGTCGGTCGTCCCCGTCTTGCCGGCCGCCGGCCGGCCAAGGTTGGCGGGCGTCGCCGTGCCGTCCTGCAGCACCCCCATCATAATATCGGTCATGATATACGCCACCTCGGGCCGCAGCACCGACTGCTGGACCACCCTGGCCTCCTCCAGCACCTGATCGTTCTCGTCCAGCACCCTCATGACGGCCACTGGGCGCGACACCACACCGCCGTTGGCGAACGCCGTATACGCCGTGCACAGCTCCATCAGGCTCACGCCCTGCGTCAGCCCGCCCAGAGCCGCCGCCAGATTATCGTCCTCAGGCACCAGCGTCGTAACCCCCAGGCTGCGGGCCAGACTCAGCACATTCGCCATCCCCGCCTGCCGGCCCGTCTTGACGGCGGCCACGTTCACCGACCAGCGCACCGCCTTCTTCATCGTCACCGGCCCGCGGTACTTCTTGTCGTAATTCTGGGGCGAATAACCGCCGATATTGATGCGCTCGTCGACGATGATCGTATTGGCAGCCTGGCCCTGCCCCAGCGCGGTCGCGTACACGAACGGCTTGAACGCCGACCCCGGCTGGCGGACCTCGGCCGTCACCCGGTTGATCTGGCTCTCCTCGTAATTCCGCCCGCCCACCATCGCCCGGATATGGCCGTTTCGGGGGTCGAGCGTCAGCACCGCCCCCTGATATTTGCCCAGCACTGCCTCCGCCGCCTGCTGCAGCTTAATATCCAGCGTCGTATAAACCTTCAGTCCGCCCTTGTAAACGCGGTTCGCCCCATAACGCCCCACAAGCTCCTTGGCAACATAGTCCAGAAAATACGACGCCTGCACCACCCGGCGCTTCTTCCCGGCCAGCGCGATCGGCTCGCGCTGGGCCGCCTCGGCCTGCGCCTGCGTTATATAGCCGGCGTTGGCCAGCCCCTGCAGCACCGTGCCCCGGCGGTTGAGCGCCGCCCGCACATCGGCGTACGGCGAAAAAATGTTCGGCCCCCGCGGCAGGCCGGCCAGCATCGCGCTCTCCACCAGCGAAAGCTCGGCGGCGTGCTTGCCGAAATACACCTGGGCGGCAGCCTCGACGCCGTATGCCCCCTCACCGAAATACACCTGATTGAGGTACGCCTGGAGAATCTCCTCCTTGGAAAACTTCCGTTCGATGATCAGCGCCAACAGCGCCTCCTTGAGCTTGCGGGTCAGCGTCTGCTCCTGAGTAAGGAACATCTCCCTCGCCAACTGCTGCGTTATCGTGCTGCCCCCCTCCACCACCCCGCCGTAGCGGAGATTGACCCATACTGCCCGCAGAATACCGATAGGGTCGACGCCGAGATGGCGGTAAAAGCGGATATCCTCATTGGCGACGATCGCCTCAGGCACATACCGGGACACATTGCTCAGCGTCACGACAATCCGGTTCTCCTCAAACAGCTTGGCCACCGGCTGGCCGTTGACGTCGAAAACCTGTGTAGCCGCCTTCATCGAAAGATTCTCGAGATTATCGGTGCGCGGCAAGGAAAAATAGGCACAGCCGGCCGCCGAAAAGAGGGCGATAACCATAGCCGCGATCACGACGTCGACAACATACTCCCGCCAGACAGCAAGCTTTTTATGGCGCCGGCGGCCGTGTTCTTCCATGCCTCAACCCCTCCTTTACCGATAGTATATCCACAGCTAGTATATCCACAGCTTGGCAGGTAATTGCGCGGCAGGAATCATCCCCGCCACCGCGAATATTACATAAAAATATTATTGTCGTCGGGGAACTGTCATGACCAAAACCGCCACCCTCCTGCGCACCGCCAGCTACCTTGCCGCCGCCCTCCTGCTTCTCCTCCTCTGCACGCCCCTCGCCTCACTCGCCTTCCACCGCCCGCCCCCGCCCGCCACACCTTCCCTGCCGGCCAGCGCAACCGGGCCGCCCACCTACCGCCTCGCAGCAGGCTTCGTCCCCTCCTCACCCGGCGGACCCGTGTACGACACCCTCACCGTCGACCGGCGCCGCGCCGAGAGCCTCCCCACCGCCCTGCCGCCTGCCTTCCCCTACTACGGCGAACGCACCGTCTACCTCACCTTCGACGACGGCCCCGACCCCGACATCACCCCCGCCATCCTCCGCATTCTGCGCCAGGCCGGCGTCCCCGCCACCTTCTTCGTCGTCGGCCGCCAGGCGGAAAAAGCCCCCGCCATCCTCCGCCAGATCCAGCGCGACGGCCACGCCATCGGCAATCATTCCTACAACCACTCCTACCGCGAGCTCTACCGCTCCCCGGCCGCCTACACCGCCCAGCTCCGCCGCACCGACGACATCCTCGTCAAACACCTTGGGTTCCGCCCCCGCATATCGCGGGCTCCCGGCGGCTCGGCCGGCAGCTTCACCGCCGGTTACTGGTCGGCCCTCGCCGACGAAGGCTACCGCGAGGTCGGCTGGAACGTCAACTCCGGCGACGCCTCCCGGGCCAAGGCCGCCCAGATCGCCGCCGCCGTCGCCCAGCAGCTCGACAGCCGTAAATTCCTCTGGAGCCACGCCATCGTCCTCATGCACGACGGCCGCGGCCACGAAGAAACCGTCCGCGCCCTCCCCGCCATCATAAAATACTTTCAAGACCGCCGCTTCGAATTTCGGGTGGTTAACCTCGAAACCCCGCCCGCCTGGTAACGCGAACCGCCCCGGGATAATCCCGGGGCGGTTCGCCTTCTTCACACACCGCCGTATTTTTCGAAGAACCACAGACAGAACTTGCGGGTGATGTAAAACAAGACGAACATCGAAAACCACGTCAGATACCAGTCCCAACTAATATAAATGATCAGATCGGTATAACGCTCGAGCATGACCTCGGCAACCGTCAGCGCAGAGCAGAAAAGCATGTAATACGCCGCTCGCACCAGGGCTTTACTGCCCTCGGGAAAGTAGACGTTGAAATACGCGCACAGCACCGGGAAAAAGAAATATTCGAACGTGAAACTTGTCTGATTGGCGTTTTCGAAAAAACGCACAGGGTACATTATCCAGCCTCTGTCGACCACATACAACCCCACAGGCCACGTTATGAATTGTTTGAAGAGAAATGCCACCAGAGCAAGGCGTACCTTTTCCCTGGGGATGAGAAAAAACAGGCTGACAACAGTAGCAATCCAGACACCATAGAGAATCAGTTTTTCTGTTGACAAATGCCTTCATCCTTTGTCGTCGTGGTAATATATCTTCCCCAGAATACCTTGGAAAAAGCCGAACCGCCCCGGGATTTCCCGGGGCGGTTCAAAATTACTTCCTCTTAATAATCCTACGCAAACAGCAACGCGTAGATGATCAGCAGCGCCGTCTGGGCGAATGCCACCGCCCAGCCGTTGCGGATCATCGATCCGAGGTCCTTCGACTGCGCGAAGCCCATCATCGCGACCATGTTGCTGCCCGGAATGATGAAATTCGTCACCCGCGTCGCCACGATCAGCGCCACCGTCCAGGCGATCATCGACACCCCGTACTGGCTCACCAGCGAGGCGAACATCTTGTTGAGCGTCATCAGCTCGGCCACCACCGCGCCCGAGATGCCGAAGGCGCCGATAACGCCGCCGGCGATGACCACCGCCGCCTTGCCGCCTATCTGGATAAGCGGCATGAGCAGATACGTGATCGCCTTGAAACCGCCGGCATGCTCCACATAATTGATGAGCAGCTCAAGGAGGATAAACAGCAGGAAGATGCCGACATTGCCGGCCATCCCCCGGACGACGCCGCGGCAGATCTCGTCAAACTTCAGCTTGCCGACGAACCCCACCACGAAAGACAGGATCAGCATGACCGATATTACGTACGGCGTCGCCGCCTTGATGAAAATGCCGTAAGCTATCAAGGCGATGAACAGCCAGACGAAAACATTGGTGGCCCGGCGGCTGGTATCGGTGGGGGTAAACCCCACGCTGCTCGACCGTATCGTCTCGTCGTACGACGATTTTTCGGCCGTGTCGCGCTGGATGCGCCACATCATAATCCAGGCGGCGATCATTGTCACGACGGCGATCGGAATCGCCGCGGTAATGAGCATTGTCCCGTAATCCAGCTTGGTCAGGCCGAGCAGCGTCACCACCGGCGGCGTGAACGGCCCAAGGGTCAGGGCTTCCTCGCCCACGCTCTGGTAAAGCACCGCCACCATCGCCGGCGTCAGCCCCACCGCCGCCGCGATCGGGTTGACGATCGGGGCGATGATGGCGATCCCGCCGGCCATCGTTCCCAGCAGGCCGACGATAACCAGCGACGCGAACATTATCCCCAGAGCCGCTTTGCGCTGGGAATTGACGCCGATGCCGTACATGATCTTATACACCAGAGTATGGGCGACCTTGGTCTCGGACAATATCTCGCCCAGGCCGCGTCCCAGCATGATGATGAGTCCGACCAGCCCGAGGAACGAGCCCATCGCCTTCGACAGGTCAGCCCCCACGGCCACGAGGCTCTTGGCATTGATCACCGCGCCGATCACCACGCAGATGATCGTAGCCGGCAGCGGGTCCATCTCCCGCAGCACCAGCACCATGTACACCAGGAGCGGGATCAGGCCCACCAGGCCCCACCACAGATTGAAACCGCCATCAACCATTAGCTTCCCTCCCTATATTTACTGGCTTCCCGGTCCGTCACCGCTTGCGCAGCACCTCCCCCCGCCCGTCGCCCGTCAGGCTCCCGGCTGCCACCGCCGGCGCGCCGTTGACAAACACATACTCTATCCCCTCCGGATACTGGTGGGGATTGGAAAAGTCCGCCCGGTCGCGGATGCGCTCAGAGTCGAAAACCACAACATCCGCCATATATCCCTGCTTCAGCAGACCGCGGTCCCTTATGCCGAAAATCGCCGCCGGCAAAGCCGTCATCTTGCGCACCGCCGCCTCCAGGGGCAGCAGTCCCCGCTCGCGGACATAATGACCCAGCACCCGCGGGAACGTGCCGTAATTGCGGGGATGCACCATCTTGCCGCCGTCCCTCGCCGGGTCGAGGCCGCTGCCGTCGCTGCCGACAGCCACGAAATCGCTGCCGATAATGCCCTCAAGATCCTCGCTGCTGAGCGAAAAATAGATCGCCTCCACCGCGCCGCCTTCCTCCTTAAGCAGAGCGACCACCGCATCCTCGGGCGCCAGCAGGCGATCCCAGGCCAGCTCGGCCACCGTCCGGCCGACATACTTACCGTTAGCCGCGGTACGCAGCGAAGCGATCCTGACCCGTTCCGGCCCGCCCCGCACCGCCATCTCCTCGCGGACCGCCTGGCGGATGCGGGAATGAAGGTCGGCGTCCGCCAGCCGCCATAGCATCGCTGCCGGGCCGCCGTCCTGCACCCAGCCGGGCAACAGCGCCGTCAGCGACGTCGACGTGGCCTCGTAAGGATACTGATCCGCCCACACATCCACCCCCTGGGAACGCGCCTCGGCCAGTCTGTCCAGCGCAGCCCGCCCCTGTCCCCAGAAGGGCTGGCCGATAGCCTTCAGGTGGGAAATAAGCACCCGCGCCCCGCTGGCCGCCGCGATCGACACCGCTTCCTCCACCGCCGCCGGCAGCGTTTTGCTCTCGCCGCGGATGTGGCTGGCGTAAACCGCCTTGTAGGCGGCCAGCACGCCGGCCAGTTCAACAAGCTCCGGCGTGGCCGCAAAACTGCCCGGCGGGTAAATGAGCCCGGTCGACATTCCCCACGCTCCCTGCTCCAGCGACCTGGCCAACAGCATCTTCATCTCATCAAGCTCGGACGCGGCCGGCACCCGGTCGTCCGACCCCATCGCCGCTATCCGCAAAGCCCCGTGGGCCACCAGGGGAGCCAGATTGCGCCCTGGCTCCAGTCGCTCCACCGCCCTGGCGTAGCCGTCCATATCCTCCCATTCGATGCCCTGCGGCGGCAGCTCGCCTTCCATCGTGGCCAGGTACGTCTCCAGCTCGCGCCGGCGTCCGGCGCTAACCGGAAATAACCCGATGCCGCAGTTGCCGACCATCTCGGTCGTCACCCCCTGCATCAGTTTGCTGTTGCCGCGCGGCCCGTGGAAAACCGTCCGGTCGCTGTGGGTGTGGCTGTCGATGAAGCCAGGGGCCACTACCAGGCCCGCGGCATCCACCACCTCCGCTCCGGCAACGGACAGCCCTTTCCCCACCTCGGCAATCCTTCCCCCTGCCAGCAACACGTCGGCCCGCTCGCCCTTGCGTCCGCTGCCGTCCAATACAAAACCATTCTTGAGCAGATACTTCACAGCAATCCCTACCTTTCCCAAAAAATAAAACCAGCAAAACACGCCCACCCCCGTTGGTAGGGACGCTGTTTTGCTGGATTTCACCTGCGTCAGACAAATGAAGCAGCAATATCAGATTTCAACTCTAAATTAGCAGAAAATTCAGCGGCTGTCAATAGCTAACAATTCCGGTTCAGATCTTCCTGCCGGGTCAGATGATCGCCCCTCACCCCCTGCTTATAGAGGCGGTAGCGGCGCTGGGCCTCCTTGAAAGCCACGATGATCGCCTTCTGCGACGACCCGAAATAGCGATTCTCGATCTCGCGGCGGATAGCTTCCCCGTCGGTGAGCATGTTCCGGCCCTTGAACAGGCTGTCGAGAAAGTCGTACGTACTCTTCATGATGACTGAACTGCCGCAGCTTTCGATGATGTCGGTATCGCGGTCGATAACAAACCCGAGCATGAACTGCCCGTACATCTGGGTTATGGGATTGTTCATCTGCGACTTGGAGTCACCGATGATGTAGACGGTATTGGGGGAGTACATGATCGCCGCCCCTCCTCTGGAAGAATATGCCTATCCATTCGCCGCCTCCCCCCATTCTCCCTCCTTTCACAAAAAAGCCGCCCTTTCGGGGCGGCTTGGGAACCGTGTCGCTTACATCAGTATCTTCGGCAGAATAAGGAATCCGGCGGTGACGATTACCAGCCAGAACACGCAGATGAAGGCCATGAAGCCCCAGACTTCCTTCAGCTTCATGCCCACGAGGGCCAGGGCCGGGATGACGTACAGCGGCTGGATGAGGTTGGTCACCTCGTCGCCGTGGACGAACGCGTTCATAACTAAGGGAATATTGGCATTCAGCGCCTTCGCCGCTTCCATGAGAATCGGCCCCTGAACGATCCACTGGCCGCCCTGGGACGGGATGAACAGGTTGACGAACGCGGCCGAGAAGAACGACCAGGCGTAAATGGTATCGGCAGTCGCCACCTTGATCAGCAGCCCGGCGACGACCTTGCCCAGGCCGGACGCCGTCATCATACCCATGATGCCGCCATAGAACGGGAACTGCAGCATAACTTCGGCCGCCGGCCGCATCATGTCTTTGAAAGCGTTCACGAACTTGCTGGGAGTATTGTAGAGGAAAGCGTTAAGCGTCAGGAACATGAAGATGACGAAGTTGAAATCGAGCGACTTCATAACACCCTTGGTTACGATACTATGGATGATGACCGCCAGGCCGGCCGCGCCGATCAGCAGCATCAGGAACCGGCTGCTGTTCATCTTGTCGGCCAGCGTTTCATCCTCTTCCCTGGCGACGGTCGCGGCGACCGCCGGTCCGTCCTGCGGCTCGTAGGTTATCAGTTCGTTGGCGGGCGGCTTCGTATACACGCCAAGCAGGATGACCGTAATAACCATAATAAAGAAGATCGCTGTGTTGACCGGATTATAGACAGTCACGTCCTGGGTCCAGATGCCGATGGTTTTCTCGAGAAAATGTCCCTTGGTCGCCACCAGAGCGTACACGCTCGCGCTCGGGCACCAGGTCTGGCCCAGCACCATCGTGGTATAGCCGGCGGCGATCGCCAGCGGAAAATGCAGGCCCTTGACGTTGCGCGACAACTGCATCGCGAAGATCGGCGTAAGAATCGACGAGAATGCCCAGTTGATCAGGCTGGAAACGAACCCGAAGACCAGCATGACCACCATCGCCATCGAAGCCGAATTCGGCATCCTGGCCACCCTGGCAAGGAACTTCTCGACCAGCGGCGCCTTGGCCGCCGCCCCGCAGCAAATGACCATGAACGACATCTGGAACGCGAACCCGATCATCGTCCACAGGCCGTTATACCACCCCAGCACCAGCTTCAGGGGACCGTCGGGGCTCACCATCAGGCCGAAAACAAAGGCGAACAGGGTGAGGATGACGCAAAACACGAAGGAATCGGGGATATACCGGTCGGCCGCGAACTGGAACGCTCTCGATATCCGCCACAACATAGATTCAACCCTCCCTAAATATCTAAAATTCCGGGGGTTTACAAATAATACTCCGAAGCTTTCAATTGATGGATGAGTTTCTTCATGAATTGCTTTTTGATCGCAGGAATCTCGTCCTGCTTATAAACATAAAAACCCTCGCCCGTCTTGATGCCCAGCTTTCCCTCCTTCACTTTTTCGCGCAGCAGCCTGTTGGCCTCCTGCGAGTTGTCCATCACCTTCAGCAGATTGTCGCCCACGACGCACCAGATATCGAGGCCGCCGAAATCGGCCACCTCCAGTTGCCCCGTCGTGGCGTAGCGGAAGGCCGGGCCGAACTTGAGCGCCTTATCGACGTCGGCCGGCTCGGCTATACCCTGCTCGATGATCGAAAACGCCTCCCTGGCGACGCCCTGCTGGATGCGGTTGGCCACCAGACCGGGCACGTCCTTGAGCACCTTGACCGTCTGCTTCTTGATCGACCGGTACAAAGCCTCGACTTCCTGATAGATCTCCGCCGGCATGTTGCCGAAGAACGACAACTCGGCAATCGGCATCAGGTGGCCCGGATTATACCAGTGGCAGACCATCATCCGCTTTTTGCGCTCCTCGCCCACGAGCGCCATCATCGCATTCAGCGCCAGGCTTGAGGTGTTGCTGGCCAGGATAGCTTCGGGACGGCAATACTCGTCAAGCTGTTTGAACAGCTTCTGCTTGAGGTCGATGCTCTCGGGAGCGGCTTCGATGACATAATCCCGGTCGGCAACCGCCGTTTTCAGGTCGGTGCACGGCGTTATCCTGTCGAGGGTAGCCTGGATCCCGGTCGCGGGCATAAAGCCCTCCTCAGCCAGCAGCTCAAGCTCCTGCCTTATCTGCTCCTTCGCCTGGGCCAGCACCTGCTCGCCGGTATCGAACATATTCACATCATAACCGTAGAGCGCGAACGATTCGGCGATAGCATGCCCCATCGTCCCCGCGCCAACGACGCCGATTTTCTTGATCATGGCAGGGCACCTACTTTCTGAGATTGAGAATGCTTCTCGCGTCGTCCGGTGTGGCGACTTCCTTGTTGGCTTCCTTGATCAGGCGGACGGCCCGTTCCACGAACTCGGCGTTGGACTTGGCCAGCCGGTCTTTGGCATACAGCACGTTATCCTCCATCCCCACCCGGACATGGCCGCCGAGAGCGAGCGTCGCGTACAGGATGGGGATATGGCCGGCGCCGATGCCGAACGCTGACCAGGTCGATCCGGGCGGCAGCAGGCTCTTGAGATAAACCAGATTCTCCACCGTCGCCGCCGTCCCGCCGGCCGCCCCCAGCACGAACTGATAGTGGCCGGGAGAAGCGATAACGCCCTTTTTCATATAATAAACGGCGTTATAAAGCATACCGGCGTCGAAAACCTCGATCTCAGGCTTCACCCCGATCTCGGTCATCGTCCTGCCCAGTTTTTCGAGAAACTGGGGGTGATTGATGAACAGGCTGTTGTGCATCCAGTTCATTGAACCGGCGTCATAGGAAGCAAGTTCCGGCCTGAGCTCGATAAGGTGGGCCATCCGCGTCTCGTCGGTGGCGTTCAGGTCGCCCGATGTCGTGAGATTGAGGACGATATCGCACTTCTGGCGGATAAGGCCGACCGTCTCGGCGAACTTCTCCTTGCTCATCGTTCCCTTGCCTTCATCGTCGCGCATGTGCAGGTGGGCGACAGCTGCGCCCGCCTGCCAGCACGCGTAGACGTCGTCGGCGATTTCCCGCGGCGTCAGCGGGATGTTCGGGTTGTGCTCCTTCGTGGGCCAGGCGCCGGTCGGCGCAACGGATACGATTACTTTCTGCATCATTGTCACCTCAAAGTAGAATTATTTGGGACTGAAACTATATAAAGCAATAACCGTGCCAATAGCGAAAAGCCCGGCAATCGCGGCTTCCCGGCGAAAAAAAACGGGAGAGCGATGAAAAAATTCATCGCTCTCCCGCGAAAAATAATGCAAAATATCTGAAAAATGTGCCATCACAGGCGATGATAAAATTCATCGCTCGTGATGATCATTTTCATCGCCTAACTTAAGCCCGAATTTCTTAGCTTTCTTGACAATTGTCGACTGATCCACCTTGAGCACCTTGGCCGCTTTACGGGTGCTGCCGTGGAGGGCCAGTACCCTCTCCAGCGTCTTTTTCTCGATATTCGCCACAATCTCTTTGAGGCCAGCCTCCCTGATCGCCGGCTCGCTGTAACCGGAATAGACGTTCAGCAGCGGCGCGAGGCGTTCGCCGGTTATCACCGCCGCAGGCTCGGCGACGATCACCAGCCGCTCGACGATATTCTGCAGTTCGCGGACATTGCCGGGCCACGAATACTGTTTCATGATCGCCAGTCCGGCGTCTTCGATATAAGTAACTTTACCGTACTTGGCGTTGTACGCCGCCAGGAAATGCTCGGCCAGCGGCTCGATATCCTCCGGCCGCGATCTGAGCGGGGGGATTGCGATGGGAAAAACATTCAGGCGATAATACAGGTCTTCCCGAAACCGCCCTTGCTGAACAAGTTTTTGCAGATCGCAATTGGTCGCCGCCAGAATTCTCACATCGAGCTTGACGGGTTTCGTCCCGCCGATGCGTGTTATCTCCTTATGCTGGATAACCCGCAGCAGCTTCGACTGCAGCTCCAGCGGCATATCGCCGATCTCGTCGAGCAGCAGCGTCCCCTTGTCCGCCAGCTCGAACATTCCCAGCCGGCCGGTGCCGACCGCGCCGGTAAAGGCGCCCTTCTCATAGCCGAACAGCTCGGCCTCCAGCAGATTACCGGGAATGGCGGCGCAGTTCACCTTGATGAACGGCCCCTTGTTGCGGGGACTGTTCATATAAATCTCGTTGGCGACGACCTCCTTGCCCACGCCTGTTTCGCCGGCTATCAGCACAGTGACGTCGAGAGGCGCCACCTGGTGGATCGCCTCGATGATCTTCGCCGTCGCCGCGCTGCAGCCGATAAGGCTGTTGTTCAGGTGAAGGCGGCGCAGATGCTCGATCTCCAGGATGCTCTTGACCTTGTCCGCCTCGACGGCCTTCATCTTCTCCTGCGAAGCTTCCAGCTCGGCTTTCATCGTCAGCAGATCGGTGATCTCGCGGTCGATGACGACCACATACTTCACGTTGCCCTCGGCGTCGAAGACCGGGTTGCCGGTGATCAGCATCTTTCTGCCGTTCCGGAGGCTCTCCGCCATCGAATTGACCTGTTTCCGGCGCCTGATCACCTCCGGGGTGACCGCGTTCTTATACAGGCCCGCCTCCTCAAGGTCTTTGACATGCTTGCCGACGACCTCCTCCGGCTCGATACCGGTTATCCGCGTGTACGCCTTGTTCACATACAGCGTCTTACCCGCACCGTCGGCGATATAGATGCCGTCGTAGACATGATCGCCCAACTCGCGGAAATCGAATTCGGCCGTGCGGCGGAATTCCTCCAGTACCTTGCCCAGCCCGGCCGCCACTTTTTCGTGTTCGCACCGTCCGCAGCCGTCGGCGGCAATCTTCCCGATCAGCTCCTCAAGGAACGCCTGAGCCGCAAACTTGTCCTGTCCGCCCACTTTACCACCCCTCTACATCCACTATAGAGCAAGAATCGCGCCAACACAACAGAAAAGAAGCCGCCCAGTGGGCGGCTTATTCTTTCTATACGCTGTAATTGGGCGCTTCCTTGGTGATGCTGATATCATGGGGATGGCTCTCCTTCAGACCCGCGCCGGTCACCTTGACAAAGCGGGTCTTGGTGATGAGCTCCTCGATATTCCGCACCCCGCAGTAGCCCATCCCGGCCCGGAGGCCGCCGACCATCTGATAGATCGTATCCGACACCACCCCTTTATACGGGATGCGACCCTCGATCCCTTCGGGCACCAGCTTCTCCATATTCTCCTGGAAGTAGCGGTCCTTACTGCCCTCGACCATCGCTCCCAGCGAACCCATGCCGCGGTAAATCTTATAGCTGCGGCCCTGATAAATGATCGTTTCCCCGGGGCTCTCCTCCGTGCCGGCCAGCAGATTGCCGATCATCACCACGCTCGCCCCGGCGGCGATCGCCTTGGTAATATCGCCGGAATACTTGATGCCGCCGTCGGCGATCACCGGTACGCCGTAAGGCCGCGCCGTCGTGGCGCAGTCATACACTGCCGTGATCTGGGGAACGCCGATGCCGGCGATAACCCGCGTCGTGCAGATCGAGCCAGGCCCCATGCCGACCTTGATGGCGTCCGCCCCCGCTTCGATCAGGTCGCGGGTCGCGGCGCCCGTAGCCACGTTGCCGGCCATCAGATCGACCTCGGGATAATGCTTCTTGATATACTTGACCGCCTCAAGCACCCCGCGCGAATGGCCGTGGGCGGTGTCGACCACCAGCACATCCACCTTCGCCTTCACAAGTGCGGCCACGCGGTCGGGCATGTCCTCCCCGACCCCGATGGCGGCGGCCACCCGCAGGCGGCCCTTGAGATCCTTGGCCGATTGCGGGTACTTCTGCGCCTTCTCGATATCCTTGATGGTGATGAGACCCTTCAGATACCCCTGCGCGTCGACCAGCGGCAGTTTCTCGATACGGTGCTGGCGCAAAAGCTCCTTGGCCTCCTCCAGCGACGTACCCACCGGCCCGGTGATCAGGTTGTCCTTGGTCATGCATTCGTGGATCTTGCGGGTAAGGTCGGTTTCGAACCTGAGGTCGCGGTTGGTGAGGATGCCTACAAGCCTGCCGCCCTCGACAGTGATCGGCACACCGGAGATGCGGTAGCGCTCCATCAGGTCGTGGGCATCCTGGAGCGTATTGTCCGGCGCCAGGAAGATGGGGTCAACGATTATGCCGTGTTCCGACCGCTTGACCTTGTCGATTTCGTTGGCCTGGCGTTCGATGGACAAATTCTTGTGGATGACGCCGAGGCCGCCTTCCCGTGCCATGGCAATCGCCATGCGCGCCTCGGTCACCGTATCCATTCCTGAGCTGATAATGGGAATATTGAGTTTGACGTTCCTGGTAAGATTAGTAGTCACATCGACATCGCGGGGCAAGATCTCCGAACGGTTGGGGACGAGCAGCACATCGTCGAAGGTCAGGCCTTCCGGACCGAACTTGTCGTCGAACATTGCGTTACTCCTTTCAGCATTTGTCTAACACGTATTTTGAATATAATACCATAACTAACCGGACGAATCCACCCTTTTTGTCCCCGCAGCGAAAAAATTCCCCGCCGCCGTTCGCGGGGCGCGGATACAATCCATTTCCCGGCCTCACACTACACATATCATGCTCACCCGGAGGTGCAAAAATGCTGGCAATCCGCGGCGGAACCGTCCACACCGTCAGTCGCGGCACGATTGAAGACGCCGTCATCCTGCTTAATAACGGCAAAATCGTCGCCGCAGGCCGGCACATCTCCATCCCCGCCGACGCGCGCATCCTCGAAGCCGCCGGCAAAGTCGTCACCCCCGGCCTCATCGACTGCCACACCCACCTCGGCATCGCCGAGGAAGGGGTCGGCGACGCCCATGTCGACAAAAACGAGATCGCCGACCCGGTCTGCCCCCACCTCCGCGCCCTCGACGCCGTCAACCCCGAGGACGAAGGCCTGGAAGACGCCGTAGGCGGCGGCGTCACCGCCATCATCGCCACCCCCGGCAGCGAAAACGTCATCGGCGGCCAGAGCGTCGCCATAAAAACCCGCGGCCGCGTAATCGACGACATGATCCTCCGCCAGCCGGCCGGCATCAAGATAGCCTTCGGCGAAAACCCCATCAAAATGTACGGCGGCAAAGGCAAGTCCCCCTCCACCCGTATGACCGTCGCCGGCATCATCCGCGAAAACCTCGTCGCCGCCCGCGAATACGCAAAAAAACCGCCAATCGGACGCAACCTGCGCCTCGAAGCCCTCGCCCGCGTGCTGAGCGGCGAAATCCCCCTCAGAGCCCACGCCCACGCCGCCGACGACATCGCCACCGCCCTCAGGATAGCCGCCGAATTCAACCTGCGGCTCACCCTCGAGCACGCCACCGCCGGCCACAAAATAGCCGACCTGATCGCCGCCCGCGGCGTACCCGCAGCCGTCGGCCCCTCAATCACCGCCCGCGTCAAAGTCGAACTCCGCGACCGCACCTACCGCACGCCCGCCATCCTCCACGCCGCCGGCGTCAAAGTCGCCCTCATCACCGACCACCCCTTCCTGCCGATCGGCGGCCTCCGCCTCGAAGCGGCCCTCGCCGTCCGCGAGGGCCTGCCGTATGACGCCGCCCTACGCGCCATCACCCTCAGCGCCGCCGAAATCATCGGCGTCGCCGACCGGATCGGCAGCCTCGACGCCGGCAAAGACGCCGACCTTGTCATCTTCGCAGGCGACCCTTTCGCCATAGCCACCAAAATAGATCAGGTGTTCATCAACGGCGAACCGGTCTACGGCCGTTGCTGAACACCTACAGCAGATACTCGCCCGCCCGGCAGCGGCGCCAGGCGTCTAGCGCCCCGGAAAGCTCCCCAGCCGACAACACCGGTGCGGCCAAAGCACCGGCCGCCTGCAGGGGGGCGACATTCGCCCTTATCCCCCACCCAGCCTCGGGGACATAATCCGGCAACCCGCACAACACAGCCGCCTCACCGGCCCGCCGCCAGTGCACCAAACAGCCGGCAAAGCCCGGCCCGCCCGCCAGCTGCCACACGACCGGCCGCCGTTTGAACTGGGCGACATGGCGCGGAAAAAAGCCGCGGGCCAGCCAACGGTCGAGCGCCATGCCGGTCGCGGCGGCGAACTCGGCGGCAAAGCCGACCTCTCCGGCCCCGCGCGCGACCAACTCGTCCAGCTCCGCCCTCACAGCCGCGATAGCCATCATCCCCGGCCCGGCAATAGCCGCCTGTCCCGGCCAAACGTGGCCGAGCAGCGCCAGCACCGCCGCGCTGGCAAAATCCCCAGCCTGCTCCTTCTCCAACGGCGGGCAGCGCCAGCCTTCCCTGGCAATCCCGCCATCTAATAATGCATACACCGTTACGGGATGCAATCTTATATGTGCCACTAATTTTGTAAAGAATTCCTCCGGCAGTTGCCCACGCCCCGGTCCACAAATATACAAATTGCGTAGCCGTTCCTTCACAGCCGCCAGTTCCGCCCGGCTGCACCCGCGCACACAAGCCGGCGGCGGCAACCTGTCGGCCGCCAGCTCGGGCGGCAGCGTATGATAACCTGCCAGTGCCGGCCATTCTCCCGGCGAACCGCCGTGTTCGTCAGCCAGCGCCTTCGCCTCGGCCGCCGGCAGGGCCAGCGACTCAGCCAGCAGGCGGTCGATGGCGTCGGCGGCCACCAGCTGTCGCAGCGACGCCAGCCACAGCCGCATCGCCCTTTGTGGCAGCTTGACCGCCAGCGGCAGCCACTCCGCCGGCGCGAACCGGTAACCCGCGTCGGTGATCTCCATCGCCCGCAGTTCGTCCGCCGCCGCCACAGCCATCATCGCCAGCCTGCCGATCTCTTCCCGCGCCGCCGCCGGCACCGCCGGCAGCGGCAGGCGCTGCAGATCGACAGGCTGATAATTTACCGTCGGATTGAACATCTTCAGCAGCCCCTGATAAACCTGGGAGTTCAGGAGACCAAGCAAGTAAGCCGCGTCCTGCGGGTCGCGGGGAAAAACGCAGCTGGCCGCCATATCGGTCATGCACCCGGCCGGCAGCAGCTTGGCAGTAAAAGCCTTGCTGCTTATCAGACCGTACGCCAGCCCCTCCCGGAACCAATATTTCCTGTTGGGCAACTGCGCCGAATAATGGCTCCCGTAATAGCGCCGGGCCTCTTCCGTCCAGCGCACGTAATGGGCAGGCCGGCGCGCGTAGCGGAAGCCGCTCGCCTCCTTCTCGTACGGCGCCCAGCCGTCGGCCGCACCTTCCCGGTCCCACACCTCCCACCAACGGCGCACAAACCGCGCGTTATCCGCCGTCTTCATCCCCAGCACGACATCGGCGGCCTCACTGAGCGGCCGCGCCCCCGCCAACGCCGCCCGCAGCCCCTCCCCCAGCCAGTAGGCCAGCGGCCCGCCAGGCAGGGCGGTCGCCTCGGCAGTCGTACGGACGAACGCCTCCGGCCGGTCTTCGCCCGCGTTATAGCCGCTCACCGCCGCCGCCAGCGCCTCGGCCTTTCGCGGCGCCGCCAGCAGTTTGAAATAAACGCCTTTCTCATCCGTTTTCCCGCCCACAGCCAGCACGAACAGCGCCGCGTCCACCACCGCGTCGGCGAACGCCCCCAGCCCCAGATGGGCCAGCGTGCGGACCGCCGTCCGGCCGAAAACTTCGCTGCGCAGTTTTGCGTAACTCTGGATATAGAGAAAAGTCTGCGGCGTAACCATCGCCACGCACGCCTCAGCCAGCGCGAGGCACCGCAGGATGAAGGCCGCGTACAAGTTACCCGCCCCGGGGGCGTAATGACGCCTGAGGTACACGCGCGCCGCAGCCGCGTAATCGCGCTTGTCCAGATACGGCGGATTGGTCAGCACCACGGCGTAGCGGCGGGCCAGCAGCCTGCCGAGCGGCCCTCCGGCATCCGCCGCCGTCAGCAGCGAGCCCAGTTCATCGCCCTGCTCGCCGGCCGCCACGATGTTGTCATACAGGCCAGGGAGCGCGTCTAGGCCGATGGCCGGCGCCTTCTCCCTGGCGCATAGCCATAGCGCGGCGCGGGCGACTGCCACCGCCCGCCCGTCGATATCCGCCCCGAACAGGTTGCCGTTCACGATCGCCGCGCAGATCGCCGCCGGATCGTCCGCCCCCTCCTCGCGGTACATCCCGTACAGCATATCGAACGCCGCCAGTAGAAAATTGCCCGCGCCGCACGCCGGATCGCACACCGTCAACTCGCTCGCCGTGCGACCCCGTGCGGCTTCGACCGCCGCCCGGACGTAGTAACGCCACCCGGCCGCCAGCGGCGAAGCAGGGCGACCCGCCAACCACAGCGCGCCGAGGGAATTTTCCGTAAGAAAATCCACCATATACGCCTCACTGTACACCTGGGTAGCGGGCACGACCGTACCGGCGCCGATCTTCGCGCACTGGTCGCCGCGCGTCCTGCCGGCCAGGCCGGCCCGCTCCCCGCTGTGCCAGAACTGGTGCAGCCAGCCGAGCGCGGCCGGCGCGGCGAGCAGCTCACCACAACCGGCCAGTAGCCCGCGGCCGCGCTCCGCCACCGCCGGCGGCAAACTCTGCCCGCCCGCGAAAAATACCGGCGCAGGCCCGGCGACTCCCCGCGCCGCCATCGCCGCCTCCAGCGCCAGCGACATCCCGGCGTGCCAGGCCAGCTCACCGGCCTTGTCGCCAAGCCCGCTTTCCAGCACCCGTCGCAGCGCGGCCACTGTCTCCTTCAGTTTTTTCCGTGTCCCGTTGTCCATAGCAGCCCCCAAACGGCATAACCAGACAATAATACCCATTCCTTCGCCGGCCCGGCGGCAAACTCCTACCGTCCCCCGACGACAAAACCCGCCCGGCCTTCATCATGGCCGGGCGGGTTATCAATCATCGCCGTAAACCGCTCACTTCTGTCCTGCCCAATAGCGGCCGATTTCCTCCCGATGCGCCGCGCCAAACCTGCTGGACGGCGTATGGCCGCACCGCCGGCACGCTATGTCGTAGGCCGAATTGACCGTTTCGCACGCCAGGCAGGCATAATGCCCGGCTTTCTCTGCCAGCCATTTCTCCCAGCCGATCTCCCGGATGCGCTCCTGATCCTCCCATAGCTCGGCGCGGTGCGGCCGCTCCGTCTGAAAGGCTTGCAGCAGCTCACAGGGATACTCCCCGCAGCCGCCGCAGAACTCCAGCCCTTTCGCCGCCGCGCAGGCTTCTATCCGGCATGTGCGGCAGTAAAACGACCGCTGCTCCGCCCTGCACCCCTGGCACATAACCTCTTCCACCGGAAGCCCCAGCCGTTCGCCAATCTTCTTCAGCCGTTCCGGTTCCTCGTTTGTGCCGATATACAGGGTACACGCCCCGCAGAACAACCCGCACACCGCGGCCAACCGCTTATCCTTTTCAGCCATGTCCGTTCCTCCCCCGCTAATCGAGCTGCGGCCCCTTACCGATCGCCATCTTCCCGGCGTAATACTTCCGCTGGATTTCCGGCGCCTTCTCCAGCCACGCCGCCAGCCCCTGGTGCTGGATATAACAAAGATTAAACACCTTGATATTATGCGGCAGCACATTGGCCCGGTCGGCGGCGGGATTAAGGCGCGTACAGGGAAACTCCCGGCACTCGTAGCAAAAATTCAGGCCGCGCTCGCTTATACACGCATACGTTTCACAGGGAGCGCTCAGCACCGGGCAGTCCCCGCGGCCCGGACGGCAGCCGGGGCACGGCACCTTCTCCTTGGGTATGCCGGCGGCGATCAGCGCTTCCCGCAGTTTTTCATCGTCCCTGGCTTTGAAGACGCGGCACTCGCCGCAGAAAATCCCGCACGGTGCAGCCAGATCGAACTCCGCGCTTTTTTCCACCTTATCCGCCTCCCATGTTCTGTATGTTCCCGCCTGCCACATGTGAAATATTTATCAATTCCCCCTGTCAATTGTAATATCCTTCAAGCAACGGAAAATATTACATATTTATAATGCAAAAAAAGATGGCCCGGGAATCCCTCCCAGGCCATTTTTCAGTCCTTATGCTCTTACAGCACATACACCTTAACCTTCTGCATGCCGAACTCGTACGCTTCGTCTACGGTCTGCATGGCGATGTCGATGCGGTTGCCCTTGATAGCGCCGCCGGTATCCTCGGCGGTCGCGTATACGCCGTGACCGTCGGCGAACTCGATATACACCCGCGAACCGAGCGGGATAACCCGCGGATCGACGGCGATGATGCCTGGGCGTACCTGAGTGCCCAGATGGGTCAGGCTGCCCCATTTGCCGTTGTCGTGCGGTCCGGGCGCGTACGCGGTCGCCACGATGTCAACCACGCGTTTGTGGCTGCCAGGTGCGGTGCCCTCCTTAGCAGCCGCGCTCTTGCCGGTCAGCGCCGTGATTACGCCCAGATCGGCGACGCCGTCGGCTTCGATGGCGAGCGACTTCTCCAGCTTGCGCACCGCAGCGGCGGTACGGCTGCCGTACTCGCCGTCCCGGTCGCTGCTGCCGAAGCCTCTCTCGGCCAGGGCAGCCTGGAGCTGGCGCACGTCATCGCCCTTGGCGCCGGGAGCCAGTTCGCGATCGCCCAGAGCGGCCGAAGCGAGCGGCATCGAGCCCAGAGCCAGCATGAACATCGTAACGGAACAAACAATAACCTTGTTGATGTTTTTCATTATTAAAACACCCCTTTCTAACGTGCCGGCGAGGTTAGCTGACGGGTTCGGATGAAAAGGTAAGACCCTACCGCCGCATGGCGGATTCACCCCACTAACTTGGTTCCCCCGCTTTCCCGATCGGGAAATTAGGCACAGGCCATTATAATACACGAATAACCCTCCCCGGACAAGGCCTCCCGGCCGCCGTACCGGCCCGCAAACGCCATCCGCCCCCGGTATGCGCCCCCATCCTCGCCGATGATCCGGTATGCTGCCGCCGGTAGCATGAATACCCGTCCCGGTGCAAAGACTAGAATAGCGCCGCCGCACCCCTGGGCGGCAGTTTGAGCGCCGGATCGGGTAACTGAACATGATGAGCGATTGGTTCAAAACCAAAAAACCCCATAAACTCCCCACACGGGCGCAACCGGCTACCGACGCCCCCGCCCCGCGCAAATACGACGCCGTCGTCGTCGGCGCCGGGCCGGCCGGCGCCAGCGCCGCCTACTTCATGGCCCGCGACGGCCTCGACGTGCTCCTCCTGGAGCGCGGCCCCTTTCCCGGCGCCAAAACCTGCGGCGGCGCCGCCATCATCGCCGAACAGGCCCATGAACTCTTCCCCAACTTCTGGGAAGAATTTTCCTACGAACGCATCGTCACCCGCCTGGACTACTGGTGGCTCAGCGAAGACTCCGCCGTCACCGCCGGCTTCACCAGCAGCCGCCTCAGCGCCGCCCCCTACAACCGCCTGTCCGTCAAACGCAAAAACCTCTACACCTGGCTGGCCGCCAAGGCCGTCGCCGCCGGCGCCACCCTCCTCCTCGGCCACCACGTCGCCGGCGTCCTCCTCGACGGATACCAGGCCGTCGGCGTGCGCGTCGCCCCGCCCCAAAGCACCGATTACCTCGCCGACCTCGTCATCCTCGCCGACGGGGCCAACTCCCTCCTCGCCGAGCGGGCCGGCCTCATTCCCCCCGTAACGGCCGCCAACCTTTCCCTGTACGCGAAAGAAACCATCGCCCTCCCCCCCGCAACCATCGAAGAACGCTTCTGCCTCCCGCCCGGCCAGGGCGCCGCCATCGGCCTCATCGGCTACCCCACCGCCGGCTACAACGGCACCGGCTCCATCCACACATTCCACGACAGCATCAACATCAGCGCCGGCATGTCTGTCAGCGCCTACGCCGCCGGCGGCTTCAGCCCCGGCGACCTCCTTGAGCGCATAAAAAAACACCCCCGCATCCAGCCACTCCTGGATGGGGGCGTAACCACCGAATACGGCGCAGCCATGATACCCGAAGGCGGCTACCACGCCATCCCGCCCCTCGTGCACCCGGGGCTTCTCATCGCCGGCGACGCCGCCTCGCTCGTCAACGGCATCCATGGCATCAATCTCGCCATGTGGTCGGGCTTCTACGCCGCCAAAGCAGCCTTCGAAGCAAAAAAGAACCGCGACTTCTCGATCCGCAAACTCTCCCTCTACCGCACCCTCCTTGACGAAAGCTTCATCCTCCAGAACATGCGAACCAACGCCAAAGCGGCAACCCTCCAGCGCGACAGGCCCTACCTGTTCGACCTCTACAGCCGCCTGGCCAACGAAGCCGCCTACCAGATGGTCCGCGCCTACCCCATGCCTGTCAAAGACAAGCGCAAATTCATCTGGCGCAAAGTCACCAGCCTCCAGCCGGTCGGCAAAATCGCCGCCGACATCTGGCAAGTTCTCAAGGTGGTCAAAGGATGAGCAAGCTAGCCGCCAAAATCGCCCTCGTCGAATTCCGTCCCGACGAAACCTGGCAGCACGTCGTCATCGCCGACCAGGAAAAATGCCGCCGCTGCCCGGACAAAAACTGCCTGCGCGTTTGCCCATCGGGCGTCTTCGCGTGGGACAACATCCCCGGCCACCCCGTGCTCGTCAGCTACCGGCAATGCATCGAATGCGGCGCCTGCCGGCTGGCCTGCCCCGAAGGCGCCGTCGAATTCTCGTATCCGCACGGCGGGTATGGGGTAGTTTTTCACCAGGGTTAATCCTTCCCCAGCACGAACGGCGCGAACCCCACCTGCGTCCAGGTCGCGTTGTAAAGCTGGCGCAGCAGACCGTCGAGACGACGCCGCAGCATCCCCTTCACCTCAGCCAGCGAACTGAAGAACAGCCTGGTCGCCGGGTGCGCGCTGTTCAGCGCCGCCTGCTGATAATACTGGCCCGACTTCTCCGTCAGCGCGATCAAAAACCACAGCGACGCCAGTCCGACGACCGTCGACTCTCCCGAAGACCCCAGTCTGGCGGTGGCCTCCTGCCAGACGCTGTCCGCCCCCAAAAGCGCAGCGGCGCTCACCTCCGGATAGCGGCCACTGTCCACATCCACATACTGGGCCCGGTCAACCAGCAGCTCGATCCCCGCCTGGAACGTGCCGACAGCTGTTACCACCGACTGCAGCTCGGGCGGCGACTGAGCCATCACCACCTCCACCTCCTGGCGGATCTGCGCCTCAAGAACGGCGGCGAACTGAAACACCTTCATCCCTGCATCCCCCTCCGGCAAACAGCCCGGTCCGCACTGCGGAACGGGCTGTCAGCTTGTTACTTCTTATCGGACATCAAAGTCCCGGCCTTGGCGATATTCGTCTTCGGCTGATCGCGGATGATGATCGTCACAGCCTCAGGCGGGCACTTGCCGGCCTCCACGACGGCCGCGGTGACCTTTTCGGCCAGTTCGCGCTTCTGCTCGATGCTGCGGCCCTCGACCCAGTCAATTTGCACTATCGGCATAGTATTATTTCCTCCCCGCTAGTTTTGATTAGTGTAATTCGCCGTCGTCCAAATTATCCCTGCTCAGCCGTCCATCGAAAGTTAATATGCCCCTCCCGACGCCGCCTTCTTCCCGGCAACAAAAAAACCGCCGGCAGATTACCGGCGGCTCGCCTGCAAAACCTATGGCAGCAAAAGCCCCGTGAGGGCCAGGAGATTGACCCAGGCGCGGAACGTCCCCACCATCGGCAGAACGCCGCCGCACAGCGCCGGCCCGAATACGTTCACAGAGCCAAGGGTAATCAGCAGCGGCGCGGTCGTCGTCCCCGGCCCGAACAAAGCCACGCATTCGGAAACCTCGCCAAGCTGGCCGCCAATCACCCAACCGCCGATAATAACGACACCTGCATTCTGCCCCTCAAGCTCTTCCAGTTCCTCAATAAGCACGCTCTGCTGGCGGACCATCGCCTTGCCCGGTTTCACATTCCCGCCGTATTTGCCGCCATACTTGCCGCCGGACGCCAGCTTGCCCGTCTCGCTGATCGGCGGAAAAACGAACGGGCCCTCGACGACAATGGCAATGTTGCAGACATCGACGAGGAACTCGCTCAAGAGAATATCCACCCCCGGCAAAGTAGGGTTGGGCGGACGGAACCTCACCGCCGTCACCCCCACGATCCCCACCGCCGGCAGCACGGTTATGACACGGTCCTCCAGCCTGCCCAGGCGGCCGAAGACCGCCGACCCGTCGATAAGCAGCAGCAGCACGTTGCGGTCCCGCAGCCCTCGCAGCTCCTGGGCCAGCTCGCGGTTGCAGTAACAATGCAGCGGAGTATCCATATGGCAAACAACCTCCTTTTTGCTTTCCTGTATATATATTATGGTAACTATATCAAAGATGTTACTGTCTGCACTAAAGGCCGCACCGCCTCCGTCATTCCCCGAAAAAGGCAAAAAAATAAACGGCCCCCGCAATGGGAACCGCTCATTCCTGCTCCGGCTGCCCGCCCTTTTTCGGGCGGCGCCTGCGCCACCACAGCCAGCCGTACAGCGCCACTACCAGCGCCACGATCGCCACCAGGCGGGTCATATTCTCGCCGGCGAACACGATATCGTGGCCGAGTAGCACCTTTACGACCACCGGCGGCAGCTTGCCGAGAAAAGTGGCCCAGAAAAAGTCCCGTACCGAGATGCGGCTCACCGCCGCCACCGCAGTGATGATCCCCGACGGCGCCAGCGGCAGCAGCCTGGCGATAAGCAGCGCCTTGAAGCCGTTTGCCGCGCTGTAATCGTCCACCTGCTTGAGATACGGGCTGTGGGCGATCCACCGCTCCACCGCCTGGCGGAAAAAGAACCGGGCAAAGACGAACATGAAAATCGCGCCGATGACCTCGCCTGACCAGGAAATCAGCGTCCCCCACGCCAGTCCGTACACGATGCCCGCAGCGCCCGACAGAATCATGAACGGGAAAACGACCGTAAAAGTCATCACCACGAACAGGGCCAGGGTCACCACGACGCCCCAGGCGCCGAACGAGCGGAGGTACTCGGCCAGGGCGGCAATATCGCCCTTCCGTATGATCCCGTATGCATGCTGAAAGAAATCCGGCTGCCACAGATACAGCAGAACGCCGGTGACAATTATGAACAGCCAGCCGCAAATTTTGCCCATGTGCCCCGTCCCTGCAAAAAAAATAAAAATACCTGTTTCAGCAATAAGCATACTAGAATCGCCCCTAAAAGGCAACCGAAAAGAAAAAACAGCACCGCTGCGGTGCTGCCGGCTAACCCTGCCACTGTCCGATCTCACTGCGGAAAATCCGGCACGACCCGCCCAGCCAATGGACACAGTCCGGGCAGCGGCGCGCGAACCCCGCCTCCGAAACGTTGAGGAACGAGTACCCGTATCCCATCGCGTTGATCACATGCTCGAACTCCCGGCACTCGCCGGCGATACCCCGTACCTCTTCCTCGCTGAACCTCTTCTCCACGACGCACCACCTCAGCCACATTTAGCCTTAGTGTGCGCCGGCCGGCGGCCATTATTCCCACAGTGTGAAGAGAATCATCGCCAGCACGATCAGGGCGACCGCCGCCACCGTTCCCTTGCCGTACAACAAACTGTGAAAATCCCGGCTGTCTTCCTCCTCCGGCATGCCCCCGCCTCCTGTCGCAAATGATATTTTTGCAGGCCGCAAAGCCCTGCCCGCGGGCCGCGAAAAAATTTTTCCCAATCAATGTATAACCTGCGCATAGCGCGGGCACAATGATAACGTAAAATTTTCTCCTCTCCCATAATTGGCGGCACCAGCCGCCGCTTTTTTTTTACCCCTGAAAAATCATTCCGAAATGATCGCCGAACCGTTCGCGCAGCACCGGACGGACCGCCGCGAACTGCCCCGGCACGGCCACCGTGCTTTGCGCCGCCTGGCGGGCCTCCAGCAGCACCCCCGTATCCTTAAGGATATCGGCGATCTTCAGATCGGGTATGCCATGCTGGCGGGTGCCGAAAAACTGTCCCGGCCCCCTCAGCTCCAGGTCCTTCTCCGCCAGCACGAATCCGTCCCGGACCTGGGCCATTATCTCCAGCCGGTCCTTCGTTTCCGGGCTCTGGTTATCCGACAGCAGGATGCAGTACGACTGGTGCTCGCCGCGGCCGATCCGGCCCCGCAGCTGATGGAGCTGGGCCAGGCCGAAGCGGTCCGCCCCCTCCACCGCCATCACCGTGGCGTTGGGCACATTCACCCCCACCTCGATCACCGTCGTCGCCACCAGCACCTGCACCTCGCCGCTGTAGAAGGCGCGCATCACCGCCTCCTTCTCCGCCGCCTTCAGGCGGCCGTGCACCAGCGCGCAGGAAATATCGCGGAAATACGTACCCTTGAGCTGCTCGTAAAGTTGGGTCGCCGCCTGCACCTCCAGCTTGTCCGACTCCTCCACCAGCGGGCAGACCACATACCCCTGGCGGCCGGCCGCGACCTCCTTGACAATGAAATTATAGACCCGCGCGCGCATATCGCCGCCGACCGAGTACGTCTTCACCGGCTTGCGGCCCGGCGGCATCTCGCGGATCACCGAAACATCGAGATCGCCGTATACCGTCAGCGCCATCGTCCGCGGGATGGGCGTCGCCGTCATTACCAGCACGTCCGGCGTCGGCCCCTTGGCCTGCAGCAGCGCCCGCTGCCGCACCCCGAAGCGGTGCTGTTCGTCCGTCACCACCAGGCCGAGATGTTTGAAAACCACATCCTCCTGGATAAGGGCGTGAGTGCCGATCACGACATCCACCAGACCGTCCCGCAGGCGGCTCAGCACCTCCTCGCGCGTCCGCTTCGTCAGGCTGCCGGTCAGCGCCGCTATCCTCACGCCGTGCGGCGCCAGCAACTGGGCGAGCGTATGGCAGTGCTGCTCGGCCAGGATCTCGGTCGGCGCCATCATCGCCCCCTGGTAGCCGCCGGCCACCGTCTTGGCGAGGGCGATCGCCGCCAGCACAGTCTTGCCGGAGCCCACGTCGCCCTGGACAAGGCGCTGCATCGGCCGGGCGTCCTCCATATCGGCCTTGATCTCCGCCAGCGCCGTCCGCTGGTCTTTCGTCAGCGCGAACGGCAGCGCCGCCTCCACCCTCTTCACCACGGCGTCGTCCGGGCCGTGCTTGATCCCCGTCCCCTCCTGCTTGTTAAGGCTCTTCAGATACAGCAGCCCGCACTGCAGCAGATACAGCTCCTCGAACACCAGCCGCCGCCTGGCCGCCTCCAGCGTGGCCGCGTCGGCGGGAAAGTGGATATTCGCCAGCGCCGCCCCCCGGCCCATCAGCTTATACTGGCCGAGCAACGCCGGCGGCAGAAACTCCGGCCGCTCGCCGTCCGCGTCCAGCGCCTGGCGGATCAGCGTCCTGAGCCAGCGCTGGCCGACACTCTCGCTCGCCGGGTATATCGGCACGATCCTGCCGGTATGGATGAGATCGGCGCCGTCGACCACCTCGATCTCCGGGTGGGAAACCTGCACCTGGCCGTAGCGCCGCTCCACCTTGCCGGATATTATCAGCTCCATCCCCGGCCGGTACCACTTCTTGATATACGGCTGATTAAACCACACCAGTTGGGCGGCGCCGGTCGCGTCGCGCACCGTCAGCTTCGTCAGCGTCAGGCCGCGCCGCGGCCGCGAATCGTTCACCGCCCCCACCAGCGCCTGGAAAGTCTGCAGCTCGCCGTCGGCTAACGCCCGGATCGGCTTCAGTTCGCTGCGGTCCTCGTAGCGCCGCGGGTAATGCTCCAGCAGGTCGCCGAGCGTGAAAATGCCCAGCTTGGCCAGCAGCGCCGCCTTCGCCGGCCCCACGCCCTTGATGAACTTTATATCCGTAGTCCTACCGATAGTCAAATCATCACCTCAAGCATTCGAAGAAACCCCCATATGCCGGCATAAAACCGCAGATGGGGGCTTATCAACGGCCGACACTTTCATTACTGATTAGCCAAAGCCTTATTAAGCTCCGCCACCAGCTTCTCCACATCCACCTCATGCATGCGGGCGCCGCCGGCCACCGTCTCGTTGGCCGCGCCCATACAGCCGATGCAGCCCATGCCGTGGCGGGCGAACACTTCCCGCGCAGCGGGGCACTGCCGCAATACCTCGTTAATCGGCGTATCCTTCGTGATCAATCTTGCCGCCCCCTTCCCGCTTCTTTTGCGGTTCTATTTCCATACATTATGATGAAAATCCTCCCCTGGACACAACCGGCGGAATTTATTGTTCCAGGCCTTGCATATCGGGCGGCAACTGTGTTAAAATACTGATGTTATCGTCATAAGTATGTCTCGTCCCGTCGAAGGAGGTGGAATTAATGGCCAACGTATGCGAAATCTGTGGCAAAGGCGAAACCGCCGGCATGAATGTCAGCCACTCGAACCTGAAGACCAAACGCACCTGGAAACCCAACATCCAACGCGTTAAAGCCCTCGTCCAAGGTGAGATAAAAAGAGTAAACGTCTGCACCCGTTGCCTGCGTTCCGGTAAAATCCAGCGGGCGGTTTAATATTACGCAGCTAAAATCCCCCGGCGACAGTTCGCCGGGGGATTTTTTTTACTTTTCATCGACCGCAGCCAGCAGCTCGTTCAGGCGCTCGCCGGCGACGTCGTACTTCTCGCCGCAGAAATGGCAGCGCACCTCCGCCTTGCCCTCCCTGGCCATATCGGCGAGCTCCTCCCGCCCCAGACTTACCAGCATCGCCTCCACCCGTTCGGTCGAACACTGGCAGCTAAACGCCAGCCTCGCCGATTCGAACACGGTCGCCTCCAGTCCGGCGAAAACCTTCAGCAGCATCGAAGCCGCGTCCGCTCCGCCGCGCACCAGCTCGGAAACCGGCGGCAGCGCGGTCAGATTGGCCTCCACCTTCGCCAGCACCTCGTCCTCCGCGCCCGGCAGCGCCTGGACGATAATCCCCCCGGCGGCCCCCACCGAATAATCGGTGTTGATCAGCACCCCCAGGGCGACCGTCGACGGCGTCTGCTCCGACACCAGCAGGTAATTGGCGACATCGTCGCCGATCTCGCCGCTCACCAGCTCCGCCGTGCCGGTAAAAGGCTGCTTCATGCCAGTGAACCTCGTCACGTGGATATGCCCCTGCCCCACCGCCTGCCCCACAGGCAGCTTGCGGCCGACCACCGGCAGCTCGACATGGGGGTTTTGAACATAGCCCCGCACCGTCCCGAGGGCGTGGGCGTCGGCGATCACCCCGCCGAGCGGGCCGTCGCCGGCGATGCGGATCGTCAAATACTCGTCCGTCTTCAGGTTGGCGGCCAGCAGCAGCGCCGCCGTCATCGTCCGCCCCAGGGCCGCTGCGGCCACCGGGAAACAGTCGTGGCGCCGCCGCGCCTCCTCCGCAAGCTCCGTGGTCACGGCTGCGAACGCGCGCACCCCCGGAACGGTTGCTTTAACCAGATGGTCGGTCATAGTTCCTCCCTGGCAATAACTTCATCTGTTACGATATCTATTATCTCGATAATTCCCCCGTCTATCCTGGCCACCGTGCCGTGCCCGTCCGGGGATTTCGACATCGCCGGCGAGCCGGGATTGAGCAGGACTCTGCCATCCCGCTTCGCCAGCTCCGGCACATGGGTGTGGCCGGTGACCAGCACATCCGCCCCCAGCCGCCCGGCCATCGCCCAGCGACCCGCCTCGTCGAGGCTCTGGCCGTGGTGGACGACGATGCGGCGGCCGTCCGCGAACACATAAGCGTACGGCGCCTGCACCGGCATGGACAGCACCATGCCGTCCACCTCGGCGTCGCAGTTGCCGGCGGCCGCCACCACCGGCAGCGGGCAGGCATTCAGCTCCTCCGCCAGCTCCTTGGGGCTGTATTCGGCCGGTATCGGGTTGCGCGGCCCGTGGTAAAGCACGTCGCCCGCGTGGATGATCAACTCGCAGTCGGCGAAATACCTCTGGTATATCGCGCGCCAGGTAGCGACACAGCCATGCGTATCGCTTACGACACCTATTTTCATATCAACCAATCATCCATTTTCTGGAAATATATTACAGACCTTTGAGCAAGTTCGCCATTTCAATAGCCGACACCGCCGCGTCAAACCCCTTGTTCCCCGCCTTCGTGCCGGCCCGTTCCACCGCCTGCTCGATCGTCTCGGTCGTCAGCACGCCGAAGATCGTCGGCACGCCGCTGTCCAGGCCCACGTGGCCGACTCCCTTGGCCACCTCGGCGCACACATAATCGAAATGGGGCGTGTTGCCGCGGATAACCGCGCCCAGGCAGATAACCGCGTCATAGCGCTTGCTTTCGGCCATCTTCTTCGCCACCAGCGGGATTTCGAACGCTCCCGGCACCCAGGCCAGCTCGATATCGTCCGCGGACGCGCCATGGCGGGTAAGGGCATCCATCGCCCCGCCCACCAGTTTATTGGTAATGAACTCGTTAAACCGCGCGGCCACCACGCCGAACTTCAGTCCTTCGGCAACCAGGCCGCCTTCGTAAGTTTTAGCCATCTTGTTACGCCTCCTCCGTCTTTTCGAGAATATGTCCCAGCTTCGATCTCTTCACCGACAGGTAACGCTGGTTGAAACGGTTGGCCTTCATCTCCAGCGGCACCCGCTCGGTTATTGTCAGCCCGTAGCCCTCCAGGGCCACCCGCTTGCGCGGGTTGTTGGTCAGCAGCCTGATGCTGCTCAGCCCCAGATCGCATAATATCTGAGCGCCGATGCCGTAATCCCTGAGGTCGGGGGCGAAGCCGAGAAGCTCGTTAGCCTCCACCGTATCCTTGCCCCGGTCCTGCAGCGCATACGCGCGGATCTTATTCGCCAAGCCGATGCCGCGGCCTTCCTGGCGCATATACAGCAGCACGCCCGCCCCGGCGTCGTTGATCCGCCTGAGCGCCGTTGCCAGCTGTTCGCCGCAGTCGCAGCGCAGCGACCCAAGCACATCGCCGGTCAGGCACTCGGAGTGGACCCTCACCAGCACATTATCCAGGTTGGCCACATCCCCCTTCACGAGGGCCACATGGCACTGGTTGTCCAGCTCGCTCTCATAGGCCACCAGCTTGAAATCGCCGTACTTGGTCGGCAGCTTGGTCTCGGCCACGCGCACCACGAACCGCTCGTGGCGCTTGCGGTAACGGATGAGATCGGCGACGGTTATCATCTTCAGATTGTGTTTGGCGGCGAACTCTAAAAGCTGTGGCACCCGGGCCATCGTGCCGTCCTCGTTCATCACCTCGCAGATCACCCCGGCGGGATAAAGCCCGGCCATCTTGGCCAGATCGACCGACGCCTCGGTGTGTCCGGCCCGCCGCAGCACCCCGCCCTCGCGGTAGCGCAGGGGGAAAATGTGACCCGGCCGGCGGATATCGGCCGGCGTCGTGCTCGGGTCGAGCACCGTCCTGACCGTCAGGGCCCGCTCGTGCGCCGAGATGCCCGTAGTCACGCTCTCGGCGTCGATCGACACCGTGAACGCCGTGCACATTGTATCTGTGTTGTCGGTCACCATCAGCCCGATGTTGAGTTCGTCCAGGCGGCTGCCGACGACCGGCATGCAGATCAGCCCGCGGGCGTGGATCGCCATGAAATTGATTGCCTCCGGCGTAACCTTTTCGGCGGCGATAACCAGATCGCCCTCGTTCTCGCGGTCCTCGTCGTCGACGACGACAATCATCCGGCCGGCCCTGATATCCTCGATCGCTTCTTCGATAGTGTTGAATCCCATGCTAAATCCCCTCCTATAACGTAAAACCGTGTTCGGCCAGAAAACCGGCGCTCAGGCCCTTGCGGCCGCCGGCGCCCTGCGGCGGCGCCAGCCCCAGCAGCTTCTCCACATACTTGCCGATGACGTCGGCCTCCAGGTTGACCGGCGACCCAACCCCCTTGAACCCCAGCGTCGTAACCGCCGCCGTGTGGGGGATGAGGGAAACGGTGAACCAATCCGGCCCGGCCGCCACCACCGTCAGGCTGATGCCGTCGATGGCGACCGACCCCTTTTCGACTATGTACCGCATCACCGCGGCCGGCGCCTCGATACGCACGATCACCGCATTGTCGTTTGTCTCCTTCGACCGGATGACGCCCACACCGTCGATATGGCCGCTGACGATATGGCCGCCCAGCCGGTCGCCAACCCGTAGCGTCCGCTCCAGGTTGACGGCGTCGCCGCTCTTCAGCCCGGCCATCGCCGTCCGCTCCACCGTCTCCGGCATCACATCGGCCGTGAACCAGCTGTCGCTGAAGTCCACCACCGTCAGGCAGGTGCCGTTGACGGCGATGCTGTCGCCCAGCTTCACACCGGCCATGATCGCCTTCGCGCCCACCGTCAGCCGCACCGACCGCGCGCCGCGCGTCATCGACTTAACCCTGCCCAATTCTTCCACAAGCCCGGTAAACATCGCGTCCCTCCCTCGCCGCCGGATAAGCGGTTATCAGAATATCGCCGTCCACAGCCTCGGCGCTCATATCCTCCAGCAGCAGCGCCCCGTCCACCGCGTCCGCGCCCGCGCCGCCCACCGGCCCTGGCGCCGCGGCGCCGCCGAATATCTTCGGCGCTACAAAGGCGTAAATCTTATCAATAACGTTGGCGGCCAAAGCAGCCGCGTTAACTGCCGCTCCGCCCTCCACCAGCACGCTCGTCAGCTTGCGCTCGCCGAGCACGCGCCATAGGGCGCGGAGGTCGACGCCCGTCGCCCCCCGCGGCAGCACAAGCACCTCCGCTCCGGCGGCTTTCAAGGCCGCCACGTGTCCGGCCGGGGCCGCCTCCGTAACGGCGATGATTGTCGGCGCCAGCCCGTCGGCCACCACCTTCGCGGTCAGCGGCGTGCGCGCCGCGCTGTCGACAACGATTCTGAGCGGGTTCTTGCCGCCGCCCTCAGGCAGGCGGGCAGTCAGCTCCGGGTCGTCGGCCAGCACCGTCCCCACCCCGACGAGGATGGCGTCGCACTCGTCGCGCAGCCGGTGGACGCGCTCGCGGGCCGCCGGCCCCGTAATCCATTTCGACAGGCCGCTACGGGTGGCGATCTTGCCGTCAAGCGTCATCGCCGTCTTCATAACCCCGAACGGCATCCCGGTCGTCACCCACTTGAGGAACGCCTCGTTCAGCCTCGCAGCCTCCGCGGCCAGCACCCCCTCGACGACCTCGACGCCGGCGGCGCGCAGCCTGTCAAGCCCCTGGCCGCACACCTTCGGGTTGGGGTCGGTCATCGCCGCCACCACCTTCTTCACCCCGGCGGCGATCAGCGCGTCGGCGCACGGGCCGGTGCGGCCGAAATGGCAGCAAGGCTCCAGCGTCACATACACCGTCGCCCCGCGGGCCGCCTCGCCGGCAGCCGCCAGCGCGTGCACCTCGGCGTGCGGCGTGCCGGCGCACAGGTGGCACCCCTCGCCGACAACCCTGCCATCCTTCACGACCAGCGCCCCCACCAGCGGGTTCGGGCTGGTGCGTCCGCACGCCCGGCGGGCAATCTCCAGCGCCTTGCGCATATAGGCAATATCCTGTACGTCGTACATTACCTTCAAACACCTCTAACGCGGGTCCAACACTTAAACCTATTGTCCCCCGAAAATATAAACAGGCTGTCCGGAAAGTCTCACTTTCCCAACAGCCTTTGCGGGCAATCGAAATACACAGGGACGCAGGCCTTACCCAGGCCTACGCAACCAGCCTTTTCCCATCCAGACTATACTGTCGGCCCCGGAATTCCACCGGGTCAGCCGCAAAAACGGCTCGCGGGCTTTTAAACCGCCGATCGGGAATTGAAGGTCGGCCGTTGATAACCCCACATCTGCGTTGTTGGCCCTCCGGGCGCTCCCGCCAACGTACGAAAAGTACGTTTCCGGTCGCGTCCTCGGTCCGCCTAGCATCTGCGGGGTTCTGAACGGCCTCGTGCCGTTCCAGCTCCGCTTCTCACCCTGCCCCAAAGGCATTGTATTCTTTTGACAATAACTATACTAGCACTTTCCTCCGGCCCGGTCAAGACCCCCGCAGCGCGCGGATGGCTGCCGCCATATCGGACGCGCCGTAAACCGCCGACCCGGCCACAAGGATATTCGCCCCCGCCGCCGCCACCTGGCGGGCGTTATCGGGGATTATGCCGCCGTCCACCTCGATATCCACCGTCAACTTGCGCGCCTCTATCATCCGCCGCAGGCGCCTGATCTTATCGACCATCGTCGGGATGAACTTTTGGCCGCCGAAGCCCGGATTAACCGTCATCAACAGCACCATGTCCACGTAGTCCAGCACCTCTTCCACCGCCGACAGCGGCGTGGACGGGTTCAGGGACACCCCCGCCTTCGCCCCCTGTTCGCGGATGGACTGCACCAGCCGGTGAAGGTGCGGCGCCGTCTCGGCATGAACGGTCACGATATCCGCCCCCGCCTTGATGAACGGCGTCACCATCGCCTCAGGGTTGGCAATCATCAGATGCACATCGAAAGGCAGGTCGGTCGTCTTGCGGATAGCCGCCACCACCGGCGGGCCGATGGTCAGGTTGGGCACGAAATGGCCGTCCATGACATCGACATGGATGAGGTCGGCGCCGGCATCCGCCACGCGGCGGATCTCGCCGCCGAGGTCGGCGAAGTCGGCCGACAGGATCGAAGGGGCGATTCTTGTCATCTCAAAATCCTTTCTTGCCGGCGCGGATCTCCTCCAGCACCTCCAGGTAAGAATCGTAGCGGCTGCGGACTATCCTGCCCTCGGTCACCGCCTGTTTGACGGCGCATTGGGGCTCCTTTATGTGCAGGCAGGTGGAAAACTTGCAATCCGGCGCCACGGCGGCGATGTCCGGGAAGTAATACGGGAGATCCTGCTCGCCGATTTCGGCGAACTCAGTCAGGCTGAAGCCGGGCGTATCGACCACGAAACCGCCCCCGGCCAGCGGCAGCAGCTCGGCAAAACGGGTCGTATGCTTGCCGCGGCCGATCTTGTGGCTCACCTCGCCGGTCACCAGCGCCAGCCCCGGCTGCAGTGCGTTCAGCAGGCTCGACTTGCCTGCCCCCGAAGGCCCCGCAAACACCGTGATGCGTTCGTACAGGCGCTCGCGCAGCTCCTCAATCCCGCTGCCCGTCTTGGCAGAAACCATAATAACGGGGTAGCCGACCGACCGATAAACCTCGGCCAGCTGCGCCAATGCCGACGTATCGGCGATATCGGTCTTGTTGATGCACAGGATGGCCTCCAGCCCCGACCATTCGGCCAGCACCAGGAATCTGTCCACCAGCGCCGTGCCGATATCGGGATTGGCGGCGGCGAATGTCAGCACCACCTGGTCGACATTGGCCACCATCGGGCGTCTCAGCAGACTGCGCCGCGGCATTATCTCCTCGATGACCCCTTTGTCCGGGCCGGCGGAGCTGTAACCGACCTCATCGCCCACCAGGAGGGAAAACCGCTCCTTCTTGAACCGCCCGCGCAGCGAACAGGCTGTCACCTTGCCACCCGTCTGGACGTAGTAATAGCTACTGTAGGCTTTTACTACTACACCTAGTAGCATATTCCCTCCTGTATTTATCGTTATTAAGAGCGGCTCAAATGCCCGTTGGGAGCGGTCCTATAACACCTGTTCCTGGAAAAGCACCCCGTTTATATACACCTGCACCCTCACCTGGCCCACGCCTTCCACCGTCTTATCGACGCGGTCGCCCGGCCGGTGAACATTCTCATAAACCACACGGCGGCCATTGCTGTCGGTCACCACGATCTGGATCGCCTGCCGGATGGGGCCCTCCGGCACCGTTATCTGCACCACCGCCCGCTTGACCGCCCCGGCAGCGCTTCTCGCCGCCTGCAGGTCGATCGACGAACCCTCCAGCACCTCGCTGCCGGGGGCCGGGTTCTGGCCGATGATCGTGCCTGGCGGATAACGGTCGCTCGAGCCTTCCGTCACCGAGCCGACCTTGAGCTTCAGGCTCTCGAGCTGGGTAGTCACCGTGCTCAAAGGCGTTCCGCGCAAATCGGGCAGGATTATTTTGCGCGGCCCCGCCCCCTTGCTGACCGTCAGATCGATGGGCGACCCCTTGCCGACCTGGGCGGGCGGCCGGGGATTCTGGGCGATGACGGTATCGGCCGGCGTATCGGCTGCGTACTGTTCTTCCACCCGGCCGAGCGTCAGCCCGGCGTTCTTGATCGCGAGCTCGGCGTCGCGGCGCTTCATGCCGCGCAAGTCCGGCACGACGGTGATCTCCGGCCCCTTGCTGACGACGATCATGACGGTGCGTTGTTCTTTCACCGTCGCCCCCGCCTCCGGGCTCTGGGAAATAACGTAGCCGGAAATGACTTTATCGTGGAAGGCGTCGGTCACCGATACGCGGAGATTATTGCTGAGGATGATGTTGCGGGCCGTATCGACCTGCTTGCCGACGACGCTCGGCACAACAACCTCGTTCGTGCTCCAGAATTTGCCAAACGCCAGGAAAGCGCCGGCGGCGAACGCGATTACAAGCAGTCCGGCCAGCGCCCACAGCCAGGTGCGCTTGTTGCGCGCTCCCGACGGTGGCCCCTCAGGCCCATCGCCATTGGCCGGCGGCTCAGGCACATCCACCCGCGGCAGCACCTGGGTCGGGAAATCCTCCTTCGACAAGCGGCGGGTGTGGTCGTCACGCAGGTAGTGCTGGGCCGAGCGAAGATCGGCGATCATCGCCCCGACATCGGTAAACCGCTGTTCCGGGTTCTTGGCCATTGCCTTGAGCACCAGCGCCTCCAGGATAGGCGGCACCGCCGGATTGATTTCCCTGAGCGGCTGCGGATCGTCCTGCAGATGCTTGATCGCGATGCTGATCGGCGTCTCGCCGGTGAACGGCACCACCCCGGTAAGCATCTCGTACATCACCGCGCCGAGCGAATAAATGTCCGACTTGGCGCTCACCGGCGCGCCCTTGGCCTGCTCCGGCGAGAAATAATGCACCGAGCCGATGATCGTACCCGTCTGCGTCATCGTAGCCGAGGTAACGGCTCGGGCGATGCCGAAATCGGTCACCTTCACCCGGCCCGTGCGGGTCATAAGGATATTGTGGGGCTTGATGTCACAGTGGACGATATTGTTCTGATGGGCGTGTTCGAGCGCCTCGGCGATCTCCAGCGCGACGCGCACCGCGGTCTCCACCGGCAACGGCCCCTCGCGCACGATCCTGTCCTTGAGCGTCTCGCCCGATATGTACTCCATCACAATATAATAGCTGTCGTCATCACGGCCGACATCGTATATGTTCACGATGTTGGGATGGGAAAGCCTTGCCGCCGCCTGCGCCTCGCGGCGGAAACGGGTAACGAACTCCTCGTCGTCGGTAAACTGGGACCGCAGCACCTTCACCGCCACCGACCTGTCCAAAAGCTTGTCGTGGGCGCGGTAAACATCGGCCATGCCGCCGCCGCCGACCCGTTCCAAAATCGTATAACGATTATCGAGTGTACGATTGATCAAGACTCTCACCCCCTATCGCAATGCTCTCGCCATAACTTGCCGGGCAATCGGCGCAGCCACCTCGCCGCCCGCGCCGCCGTTCTCCACGACGACCGCGACCGCGATCTCCGGCTCTTCCGCCGGCGCAAACCCGATGAACCAGGCGTGAGGCGCACCGTGTGGATTCTCGGCCGTCCCCGTCTTGCCGGCCACCTTGACCCCGCCGATACGGGCCGCATAGCCCGTGCCGGAGCTTACCACCTGCTGCATCATCCGGCTTACCTCCGCAGCCGTCGCCGGGCTCGTCGCCGCGGCGAACTCGACGCTGCCGAACTGCCTGAGCACCGCGCCGTCAGGCGCGGACACCCTGCTCACCAAAAACGGCTTCAGCATCGTCCCCCGGTCGGCGAACGCCGCCGCCAGCATCGCCATCCTCAGCGGCGTCACCAGCAGGCTGCCCTGGCCTATACCCGTCTGGGCGAGATCGCCGTCCCCCAGCCGGCCGAAATCCGGCAAGCGGCTGGACGCCTCGGCAAAATCCCCGCCGAAGGGCCGCGCGAAAGCGAACCGGTCGAAAGCCTTGGCCATCCGGTTGCGGCCCAGCTCCAGCGACAGGCGGCCGAACGTCACATTGCAGGACACCGCCAGCGCCTCCTCGAGGTCGACTTTGCCGTGGGCCGTGTTGTTCGATTCGTTCAAAACGTAATCAGGGCCGATCTTGAACGAACCCGGACAATCATATGTTTTCCGGTTATCGGTTATTTTCTCCGTCAAAGCCGCCTCGGCCACCAGCACCTTAAGCGTCGAGCCGGGCGGATACAGACCCTGCACGGCCCGGTTCAAGAGCGGGCTGCCGTCTGCGCCGACGATCTCCTTCCAGTCCTCGTCAACCGCCTCCGGCTCGAAAGCCGGCCGGCTGACCATCACCAGCACCGCGCCGCTGCGGGGCGCAATCGCCACCACCGCGCCGCGCCGGTTGCCCAAAGCCCGATAGGCCGTCTCCTGTAAATCGCCGTCAAGCGTCAGCGTAATGCTGTTGCCCGCCTTCGCCGTCCATAGGCCGGTGATCGGCCCGAAACGGCGCTCGGGGTTGTTCATGCCGGAAAGCTCGCCGTTGAAAGCGCTCTCCACCCCCGACTGGCCGTAGCGCGGGCTCGAATAGCCGACGACATGGGCGGCTATCGCCCCGTAGGGGTAATGGCGGACATACCTGCCCTCCCCATCCTTTTTGCTGAAAGCCAGCTTCTCGCCCCGCCGGTCGAAAACAGTCCCCCGTTCCACCTTCTCGGCGGCCGCCGCCGTGCGGCGGTTGAGGGGATGCCCGGCAAGATAATCGCTTTGCACCACCTGGATATACGACAGGTAAAGGAACAACACCGCCAACAGACCGAGGAGGGCAAACGCGGTGCGACGAATGCTGGCGCGCAGACTGTCAAGCATCTGCCGGCCTCTTTTCCGACATGGCCAGCACCATGCCCAGCAAAATAAACGTCGCCACCACCGAACTGCCGCCGTAGCTCACCAACGGCAGCGTCACCCCTGTAAGCGGCAGGAACTTCGTAACCCCGCCGACGATAACAAGTACCTGCAGAGCCAGCAGCACCGCCAGCCCGCCGGCCAGCAGCGCCCTAAAGGGCGAAGTCGCCAGCAGCGCGGCGCGGAAAGCGCGGTAAACGAGCAGGATATAAAGCATCATCACCGCTCCGGCCCCCGCCAGCCCCAGCTCCTCGCCGATGGCCGCAAAAATGAAGTCGGTATGCACCTCGGGGACCAGCCCGGGAAAACCGTAGCCCAGGCCGCTGCCCAGCGCCCCGCCGGAGCCCAGGGCAAACAGCGACTGCACGACCTGGTACGCCCGGCCGCTGGGGTCGGCCCAGGGGTCGAGCCAGATGTCGATGCGCGCCCGCACATGCGGATAGAGCGCGTACGCAAGCACCGAACCGACGAGGAACATCCCCGCCCCCCACAAAAGATAGCCGGCCCGGCCGCTCGCCAGATAAATCATCACCGTCGCCGTGCCGAAATACAGCAGCGCCGCCCCCAGGTCCCGCTGGCCGACGAGCATCAGCATCGCCAGGCCCCACACCGCCAGCAGCGGCGCCATAATCCGCGGCTGGGGAAAGATCAGCGGCCCGTAGCGCCTGGTGGCGAACGTCAGCACCTCGCGGCGCTCGTTAAGATACGCCGCCAGGAAAAGCACGATGAAAAGCTTGGCGAACTCGGACGGCTGGAAATGCACCGGCCCGATGAACAGCCAATTCTTGTTGCCGCCGATATCCACCCCGAACAGCGCCGTCGCCAGCAGCAGGGCAATACCGGCCAGCCCCCAGAAATATTTATACTCAGACCACCGCTCCGCCTGGCGGAAAAAGAACGCGGACCCCAGGAACGCCGCCAGGCCGAACGCGGCCCACAAAGCTTGTACCATAAACAGACCGGGCTTGAGGCGAAAAACCATTATCAGCCCAAGCGCCGTCAGCACAGCCGCCAGCGGCAGCAGCAGACCGTCGCCCAAGTGGCCGGCCCGCCTGAGCGCGAAATGGGCCACAGGCCAGGCCAGCGCAAGACCGGCCGCCGCCCCCAAAGCCCGGTAATCGGGCGCTCCGCCCGCCAGGCTCACCGCCAGCACTCCGGCCAGCAGCACCGCCCCGGCCAGCAGCAGCAGGTAACACTCCCGCTTCGTATCCATCTCAGACCGCCCCGAAGCACACGAGAATAGCGGTGATATTGTCCAGACCGCCGGCGCCGTTCGCTTTCGCCACCAGCGCGGCCAGCAGCGCCGCCCCGTCGTCGTCCCGGCTCAGGGCGGCGGCGATATCGCCGTCGGTCACCATATTCGTCAAACCGTCGGTGCACAACAAAATCTTATCGCCGGCCGCCAGCGCAAAGCTGCCGGTATCCACCTTCACCCTGTCGCCCGTACCGACCGCGCGGGTCAGGATATTGCGGTGCGGGTGGAGAAGAGCTTCCTCGGCGGTTATACTGCCCTTTTTGACAAGCTCGCTCACCAGCGAATGGTCCTCGGACACCTGCGAAAGCTCGCCGGCCCGCAGCAAATAAAGGCGGCTGTCGCCGACATGCCCCCAGTGCAACACCGCGCCCTCGACGAACGCCGCCGTCAGCGTCGTGCCCATACCGGCGCGCTCGCTATCCTCCTGGGCCAGGCGGTAAACCTGTTCGTTCGCGGCGGTGATCGCCTCTCTGAGCAGCGAAGTCGGTTCTTCCCCGCCGGCGGCAGCGGCGACAATGGCGTTCACCGTCTCGGCAGCCATCCGGCTGGCGACCTCGCCGGCCACATGGCCGCCCATCCCGTCGGCGACGACAAACAGCGGCGGCTGGCATACATAACTGTCTTCGTTTGTTTCCCGGACCTTACCGATGTCCGAAAGAGCATGGGCCAGCAATACCGTCACCTCTCAAAGCGGAATGTCACCGCGCCGACGGCGATCAGGTCGCCGTTCTTCAGCAGAATTTCGTCCGCCACCCGGCGGTTGTTATGCAGCGTCCCGTTGGTGCTGTTCAGGTCGGTCAGCCAGAAAGCGTGCTTATAACGGGTAATCAAAGCATGCTCGTGGGAAACGAAACTGTCGGCGACAACGATATCGTTGCCCTCGCCGCGCCCGACCGAAACCGTCTCCGCAAGCTCGTACGAACTGCGGGTCATAGCCACCGCCCCGGCATCCACCACCACCAGCCGGGCGGCATCCTTCTCCGCCGCGGCCGACTCGTCGGCGGCCGACGGCCTCAGCCGCGCCTCGGAACGCTCGGCCTTCAAATCGCTGTACACCGCCCGCAGCACCTTGAACAAAAAATAATACAGCAGCGCCAAAACCGCGTACTGCAAGGCGATCCCGATATAATTCAGCACCATGACCTTGCTCGGCAAATCACTTCACCTCATATAAGATGACCGTGTTCCCCACCTTGACGCGGTCGCCCGCCTTCAGGCGCTTGCGGGTCACGCGGTGATTGTTTACATACGTGCCGTTAAGGCTCTTGGCGTCATACAGCGAATGCCCGCCATCCTCGAAAACCACATACGCATGCAGCCGCGATGTGTTCATATCGGTGAGCGGCAGCTCGTTGCTCTCCCGGCGGCCGATGTTGGCCCGCTCCGCCCCCAGGTCGACCTGCAGCCCCGTATCCAGGCCCTTCACCACCGTCAGCAGCCCGGCTATCGACGCCTGGCGGCTTACCGGCGGCATCCGGCCGAACACCTGGGTATCGGACATTGGCACCGGGCCGGTCGTATCCCGTTCCGGCTCCTCGGGCAGCGGCTCGCTATAGCGGCTCACCACCCGGAACTTCCCCCTGCCCCCCGCCTCGTCGCAAAAAATATCGACAATCGGCTTGCCGACAATCGTATACCCTTTGCGCTTGGCCTCGGCGGCCACGAAAACGGCCAATTCGTCGCGGATTGCCTGACCGTACGGCGTCAGCCGCTCGTAATCCTCGCTGCCGAGGAAAACGCTGTACTGATTGGGGACATAAACCTGGGAGATGCCCACCGTCCGGTCGCTCTCCATCTCGCGCGCCAGGCGCTTGGCAATCTCCACCGGCTGAAGGCCGCCGGAAAAACGGGCATTAAAAAAGCCCTCGATATACTTCTCGAAGAAATCCTCCAAGCGGCGTACAAAACCCACGGCAAAAACACTCCAATGTGTTGTCGTCCTATTATTATACGACATTATAACAAACTAGTCAAAATTACCCAACTCGGTTGCCTAGAAAAATCATCTGCATCGTTGTTCCTCAGAGCGCTTGCTAGCGTACGCCCCAAGTACGAGTCGCGGCGCGCTCTTCCGGTACGCCTTGCATCTGATGTTTTCTAGACAACCTCGGCTCATCCTTACAGTCATTTCCAATTTCGCGGCAAATCATTCCCGCCGCTCCTCGGCGGCCAGCACGGCGTGGCGGAGCTGCCCGCAGGCCGCGCGGATATCGCCGCCCATCTCCCGCCGCACCGTCGCGTTCACCCGGCCGGCCTCCAGCACGGCGTGAAACCGCCGCACCCGGCCGGCGTCCGGGCGCAGCAGACCGCACTCCGGCACCGGATTGACCGGGATAAGGTTGACGTTCGCCAGCCGTCCCTTCAGCAGCGCGGCCAGCGCCGCCGCTTGCTCGTCGCTGTCGTTCACTCCCGCGATCAGCGCATACTCGTACGTCACCCGCCGGCCGGTCGCAGCCGCGTAGCGGTCGCCCGCGGCCAGCACCGCGGCCAGCGGCCAGGTCCGGTTCACCGGCATCAGCCGCGTCCGCAGCTCGTCGTCCGGCGCATGGAGCGAAATCGCCAGCGTCACCGGCAGCCCCTCGGCCGCCAGGCGGTCGATGCCCGGCACAACCCCGGCCGTCGACAGCGTCACGCCGCGATAGCTCAGCCCGAGGCAGTACGGCTCGTGGCACAAGCGGACGAACTTTACCACATTGTCGTAATTGGCCAGCGGTTCCCCCGACCCCATGATGACGATCGAATTCACCGTTTCCCCGCGGCCGGCGAGCCTCTCGGCGGCGTACAGCACCTGGGCGATGATCTCCCCCGCCGTCAGGTCGCGTTCCACCCCCCGCAGCGTCGACGCGCAGAAAGCGCAGCCCATTGCGCAGCCCACCTGGGTAGAAACGCACACACTGTTGCCGTAGTCGTGCCTCATCAGCACCGTCTCCACCGCCAGGCCGTCCGCGAGCGCCAGCAAAAACTTGCTTGTCGCCCCGTCGGCGGCGTGCTGCTCCGCCTTGAGCGTCACCGCCCCCACAGCAAAATGCGCCGCCAGAACCTCCCGCGCCCCCTTGGGCAGGTCGGTCATAGCGGCGAAATCGCGGACATGCCGCTGATACAGCCACGCCGCCACCTGGCGGCCGCGATACTTCTCAAGGCCGTAGGGCACCACCGCGGCGGCGATCTCCCCGGCCGTCAGCCCGAAAAGATTCACCTTGTCCGTCATACCGGCTCCCGCCTTCTCTCCATCCGGGCGATGAAAAAGCCGTCCACATCGTCGGTGTGCGGCCACAGCTGCACCAGCTCGTCACCCTGCGGCGCCGGCAGCAGCGCCCCGGCGCTCGCCAGCGCGAAATCGTCCCTGCTGCCCAGGAAAGCGCGGACAACCGCCTCGTTCTCCTCCGGCTCGGTCGTGCACGTGCTGTACACAAGCACCCCGCCCGGCTTGACGCACGCCGCCGCGCTCGCCAGGGTGGCGGCCTGCAGCGCCGGCAGATCGCGCAGCATGCTCTCGCTCTTCCGCCAGCGCGAATCCGGCTTGCGGCGCAGCACCCCCAGTCCTGAGCACGGCGCGTCCACCAGCACCCGGTCGGCCTGTCCGGCGTAAACGGTATCGAGCTTCGTAGCGTCGAACACCTTCGTCTCGATTATATTCAGCCCCAGGCGGGCGGCGTTCTCCGCCGTCAGCTTCAGCTTATGCTCGTACAAATCGGTCGACAGCACCCGGCCCCTGTTGCCCATCAGCGCCGCCAGGTGGGTGCTCTTGCCGCCCGGCGCCCCGCAGGCGTCGATAACGAATTCGCCCGGCTGCGGCCCCACCACGTGAGCCACCAGCATCGAGCTCTCGTCCTGCACCTGGAAAAGCCCCTCCTTCAGGGAATTCAGCCGGGCCAGCGCAGGGTACTCCCGGCAGACTATGCCCTCGGGCGTCCAACGCGACGGCTCGCCCGCCGCCCCTTCGTCCGCCAGCCGGGCCAGCAGCTCCTCGCGGCTTATCCGCAGCGTATTAGTCCGCAGCGACAGCGGCGGCGTCGCGTTGTCGGCCGCCAGCAGCGCCTCGCAAGCCTCGAAACCCAATCGGGCCAGCCACCTCGTCACCAGCCACTCGGGGTGGAAATACTTCAGCGCCAGATAACGCGCCGGCTCCTTCGCCGCATCGGGATACGCCGCCTTCTCCGGCTCGCGGCCCGCGCTCCGCAGCACCGCGTTCACGAACTTCACCGTACCGGCGTGGCCGTGCTTCTTCGCCAGCTCCACCGCCTGATTGCAGGCCGCCGACACCGGCACGCGGGACAAAAAAAAGATCTGGTATACGCCCATACGCAGGATATTGCGGATCATCGGATCGATCTTCGCCAGCGGCCGGCTGCAGTAATGGCCGAGCAGCCAGTCGAGCGTCGCGCCCGCCTTCACCGTTCCGTACACAAGCTCGGTCACGAACCGGCGGTCCTGGTCGGACAGCGGCCGCCGCCCCAGCTCGCGGGCCAGCGCAATATTGGCGTACGCGCCCCCCGTATCGACTTCGTTTATGATCTTGAGCGCAACATCACGCGCATCAATAGCCATTGAACCTCTTCCTTCCAAAGCAACGATATGGACATAGGCCGTTCAGAAAGCCCCAGATGCACGTTCTGACTACCCGGCTTCATCAGCGCTTCACGCTTTATGCCGATAGTCGTTCCGAATTATGTACGGGTCGGCTCCGCCAGGCGTGCCGCGACGCGTACTCGGGTCGTACGCTAGCAAGCGCCTGGCGGAACAACAACGCAGATGGGGCTTTATCAACGGCCGTCGACAAGGAAATTTTTGAGGGTGGCCTCCACACGCGCCATATCCACCGTCGTATTGCAGCACGGCCCCTCCGGCCTCTCGTTCAGTACCCCCACCACCGGCAGGGGATAAACATCCTGGATGCCGCTGGTCAGATCGCGCTCGCAAGCGATCGCCAGCACGGCGTGCGGCCGGATCGTCTTGACCACCTTGCGGGCCAGCGTCCCGCCCGTCACCACCGCCACATGCACCCCGTACTTCTCCGACAGCGCCAGCAGGTCGCTCACCCGGCACTTGCCGCACGAACGGCAGTTGTGCACATCGCGGGTAATCTTATACGGACACGACTCGTGCTGGATGCAGTGCGGTGTCAGGATGAGCAGCCTGTCCGCCCTCACCCGCACCTGTTTCTGGCGCACAAGCTGGTTGCTCACCTCGATGAACGAGCGTTCCACCCGTTCCTTGTCGATGTCGAACACCTTGCCGATGCGGATGGCCAGCGGGAAAAGCAGTTGGATGGCCGACCAGGCCAACCCCCGGAAAACCGTCAGTGTCGGGTAGCCGAGCAGCGCCATCACGATACTGCCGACGCCGGCGATGGCGGCCAGCACGACCGCCGCAAGCAGGATGCCGAGCGCCAGCGGCAGATAGGCGCTGATATTGGCCAAACCCAGAAAGCTGACGTGCCATAACGCGTAACCGGCCAGAACCGCCAGCGCCATGCTCGCCAGTATCAGCCCGAGAAACAGGCGCTTGCGCGGCCGTGACACCGCTTCCATCATAACCATCCCACCTTTACGCCAAGGTTTCGCCCACCGTCAACCCGTAACCGCGGATATATTCCCCCATCCCCATGCGCCGCCGGTTCTCCGGCTGCACCTCCGTGAGCCGCACCGCGCCAGCGCCGGTAAGCACCACCGCCCCGACGTCGTCAGCCGCGACCACCCGGCCTGGCTGTCCGCCGCCGGGCGCCGTCGCCACCGACTCGCTCCGCCAGACCTTGAGCGGCCTGTCCGCGTGGAGGCAGTACGCCCCCGGCCACGGACTGAGACCGCGCACCTGATTGTGCACCGTCGCCGCCGGCCGGCTCCAGTCGATGCGCTCGACGGCCCGCGTCAAAAGCGGCGCATATGTCGCCGCCGCCCCGTCCTGGGGCGTCCGCGGCGCCGTGCCGTCAGCCAGCCGGGCCAGCGTTGCGGAAAGCACCGCCGCGCCCAGCTCCTTCAGCCTGTCGTGCACCTCGCCGGTCGTATCGTCAGGGCCGATAGCGCTCTCGGCCTTTAATATCATATCCCCGCTGTCCATACCTATATCCATATGCATCGTCGTGACCCCGGTCGTCGTCTCGCCGTTCATCACCGCCCAGTGGATGGGCGCGGCCCCGCGGTAGCGCGGCAGCAGCGACGCGTGCACATTCACACACCCCAGCGGCGGCAATTCGAGTATCGCTTTCGGCAGGAACTGGCCGAACGCCACCACCACGACGACATCGGGCTTAAGCGCCGCAAGCTCGGCCTGAAAATCCGCCGTGCGGATCTTCTCCGGCTGCAGCACCGGCAGCCCATAGCCCAGCGCCGCCTCCTTAACCGGCGACGGCGCCAGCTTCTGGCCCCGCCCCTTAGGGCGGTCGGGCTGGGTGACCACCGCCGCCACGTCGTGCCCGTCGGCCACCAGCCTGTCCAGGCAGGGAACGGCGAAATCGGGCGTTCCCATAAACATGGCCCGCAAACGGCTCATTCGTTCTGCCCCTTATAAACGGTCGTAGCCTTCTCGATGAACAACACCCCGTCAAGATGGTCGATCTCGTGCTGGAGGGCGCGGGCCAGCAGCCCCGTGCCGCTCACCGAAACCTTGCGGCCCTCGCGGTTCAAGCCCTCCACCGTCACCTTCGCGTACCGCTCCACCTGGCCGTACACCCCCGGGACGCTCAGACAGCCCTCGGTGCCGGCTTCGCAGCCTTCACCGGCGACAACCACCGGATTTATCAATTCGAGCAACCCTTCCCCGGCGTCGATGACGACCACCCGCAGGGAAGCGCCCACCTGGGGCGCGGCCAGGCCGACCCCGCTCGCTTCGTACATCGTCTGAGCCATATCGTCAAGCAGCTTCTTGATCCTGCGGTCGATCTTCGCCACCGGCGCCGCCTGCTCCTTGAGCACCTTGTCGCCGGCCTTCCTGATATCGAGAACAGTCACCGTTATACCCCCTTTTTCAACCCCAATGATAGCATAAATCTCAGCAAAAATCACTATGGGGACCGTTGATAAGGCCCCACCTGCTGTGTTGGCCCTGCGGGCGCTTGCTAGCGTACGTCTAGTACGCGTCGCTGCGCGTCCTCGGTCCGCCTTGCATCTGGGACCTTCTGAACGGTCCCGGCAATTCGAGTTTCCGACCTGTCTACATTACATTAACCGGGTCCACATCCACAGAAATATCATTTCGCTTCTCAAATCCCAATTCCCTGAGCGCCGCCTGCACCGCCGGCCTATCGGTGGTCTTAATCAATATATGCAGCCGGTATATGTCGTTGATCCTCGCCACCGGCGCCGCGAACGGCCCCACCACCGACGCCCCGCCCGACAGGCGGGCGCGCAGGGCCGCCGCCGCCTCCTCGGCCTGCCGGCGGGCCTTTACCTCGTCCTCGCCCTGCACGGTCAGTTTGACGAGCGCCGAAAACGGCGGATAACCCAGCTCGCGCCGGTAGCCGATCTCTTCCTCGTAAAAAGCCGCGTAATCGTGGCGGGCGCCAGCCTGGACCGCGTAATGCTCCGGGCTGTAAGTCTGCACCACCACCCGCCCGGAGGCATCGCCGCGGCCGGCTCGCCCGGCCGCCTGCGTCAGGAGCATGAACGTCCGCTCGGCGGCGCGAAAATCGGGAAGATACAGCGACGTATCCGCCGAAATCACCCCCACCGCCGTCACCTGCTTGATATCGTGGCCCTTGGCCACCATCTGCGTGCCGAGGAGGATATCGTACCGACCGGCCGCGAACGCCGACAAGATGCGGTCATGGGCCATCTTGCCGCCGGTTGTGTCCTGATCCATCCGCACAACCCTGGCATTGGGCAGCAGCGCGGCCAGCTCCTCCTCCACCTTCTGGGTGCCTGTGCCGAAATAGCGGATATAGCGGCTGCCGCAAGCCGGGCACACATCGGGCGTCGGCTGGCAGGCCTGGCAGTAATGGCAGCGCAGCACATTACCGCTCGCATGGTACACCAGCGACACCGCGCAGCGGCCGCAGCGCATCACCTCGCCGCAATCGCGGCACAGGACGAACGTCGCGTAACCGCGCCGGTTGAGGAACAGGATCGCCTGCTCGCCCCTGTCCACCGTCTCCGTCAGCAGCTCCCGGAGCGGCGCCGAAATCACGCTCCGCCGCCCGGCCTGGAGTTCTTCGCGCATATCCACCACCTGTACCGCGGGCAGCGGCGAACAATCCACCCGCGACGGCATAGCCAGCAGGCGGTGCCGGCCGGCGCAGGCGTCGTAGTAAGTCTCCACCGCCGGTGTCGCGCTGCCCAGCACCACCGCAGCCCCGGCCAGCTCAGCCCGTTTCAGGGCCACCTCCCTGGTGTGGTAGCGGGGCGACTCCTCCTGCTTATACGTGAACTCCTGCTCCTCGTCGATAACGAACAGGCCAGGGTCGGGCACCGGCGCGAACACCGCCGAGCGGGCGCCGATCACGATCCCCGCCGCTCCGCCGCGCAGCCGCTGCCAGGCGTCGTAACGCTCGCCCACCGACAGCTTGCTGTGCGCCACCACCACATCGTCGCCGAACCGCGCCTTAAACCGCGTCACGATCTGGCCGGTAAGCGCGATCTCCGGCACCAGCACCACCACCTGCCGGCCGGCCTCGCGGGCCGCCGCCGCAGCCTCGATATAAACCTGCGTCTTGCCGCTACCGGTCACGCCGTGCAGGAGAAACGACTCGTACCGTTTCGCCCGGACGGCCGGGATGATCGCCGCCAGCACCGCCCGCTGCTCGTCTGTCGGCGCAGGAATGCTCGCCGTAGCCGCTGGGCCTGCGTAGCTGTCGCGCACCACCGTCTCCCGCTCAGCCGCCACAAGCCCTGCGGCCTCCAGGCTCCTGACCGTGGTCGCGCCCACCTTCAGTCGCTTGAGCTCCTCCGCGCCCAGCCGGCCGACCGCCAGCAGAGCCGCCAGCAGACGCCCCTGCGCCTGCCGGCCCTTGAGCTTCGCCATATACTCCGCGGCTTCGGCCTCATCGACCGCCAGCCGCCAATAAATTTTATACTGCGTGCGGGCCGTGCGGCGGGCCGTCGCCTCCGCGGCCACCAGCCCCTGGCGCGCCAGCAGGCGCAGGGCGGCAGCAGCGCCGCCGCCGAATTCGCCCGTCAGCTGCGTCAACGTCCTCGGCCCGGCGCATACCGCAGCATATACCCGCTCGGCCAGCGGCGGCTTCCCGGCCAGGCTATCGCCGACCGGCGCCCCTGTCGGGCGGTAAACGGTCGCACTCTTAATCCCCGCCTTGCCGGGCACGAACAGCCGCATCGCCTCGGCGGTCGTGCTCAGGTAATACTCGCTCACCCACGCCGCCACCGCCAGCATATGCTCCGTAAACCACGGCCCGTCGTCGATCGCGCCCAGGATGGGTTTCAGCTCGACTGCGTCCGCCGCCCCGTCCTCACTCACGCCGGCTACAAACCCCTCCACCTTGCGGCCGCCGAACGGCACCAGCACCCGCCACCCCGGCCCGACATGGTCGAACTCGCCGGGGACGAGATATGTGAACGAATGAGTCAGCCGGCGGGCCGGCAAATTGACGAACACTTCCGCGATCCGTGCCATACTTACCCCCGTAACGGTCAAGCCGTAAAAGAAGAGGGACATGTCCCTGTCCCTCTCAATTTTCTAGCCAATATTACGTTTATTTCGCTTTTTTGTCCGTCAATACCTGCTGTTATCATCCTCTTCGGTAAAATCCGGACTCTCCCATTCCCTGTCCGGCGCCGGCTGCCGGCTGAACCGTCGGGCCGGGCGTCTGCCCAGCGGCGCAAAACGCAGTCCCATAGCCCTAACCCTGGATGGAGTAGCCCAGAGACTGCAGCGTTTCCTCGATATACCCGCCGGGGATGACGTCCGGGTCGTAAGCCACCTTTACCTGCTTCGCGCCCAGATCGACATCCACCCCGGCCACGCCGCCCAAATGGGAAAGAGTATGCTCGATGCGGTCGCGGCAATGCTCGCCCTTGAGGCCGCCGACCCGGTAAACGGCTGTTTTCGTGCCTGCTGCTGTTGCCAAAATACCTACCCCCTGTCGATTGTTCTTTTGGCCGACAAAAATAGTATGCCCTCTCTCCGTCTCCGGATATGCGAACGACCGCCTAGAAAGCCGGTCAGACTATCTAGGCGGTCGCTATGTTTCGTGAATAAGCTTACTTCAGGCCGGCTTCCTTGCGGAGGATCTCCGCCTTATCCGTCCGCTCCCACGGCAGATCGATATCCGTACGGCCGAAATGGCCGTAGGCAGCCGTCTGGCGGAAGATGGGGCGCCGGAGGTCAAGCGTCTTGATGATGCCGGCGGGCCGAAGGTCGAAATGAGCGGCGATCAGCTTCGAAATCAGCGCCTCATCCACCTTGGCGGTGCCGAAGGTTTCGACAAGCACCGACACCGGACGGGCGATGCCGATAGCGTACGCCAGCTGGATCTCGCACTTGTCGGCCAGCCCAGCGGCCACGACATTCTTGGCCACATAGCGGGCCGCGTAAGCGCCCGAGCGGTCGACCTTCGTGGGATCCTTGCCCGAGAAAGCGCCGCCGCCGTGGCGAGCCATGCCGCCGTAAGTATCGACGATGATCTTCCGCCCCGTCAGGCCGGCGTCGCCCTGCGGGCCGCCAACCACAAACCTGCCGGTCGGGTTGATATAGTACTTGGTATTGGCGTCAAGGAACCCGGCCGGCACCACCGGCATAATGACATGCTCGATGATCTCCTTCTCGATATCCTTCTGCTCGACGTCCGGCCGGTGCTGGGTCGAAACGACGATCGTATCGATGCGGACAGGCTTGTCGCCCTCATATTCCACCGTCACCTGGGTCTTGCCGTCCGGACGCAGCCAGGGCAGCACGCGCGTCTTGCGCACCTCGCTCAGGCGGCGGGCCAGCTGATGAGCCAACGAAATCGGCATCGGCATCAGTTCGGGAGTCTCATTGGTCGCGTAACCGAACATCATCCCCTGGTCGCCGGCGCCGATGGCCTCGATCATATCATCCTCGCCCTTCTTGGCTTCCAGGGCTTTGTCCACCCCGAGGGCGATATCGGCCGACTGCTCGTCGATCGAAGTCATAACGCCGCAGGTGTCGCCGTCGAAACCGTACTTGGCGCGGGTGTAGCCGATCTCCTTGACAGTAGTGCGGACGATCTTGGGAATATCCACATAGCAATTGGTCGTTATCTCGCCCACCACATGGACAATACCGGTCGTCACCAGCGTCTCGCAGGCCACGCGCGCCATCGGATCCTGGGCGATGATCGCGTCCAAAACGCTGTCGGAAATTTGGTCGGCTATTTTGTCGGGGTGCCCTTCGGTAACCGACTCGGATGTGAACAATCTGCGCATCTTCTCCAAAAAACTAACCTCCTCATATTCGGCAATAAAAAAACCCTCCACGGGAGGGTAAACCACTCTCCCATCTCGCGGGCATTATCCCGCCGGAATTGGCACCGTTCCCCCATAGGGGGTGGTTGCCGCGGTTTCATCGGGCCAGTCCCTCCACCATCTCTTGATGAGTATAACATATGTAGTTTTACCGTAAAAAATTGTACCTGAAACAGGCAAAAAAATCAATGCCTATTTGTCAATAAATCGCAAATTTTATCTAAAATTATCCCGGCAAGCTCCTCCTTGGCCATGCGGTCGTATTCCTCCACCCGGCCGTCCGGATAAAGCAGCTTGACGATATTCGTATCGACGCCAAACCCCGCCCCCGGCAGCGTCACATCGTTCGCCACCATCAGGTCGAGATTCTTCCGCGTCAGCTTATCGCGGGCATGAGCGACCAGCTCTTCCGTCTCGGCCGCGAACCCCACCAGCACCTGTCCGCGCTTGCGGCGGCCCAGCTCGGCGAGAATATCGGGATTCTTCGCCAGCGTCAGTGTCAGCTCGTCGTCCGTCTTCTTGAGCTTCTGCCCGGCAGGCGCCAGCATGCGGTAATCGGCCACTGCCGCCGCCTTCACCACCACATCGCAGTCATCGTACTCGGCCAACACAGCGGCCATCATCTCGGCCGCCGTCTCCACCCACGCCACCTTCACGCGCGGCGGCGGCGCAAGCTCGGTCGGGCCCGAAATCAGCACCACCTCGGCGCCGCGGGCCGCGGCCGCCCTGGCGATGGCGTACCCCATCTTGCCGCTCGAATGATTGCTGATATACCTCACAGGATCGATCGCCTCGCGCGTCGGGCCGGCGGTAACCAGCACTTTTACCCCCGCCAGATCGCCAACCGCGCCCAGCAGCGCGGTCACCTTGTCCACGATCGCCGCCGGCTCGGGCAGGCGTCCGGGGCCATCCACGCCGCACGCCAGCGGCCCCTCGTCAGGCGGGATAACATGATAGCCCAGCCCGGTGAGCCTGGCAATATTCGCCTGCACCAGCGGGTTCAGGTACATATTGCAGTTCATCGCCGGCGCCAGCACCACCGGCGCCTTCGTCGCCAGCAGCGTCGTCGTCAGCATATCGTCCGCGATACCAGCCGCCAGCTTGCCGATCACATTGGCGGTCGCCGGCGCGACCAAAAACAAATCGGCCCGCGTAGCGAGCGCGATATGCTCCACATTCCAGTTCTTCGGTTCATCCCACATCGAAGTCACAACAGGATTACCGCTGATCTCGCGAAAAGTGAGCGGCGTCACAAAATTAGCCGCCGCCCTTGTCATCACCACATAAACCGTCGCCCCGAGCTTGCGCAGCCGGCTGGCCACCTCCACCGCCTTATAGGCGGCGATGCCGCCGGACACGCCCAGGACGACGCACTTTCCTGTCAGCATAGCGACACTCACCTACTTGATGCCCGACTTCGTCCTCTCGTACACGATCCTGCCCTGGGCAATCTCCTCCAGGGCCACCGTAACAGGCTTGTTGGAGCGCGAATCCACCAGCGACTCCTCGCCGTTCATGATCTCCCGGGCCCGCTTGGCGGCAAACACCACCAGCGTATACTTACTGTCAACCTTATCGACAAGCGTATCCAAAGACGGATGAATCATAAAAGCCCCCCTCAACTCTAATCTATGCTGCCTCTGCTGCCGATAGCCTCAATCAAATCGCTGTTGCGTACCATGCGGCACTTCTCAGCGAGGATAATCGCGGCGATCTTGGCCGTCGCCGCCGCCACCTCGTCGTTCACCACCGCATAATCGTACTGACGGGCGAAACAAAGTTCATCCTGCACGCAGCCCAGCCGCTTGGCGATCACCGCCGGGCTGTCGGCGCCGCGCTTCACGATGCGGTCCTCCAGCTCCTTAAGCGACGGGGGAACAATGAAAACGAACACCCCTTCGGGAAACTTCCTCTTGATCTGCATCGCACCCTGGGTATCGATCTCCAGAACGACGTCGTGGCCGCTCCGCAGCGTATCCGCCACCCAGCGGCGGGGTGTGCCGTAACAGTTGCCGTAAACCTCGGCCCACTCCAGCAGCTCATCCTGCTCGACCATCGTACGGAACTCATCGGGAGCGATAAACCAGTAATTCACCCCGTTGACCTCACCGGGACGGGCCGGGCGGGTCGTCGCCGAAATCGAATAATGCAGATTGCTATTCTGGGCAAGCAACTCTTTGCAAATTGTGCCCTTGCCGGTTCCGGACGGACCGGACAGGACGATCAGAATACCGTGCCGCGCCATAGAAAAGTTACTCCCTTCGGCCCTCTACTCAGCGGCGTCGTCGCTGGATTCCTTGCTCACCAGGCGATGGGCCACCGTCTCGGGTTGGACCGCCGACAGCACCACATGATCGCTGTCGGAAATGATAACCGCGCGGGTGCGGCGGCCGTACGTCGCGTCGATCAGCATCCCGCGGTCGCGGGCCTCCTGGATGATGCGCTTGATGGGAGCCGATTCGGGACTGACGATAGCGACGATACGGTTGGCTGAGACAATATTACCGAAGCCGATGTTGATTAGCTTGATATCCATACCCTTGAATTCCTCCCAGTCGTTTATATAAGCCTCTATTGGCCGAAATCGCGGCGATTTCCTCTATATTACTCTATGTTCTGGATTTGCTCTCTGACCTTCTCGATTTCACTTTTAATTTCGACCACCACATTAGCCACCGTAAAGTCGTTGGCCTTCGATGCGATCGTATTCGTCTCCCGGTTCATCTCCTGGACGATGAAATCCAGCTTGCGGCCGACAGCCTCGCCGGAAGAGAGCGTCTCCTTGAACTGGCGCAGATGGCTCCGCAGCCTTACCAGCTCCTCGGCGATGCTGATCCGGTCGCCGAACAGGGCCGCCTCCTGCAGCAGCCGAGTCTCGTCGGGCTCAGCCCCCACAGCCGCCAGCACCTCGCGCATCCTGGTCAGCAGCTTCTCGCGATACTCGGCAAGCACCTGGGGCGCCCGCGCCTCCACGACGTCGACATTGGCGGCGATAGCGTCGATGCGGGCTGCCATATCCTGTTCGATATTCGCTCCCTCCGCCAGGCGCATCGCCATCAGATTCTGCACAGCCGCCTCAACGGCAGTCTGCAGCTTGGCCCACAGCCCCTCGACATCGGTCGAAACCTCTTCCACCCGCAGCACGTCCGGATAGCGGGAAATCTGATTGGCGCTCTCCCCCGCCGGCGCGCCGAGCAGCTCGCCCAGCTCTTTCAATGCTTTATGGTAAGCGATTGCCAATTCTTTGTCAACCCTTACCCCCCGATTCTTTTCGCCGTACTCGTCCACAGTCACGAAAACATCGATGCGGCCCCTCTGCAGCGTCGCGGCCACCGTCTTGCGGATCTTGTCCTCCAGCGAGCCGAGATTCTTCGGCATGCGGATCACGATCTCGTTATAGCGGTGATTAACCGCCTTTACCTCGACAACCAAGCGGTGTTCGGCGTCCATAAACTCGCCCCGGCCGAACCCCGTCATACTCTTCAGCACCCGATGCACCATCCTTTAGAATCTATTATCTGCGATAACCGGCCATTTAATCAGCCGCGCCGCTGCGCCTGGCACCCTCATGTCCAGGTTCGCAGCCCCCATATTGTATCCTATACACGGCGAAAAAATCGTCAAAACCCGATTTTTTCAACTTTACTTCTCCCTAGCTATCTGTAAATCCTTTTTTCGCGCATAAATAAAAAAGGGGCGTCCTAAGCCCCCGCAAAAAACCCTCCCCCTCTACCGATAACCGGCAAACGGGATCATGAAAACCCTCTGACGGCCGTCGGCGGCCGATACTGTCAGCCTCGCCGCCTTATCAGTCGCCACACCGCGGCTGGCAAAATAAAAATACACCTGCGCCTGGTAACCCCCCGCCGCCTCGGTCGCCGCCGCCTGAGCGCGCACCATCTTCGGCCGCAGCGACTTCCTGCCCTGGCGGAGATTCGCGGACACATTGCCGGCAAAATCGGCCCGCAAGCCGGACAGCGTAACCCCGAAAATAACATAGCCGTTATAATCGGTCAGCACCTTCCCGGCGTCGGCCGCCGTCACCGCATCCCCTGCCGCCGTCCGGTCGCGGGCATCGGCGGCCAGCAGCAAGAACGGCGTATAAAGGCAGGCCCGTTCAGCCGTATCGTCCAATCTGTCCGCCTTCTCCTCGTACGCCGTCCAAGGCTGCAAAAACAGCGTCAACGGCATATCCGCCTTACTCCGGCCGTAATCCTGGGCGGCTGCGATCGTTGCCTCGTTCACCGGCGCCACAGCCAGCACCGGGCCGGTCAGCAGCAGCATAATCGCGAACCACAGGGCGACAACTCTCACGACAGGCACCTCCCATCACTTCTCGGCTAATATATATGCCTCCCGCGCGATAATTTTTCCCATTTTCTCCGGACAGCCTGATTTGATTCCCTCTCCCGCTCAGACAACGGCAATCGATATAACACATTTTTATTGCCACATAACTACCGTTAATATCATTATTTTCACTGAAAATTCATTGTCGGATAATGTAAATTTTGGTACGATAAAAAGAAAGCCGGATCCATGAAGGGAGGCTGCCATGCGACAGATTTCCTTGCCAGAAGCACGACCAGGCATGATCCTCGCCCGTTACATCATGAGCGGCGCCGGCAGGATCCTGCTAGCCCCGGATATCGTCCTTACCGAGGAGTACCTCCGTAAACTCGCGTCGCTCGGTGTAGCCACCATCTTCGTCAAAGATTCCGATCACCCCGACATCGAGACCCCCGAATACCTTTCCGTCCAGACCCAGCAACGGGCGCTGGCCATCCTCGACAACACCATGAGGCAGATCTCCCGCGGCGAAACCTTCGCCCCCGACGCCGTCGACGGCGTTGCCTCCGACATCGTCGAAGACCTGCTCACGCAGCAAAACCTCACAATCCACCTATCTGGCATAATGACCCACGACGACAACACCCTCGCCCACAGCCTCAACTGCTCCATCTACTCCGCCATCCTCGCCCGCGTCGCCGGCTTCTCCATCCCCCAGATCAAAGAAGTAGCTTCCGGCGCCCTCCTTCACGACGTCGGCAAAATGTTTGTCGAAAAAACCATCCTCAACAAACCCGGTCGGCTGACCGAAGAAGAATACGAAGCCGTAAAAACCCATGCCGAACAAGGCTTCAAGGCCATCATCTCCAAAAGGTGGGAGCTTTCCAGCCTTGTCGCCCACATGGCCTGGCAGCACCACGAACGCGTCAACGGCGAAGGCTATCCGCGCAAACTGCATGGTTCCGAAATACTGCCGTACGCCCGCATACTGGCCATCACCGACGTCTACGAAGCCATCAACGTCAACCGCCCCTACCGGCGGGCCATGACCCCCGACGCCATCTACGACACCATCCATTCCGGCCTGGGCAGCGAATTCGACGCCGATTTCGGCCAGCTGTTCCTCTCCAAGCTCGCCATCTACATAGCCGGCATGCGCGTCATGCTCAACACCGGCGAAGCAGGCATCGTCGCCGCCGTTTCCGAGGAAACCCCGCAGCGGCCCATCGTCCGCCTCATCGCCCACCCCGACGGCAGCCCCTACACCCCTCCCAAGGAGATCAACCTCGCCGACCACCCGAAAATCCAAATACTCTCGACGAAAATATAAAGGTTGCCGATAAAGCCCCATCTGCGGCGCACCCGCAAGGGGCAGGCCGTAGTTCTAAGCGCTACGCGCTAAGAACTTGCGCACTTGCTCCTCAAAGCGCTTGCTAGCGTACATCCGAGTACGCGTCGCGGCGCGCTTTTCCGGTGGGCCTTGCATCTGGAGCTTTCTCGACAACCTTGGTTTTTCTAACACAAAAGCGGCCCGCATTGTGCGGGCCGCTTTCAATATCTTATGGCCTTACAGGCTCAGACGCGTCTTGATCCGGCTGATCGCCTCTTCCGTATTCTCGCGGTTGCCGAACGCCGTCAGGCGGAAATACCCCGCCCCCGACGGGCCGAAACCGCTGCCGGGTGTGCCGACGATATTGGCCTCGCCGAGCAGTTTGTCGAAAAACGCCCACGAATCCATGCTGTTCGGCGTCTTCAGCCAGATATAAGGCGCGTTCACGCCGCCGAAAGCCTCCAGGCCGGCGCTCTTCAGCCCCTCGCGGATGATGGCCGCATTCGTCATGTAATAATCGATCGTCGCCTTCACCTGCTCCTTGCCGGCCGGGGAATAAACAGCCTCCGCCCCCTTCTGGACGATGTACGGCACCCCGTTGAACTTCGTCGTCTGCCGCCGGTTCCACAGCTTATTGAGCTGCTGGGCCTCGCCGGCCTTCGTGTAACCGACCACCGTTTTGGGCACCACCGTATACGCGCAGCGGGTGCCGGTGAAGCCGGCCGTCTTGGAGAACGACCGCATCTCGATCGCCACGTCCTTGGCCCCCTCCACCTCGTAGATGCTGTGCGGCACCTCAGGTTCGCGGATGTACGCCTCATAAGCGGAATCGTACAGGATAACCGCCTTGTTGGCCTTCGCCCAGTCCACCCACTTCTTCAGCTCCGTCTTCGACAAGGCGGTGCCCGTCGGGTTGTTGGGCACGCACAAGTACACCATGTCCACCCTGGCGGCAGGCAAAGCGGGCATGAAATTGTTCTCTGCCGTGCACGGCAGATAAACGATGCCGGCGAACCGGCCGTCGCCGCCCAGCGCCCCCGTCCGCCCCGCCATCACGTTCGTGTCTAGGTACACCGGATACACGGGATCGGTGATCGCCACCGTGTTTTCCACCCCGAAGATCTCCTGGATGTTGCCCACGTCGCTCTTCGCGCCGTCGCTCACGAACACCTCGTCCGCGTCAAGCTTGATGCCGCGGGCGGCGTAATCGTGCTCGACGATCTTCTCGATCAGGAAGGAATAACCCTGTTCTGGCCCGTAGCCGCGAAAGGTCTCCGCCTTCGCCATCTCGTCCACCGCCGCGTGCATCGCCGCGACAACGGCGGGCGGCAGCGGCCGCGTCACATCGCCGATCCCCAGGCGGATGATGTTGGCCTCTGGATTGGCGGCCTTAAAAGCGGTCACGCGCCGGGCGATCTCCGCGAACAGGTAGCTGCCCGGCAGCTTCAGATAATTCTCGTTAATCAAAGCCATTGTAATTCCCCCCTATAACCTTCTGATGTAATAACATTTTTGAACAATGCGAAGGTGTCTAGAAAGCTCCAGATGCAAGGCACGGCGAGAACGCGCCGCGCCGCGTACTCGGACGTACGCTAGCAAGCGCTCGTAGCCGTAACGCCGCAGATGGACTTTCTAGGCACCTTCCCTCATATTCTGAGCAAAAACTGGCCGCGGAATACCTCCACCGCCGGCCCCGTCATAAACACCCTGTCGTCCTCGGCCCACTCGATCGTCAGATCGCCGCCGTCCAAATGCACCAGCGCCGTGCGGTCGCACCGGCCGCTCAAGGCCCCCGCCACCACCGTCGCGCACGTCCCCGTGCCGCAGGCCAGCGTCACGCCCGCGCCCCGCTCCCACACCCGCATCCTAAGCTCGCCGCGGCTGAGCACATTGGCGAACTCCACATTCGTCTTGCGCGGGAAAAGCGCGTCCGTCTCGATCTTCGGCCCTGTCACCGGCAGCTCGACCTTCCGCACATCCTCGTCGAGGAAAATCACGAAATGGGGGTTGCCCATATTCACGCCGATGCCGTAATACGTGCGGCCGTCGACCGTCACCGGCACATTCACCGCCTTCTCGTCCGCGGGACCGCTCATCGGGATCTCGCCCCGCTTGAAGCGCGGCTTGCCCATATCCACCCGCACGCCGCTCACCTTGCCGTCCGTAAACACCAGCTCCGGCCTGATCGGCCCGGCCAGCGTCTCCAGCGTCACCTTCGTCTTGTCGGTCAGACCCTGCTCATAAACATAGCGGGCCACGCAGCGGGTCGCGTTGCCGCACATCTCCGCCTCGCTGCCGTCCGAATTGATGATTTGCATCCGGAAATCGGCGCTGTCCGACGGCAGCACGAACACCAGGCCGTCGGCGCCCACGCCGAAATGGCGGTCGCACACCAGGCGGCCGGCGGCGGCCAGATCCAGCCCCGCCACCTTCTCCTTGAACCCGTTCACGATAACGAAATCGTTGCCAGCGCCATGCCACTTTGAAAACTGCATAATATCCCTCCGTCAGAAACGATTATTGCTCTTACCTGTATTATACCCGGCTATAAGCCGAACGTACCGGCGGACGCCGCCTTAAAAGCAGATGCCGCAAGCCGCCGACCATCGCCGTCCAACCGGACACGACCAGCACGACCGCCCATTCCGTCAGCCCCAGCGGCACCGTCCCGAAAACCGCGCCCAGCGGCGGCAGGTGGATGACCGCCACCTGCATGAGCGCCGAACAGGCGGTCGCCATCAGGAGATACTTGTTCGTAAACAGGCCGAGTTCGAAAATCGTCAGAATCTCCGACCGGCAGTCGTACACATGGAAGAGCTGACAGAACACCAGCGTCGCAAACGCCATCGTCCGCGCCAGCGCCAGGTCGCCCTGCGCCAGATACACACCCGCGAACACCAGCAGCGTCGTCAGCCCGATCTGAATGCCGCGGAAGACGATCTTCCTGGCCAGCCCGCGGGAGAAAACGCTCTCCGCCGGATTGCGCGGCGGCCGGTGCATCGTATCCGGCGCCTTGGGATCCACCCCCAGCGCCATCGCCGGCAGCCCGTCGGTCACCAGGTTAACCCACAGTATCTGCAGCGGCAGCAGCGGCAGCGGCAGCCCCGCCAGCGCGGCCAGGAACATCGTCAGCACCTCGCCGATATTGCACGCCAGCAGATAACGGATAAACTTCCTGATATTGTCGTAGATACCCCGGCCTTCCTCAACCGCTGCCACGATCGTGGCGAAATTGTCGTCAGCCAGCGTCATCGACGACGCCTCGCGGGTCACATCCGTGCCCGACATCCCCATGGCCACGCCGATATCGGCTTCCTTCACCGCCGGGGCGTCGTTCACCCCGTCGCCCGTCATGGCCACGATATGCCCGACATTCTTCAGCGCCTTCACGATCCGCAGCTTGTGGGCCGGCGACACCCGCGCGTACACCGTCGTCACGGCCGCCGCCGCCGCCAGCTCGCGCTCGCCGAGCGCGTCGACCTCCGCCCCCGTCAGCGCCCGCGATGTGCCGTCGCGGAACATCTTCAGCTCGCGGGCGATCGCCACCGCCGTATTGCGGTGGTCGCCGGTAATCATCACCGTCCCGATGCCGGCCTGCCGGCAAAGGGCGATAGCCTCCTTCACCTCCGGGCGCGGCGGATCGATCATCCCCGCCAGGCCGGTGAAAACCAGCTCCCGCTCCGCCTCCTCGGTCACATTCGCCGCCTCGGCCGGGCTCAGGCGGCGGTACGCCATCGCCAGCACCCTTAAAGCCCCGTTCGTCATCGCCTCGTTGGCGGCCGCGATGCGGACGGTCAGCTCGGGCGTCAGCGGCTGCTCGACATTCCCGTCGAAATAATAGCGGCACAGCTCAAGTACAGTGTCTGGAGCGCCCTTCACATACAGCACAGCGCCTGCCGGGCCGCCATAGGCCACCGCCATCCGGCGCCGTTCCGCCTCGAAGGGGATCTCCGCCAGACGGCGCTCCCGTTTCTCGACGTCGGCCCGCCAGAGGCCCGCCTTGGCCGCAGCCACCACCAGCGCCCCCTCGGTGGGGTCGCCCTCCACCGACCAGCCGCGGGCGCCCTTCTTGCGCCACAGGCCGGTTATGCCGACGCTGCCCTGCTTCAGCACGCTGTTATTGCACAGAGCGCCGACCGCCAGGCATTGCATTAGACATTTATCCTTTTTGGCATCAAATTCCTGCTTGTCGAGCAAAAATTCGCCCTTGATTTCAAAGCCGACCCCGCTCACCTCGTACGTTTGGCCGCCGCAGTACACCCTTCTTACCGTCATCGCGTTCTGAGTCAGCGTCCCCGTCTTATCCGAGCAGATCACCGTCGTGCAGCCCAGCGTCTCCACCGCCGGCAGCTTCCTCACAATCGCGTTCCGGCGGATCATCCGCTGCACCCCGAGCGCCAGAGCCACCGTCACGATCGCCGGCAGCCCCTCGGGTATGGCCGCCACCGCCAGGCTGATCCCCGTCATGCACATCAGCAGCAGCGGCTCGCCCCTCGCCACCCCCGTCGCCACCACCACCAGGCACACTCCCAGGCAGCCCCACACAAGCCACCGCCCCAGGTTATCCAAACGCCGCTGCAGCGGCGTATCGTCCTCCGTCGCCGCCTGAATGAGTTTGGCGATATGCCCCACCTCGGTATTCATCCCCGTGCCGCACACAATCGCCGCGCCCCGGCCGCGGGTCACCACCGTGCCCGCGTACACCATATTCTTGCGGTCGCCCACCGTCACACCCTCGTCATACACCCTGTCGGCCAGCTTGCGCACCGGCAGCGACTCGCCCGTCAGCGCCGACTCCTCAGCCTCCAGATTGGCCGTCTCCGCCAACCGGCCGTCGGCCGCCACCACATCCCCCGGCTCCAGCAGCAGGATATCGCCCGGCACAAGCTCGCGGGCCGGCACATGCTGCACAGCGCCGTGGCGGACGACGCGGGCCGTCGGCGCCGTCAGCTTCTTCAAAGCCGACATCGACCGTTCCGCCCGGTGCTCCTGGATAAAACCCAGCACCGCGTTAAGCACCACAATCGCCAGAATCGTCACCGCGTCGGCATACTCGCCCAGCAACCCGGAAATCAGCGTCGCCGCCATCAGCACCAGCACCATGAAATCCTGGAACTGGGCCAGAAAACGCCGCCACCAGGCCGGCCGCTCCTTTTCAGCCACCTCGTTATAGCCGAACAGCTTCAGCCTTTCCGCCGCCTCGGCGTTCGTCAGCCCCTCGCTGCGGTCGGTGCGCCAGTACGTGAGAGCATCGTCCGACGTTCTCGCATGCCACATCTCCATAGTCTTCACCCCTTGTACGTGGCGGCCGTTGATAAGGCCCCATCTGCGTCGTCAGCCCTGCGGGCGCTTGCTTGCGTACGCCCTAAGTACGCGGCGCAGCGCGTCCTCGGTCTTCCTAGCATCTGAGGCCTTCTGAACGGCCGTTCTCAATCCATGATATTCCAAAAAAAGAGCTGCTATGCCTCATTTGACCCTGCGCGGCGGGCGATGCTATACTGTATTGAGAAAACCTGGCAAGCGGAGGTTCCCATGAACATCGACGGCCTTTCATTGCGGCCGCTGGTGGCCGAACTCGACAAGCGGCTCGCCGGCGCCCGCATCGACAAGATATCCCAGCCCGACAAATTCCGTCTCGGCATCTGGCTGCGCCAGCCGGGCGAAAACGTCGCCCTCCTTCTGTCCGCCAGCCCCGACAGCGCCGCCGCCTGGCTGCCGGCCGCCCTGCCCGAAAACCCGGCCGTGCCGCCCGCCTTCTGCATGCTGCTAAGAAAACACCTCGAAGACGGCCGCATCGCCTCAGTCACCCAGCACGGCCTCGACCGCGTCGTCACCTTCGCCGTCGACACCCGCGGCGAGCGCGGCCTCATCGTCACCAAACAGCTCATCCTCGAAATAATGGGCAAACACAGCAACATCATCCTCGTCCAGGACGGCCTTGTTTTAGACGCCATCCGCCGTATCGGCGCCGGCATCAGCCGCGTCCGCCAGGTCCTCCCCGGCCGCCCCTACACCCCGCCCCCCGGCCAACCGCGCGCCGACCTCCTTGCCACCGCCCCGGACGCCTTTGTCGCCGCCCTTCGCCATGACCACGCCCCCCTCGCCCTCGCCAAAGCCATCGTCGCCGCCGCCGAAGGCGTCGGTCCCATAGCCGCCAGAGAAATCGCCTGGCGGGCCGGCCTCCCCGCCGACCACCCCGTCGCCGCCCTCGACGACGCCGACGCCGGCGCCCTCGCTGAAGCCGTCGCCACCATCGCCGCCCCCATCGCGGCCGGCGAACCCACACCCACCGTCGCCCTCAGCGCCGACGGCGGCAAACTCCTCGCCCTCGCCGCTTTTCGCCCCGAACACCTCCCCGGCGACCTGCGCCCCTTTCCGGCCATGACCGCCGCCGTCGAATACGCCGCCAACTTCCAGGGCCAGCCTGACAACCCCGAAAAAACCGTCCTCCAGAAGCTGCTCGTCCAGGAAACGGCCCGCCTCGCCCGCAAGGAAGCCATCCTCGCCGCCGAGCTCGCCGCCGCCGACGAAGCCGACAAGTACCGCGTAAACGGCGACCTCCTCATGGCCAACCTTCACGCCATCCCGGCCGGAGCCGCCCAGGTCACACTCCCCAACCTCTACGACGACAACGCCGCCCCCCTCGCCATCGCCCTCGACCCCCTCCTCAGCCCGGTCGCCAACGCCAAGCGCCACTACATCAAATACAACAAAGCCAAACGGGCCCAGCAAAGCCTTGCCGCCCAGCTCGCCGAATGCCGCGCCGAACTCGCCTACCTCGACAGCGTCGCTGTCGCCCTCGACCAGGCCGCCGTCCTCGACGACATCAACGAAGTCCGCCAGGAACTCGTCCAGGCCGGCTATATAAAAGAAAAAAGCAAGCGCCGCCCCGCGCCGCCCGCCGCCCCCCTGTCCGCCGCCGCCCCGGACGGCGCGCCTATCCTCATCGGCCGCAACAACCGCCAGAACGACCTCGTCACCTTCAAGCACGCCGGTCCCGACGATATCTGGCTGCACACCAAGGACATCCCCGGCTCCCACGTCATCTTAAAAAGCGCCGGCCGCGAGCCCGCCCCCGAAGCCCTTGCCGCCGCCGCCATGCTCGCCGCCTACTTTTCCAAGGCCCGCGCCTCGGCCACCGTCCCCGTCGACTACACCCGTCGCCGCCACGTCAAAAAACCGGCCGGCGCCAAACCCGGCTTCGTCATCTACGACCACCAGAAAACCGTCTACGTCACTCCCGACGAAGAAACCGTGCAAAAAATGCTCATAAGCAACAGACGTTAGCCAGCAGGTTCTGTTGACGGCAACTGCCACCCCATTATGGTGCGGAGGAAGGAAAAATGCGCATTATCTGTTATTGCCGGAATGTATCTGAAGAAGAAATTATTAACCATGTAGCCGATATGAAATGCTGTAGCACTATCGAGGATATTCAGCGACATACGGGAGCCAATACCGGCAACCAATGCCGCGTCAAAAACCCCTCTGGTCGCTGATGTTATCCTGATGTGCAATCGGTGATTGCCAAAGCCTTACAAATGAGATAGCCCCCGGCAAAAAAAAACGGCCTTGGATTTTTGAGATTTATCCCTCAGAAATCAAAGCCGTTTTTTTATTTGGTTTTATCTACCCCTGCCCCGGCAGACGGCCGTAATAGCACTTCAGCGGGTTGGCCCCCACGCCGATCAGGCAATAGTTGCAGTTGATGCACCGCGACCCCTCCTGACGGCCATCGCGCAGCCGGGCCACGATATCCGGCTGAATCACGAACGGCCGGCACATTGACACATAATCGGCCTGCCCGGCGGCGACAATACCCTCGACCGCCGCCAGCCGCCGCACGCCGCCGACCACGATCACCGGGATATCCACCGCCGCCTTGATCGCCGCCGCCGCGGCCACGTTGTAATTCTCCTGCTCGTCATATGTCGCGAACAGCCGCGGGATGAGCAGCCCCGCGATTTTCTTCTTCAGCCACGACGCCCCCCGGAAGGCCGGCGACAGCTCCACTATCGCTTCCACCGGCACCTTCGGCGACCTAACCACGCAAAACCAGTTGTCGTTGCCGCACGACACCTCGATCGCGTCGAACGACGCCTCCCGGCACATTTGCGCCAGGCGCACCGCCTCCTCCAGCCGCATCCCGCCGTCGTCATAATCGTACGCGCTCAGCTTGACCAGCAGCGGAAAATCGCCCACCGTCGCCCGCGCCCGGCCGATAATCTCCCGTACGACCCGGAACCTGTTCCCCGTCGACCCGCCCCAGCGGTCGCGCCGCCTATTGAGCGCCGGCGACAGGAACTGCGACAGCAGATACCCGTGGGCCGCGTGCAGCTGCGCCCCGTCGAAACCGCTCTTCCAGGCGCGGACTATCCCCTGCGCGAACGCGTCAATTATCCTCTCGATCTCGCCCTCCGTCAGCTCCCGCGCCGTCGTGCCCGAGCCTTTATAGCGATGCCGCGACGGCGCCTTGGCCTCCTCACCGGTCACCGCCGGCTCCGTCCGCCCCCCGCCGTGGGCAAGCTGCATAATGAGCGGCGCCCCGTGCGGCTTAACAGCGTCCGTCACCTGGCGGTAAGCGGCCACATAGCTATCGTCGTCGATCATCAGCATATTCGGCCACGCCCGGCCGTCCCGGCTCACCCCCGCGTAGCCGGTGATGATCGCCCCCGCGCCGCCTTCCGCCAGCCTGATATACCGCTCCGCCAGCCGCGCCGGGAAATCCTCCCGGTCGCCCAGCCCCTCATGGGTCGCCGACCGGATTATCCTGTTCGCCGGCCGCATCCCCGCCAGCGTCGTCGCCTCGAAAACCGTCGCCATCGCTGTCGATCCCTTCCTTCGTATCATTCACGACAACATCGTACTGGAAACAGCTTCCACCGTCAACCCCACGGCATAAAGAAAGAGCCCCGGCGCTCGCTGCGCCGGGGTTCCCCGTAACTGGTATTATCATCGGCCTTTGCGGGCTACGTAAAACACATAGCCGTAATAATCGCCATACTTCCTGTGCATTTCGATCTCGACCTGCATCTCATCCACCGCGGCCAGCGCCTCCGGGTTGCCCCGATACCTTGCGCGCAGCAGCGGCAGACGCTGCTCCATCGGGGTGTAGAAATCGTCCCGCCAATCGGACGCCGGCAGGGCGAAGTGACCCACCATCCCGTACCCGGCGGCGGCGAACAGCGCCAAAGTAGCGGCCGTGTCCATGACCACGGCGCCGAGCTTCGCAAAGAAACGGCTCAGCTCCGCCGGCGGGCCGTCCCGCAGCCAGGTGAGATCGGAGGCCGCCAGATACCCGCCGGGCTTCAAGAAGCCTTTCAGGTAGGGCAGCGCCCGCTCGAACCCCATGATGAACAGCGACCCCTCGGCCCAGATGACGTCGAACTCTTCCGGCCCGAACGGTAGCGCGTCCATCGACCCGTGCACCGTCCGCACCTTATCCTGCAGCCCGTCGGCTTTCGCCCCGGCCGCCAGCGCGTCCAGGAACGGCTGGTGGTTATCCAGCCCCGTCACCATGCCGCCCGACAGTCGCGCCAGCTCCAGCGTCTGCATCCCCGGGCCGCAGCCCACATCCAGGATGCGCGGCGCCGCCGGCGCCCCGGTCAACAGCCCGTAAGCCCTGCGCGTCGAAGCGTTCGACCCCGGCCCGCCGCGCGGCATACCGGTGAACATATCTTGTAAAATTTCTACTTTATCCAATTCTGACATCTCCTTGACTAATTTTTTCTTAGTCGCGGAGAACCCGATTCCGCTTAAGCGGCGCCAAGGAATCCCGCGACTTAAAGCGTGCGGTTACCCTTTGCCACCGACTCCAGCATCAACATCCAAACACTCCTTATTCGCGACCTTTCAATATGCCCCATCTGCGGCATTCTTGACGGCCGCTTTGTTACTCAGCTATCTCTTGAAGTACAACCTGTTCCGCCTTATCAGTATCGCTCAGCTGCACCGCCACGATCTCCTTGCGCGACGTCGGCACGTTTTTGCCCACGAAATCGGCGCGGATAGGCAGCTCGCGGTGGCCCCGGTCCACCAGCACCGCCAACTGGATGTACTGCGGCCGGCCGATATCCGTCAGCGCCCCTAAAGCCGCCCGCACCGTCCGCCCCGTATACAGCACATCGTCCACCAGCACGACCTTCTTATCGTTGATATCGAAGGGGATCTGCGTCTCGTGCACGATCGGCTGATAACCGAGCGTCGACAGGTCGTCGCGGTACAGCGTGATATCTAAGAGCCCCACCGGCAGCTTCACACCCTCGATCTTCTCGATCTCCACCGCCAGCCGCTGGGCCAGCGGCACGCCGCGCGTCCTGATGCCCACCAGCGTCAGGTCCTTGCTGCCCTTGTTCTTCTCGATGATCTCGTGGGCGATGCGGATCAGCGCCCGGCTGATGCCCTGGGCGTCCATCAGGACGGTCTTGTCGATAAGCTTGACCATTATTCTCCCCCCGTTCTAGCCGCGCATCCTGCGAAGCTTCGCCAGAATCCCTTCCATATCCATCGGTAGCGGCGCCGTAAACACCATCTCCGCCCCGCTCACCGGGTGGCGGAAAGTCAGCTCGGCCGCATGCAGCGCCTGCCCGTCGATCGGGAAAGGCGAGCCCTTCGGTCCGTACTTCGGGTCGCCCACCACCGGATGGCCGATATACGCCATATGCACCCTTATCTGGTGGGTCCGCCCCGTCTCCAGCTTGCACGCCACCAGCGTATACCCCGCGAACCTCTCCAGCACCGTGAACCGCGTCCGTGCCTCCCGGCCGCGCTCGGCGTCCACCGCCATCTTCTTGCGGTCGGTCCGGTGGCGGCCTATCGGCGCGTCGATCAGCCCCTCGTCCGCCTTCACGTTGCCGTGGACCAACGCCAGATACTTCCGTCCGGCCGTCCGGTCCTTTATCTGCCGGGCGAGGCTGGCGTGAGCGCGGTCGCTCTTCGCCGCCACCATCACCCCCGAAGTATCCTTATCAAGGCGGTGGACGATTCCCGGCCGCACCTCGCCGCCCACCCCCGACAAATCGTCGCAGCGGGCCAACAGAGCGTTCACCAGCGTTCCCCGCCAGTTTCCGGCCGCCGGATGGACCACCATCCCCCGTTGCTTGTTCACCACCACCACCTCGGCGTCCTCGTACACCACGTCGAGCGGGATGGCCTCGGCCTCCACAGCCACAGGCTCGGGAGCCGGCACCGTCAGCGCCACCGCCTCGCCCGGCTGCACCTTGTGATTGGCCTTGGCCGGCCGGCCCTGCACCGCCACGCGTCCGTCGGCGATCAGCTTCTGAATGCGGGACCGCGACAGCTCCGGCGCCTGACGGGCCAAAAACACATCCAGGCGCTCCCCCTTATCGGCTTCACCCGCCTCAAACAGGCGCGTCTCCCCCGTCAATGTCATCAGCCTTCCTTTTTCCGGGCGGGAACAAAAGCGAATACACAATCAACGCCACCCCGCCCACGATCGCCATATCGGCCACATTGAACACCGGCCACACGCGAAAATCGAAGAAATCCACCACATAACCCGTCTTCAGGCGGTCGATGGCGTTGCCCGCCGCACCGCCCGTCTGCAGGGCGATACCGAGCCGCAGCAGCCCGTAGCCCGCCGGGATGCGGGGATACAAATACACGATCACCGCCACAAGCAGTAAAGCCACCGCCACGAAAAACCACCGTTGGTGCTCGAGAATGCCGAACGCCGCTCCGGGGTTCAAGACATATGTAATGTGAAAAACACCGGGAATCACCGGCACAGACGCACCCGGCGCCATATTGGCCTGCAAATAAGCCTTGGACACCTGATCGAGAGCGATCACCGCCAGGGCCAGTATCACGATCGGCACGCGTTATATTCTCCTATCCTACCATATCAATGGCCTTCAGCAGCAGGGCCGCCGACGCCTCGTTCGTTGCCACCGGCACATTATGCACATCGCACACCCTCAGCAGCGCGGTTATATCCGGCTCATGCGGCTGGGCCGTAAGCGGGTCGCGGAGGAAAATCACCGCGTCGACCGCCTGGCAGGCGATCAGCGCCCCGATCTGCAAATCGCCGCCCAGCGGGCCGGACAGATACGCCTTAACCTCCAGCCCCGTCTCCCTGGCCACCAAGCCGCCGGTCGTCGCCGTCGCGATCAGCTGGCAGCAGGCCAGCACCTCGCGGTACGCGGCCACGAAGGCGAGCATCTCCTCTTTTTTGCGGTCATGCGCTATCAGTGCAATCGTTCTTTTCATCATTAACCCCTATATATATTTCCCTGACATATCCATAATACTCAATTTTTGCCGTAACGTAAAGAAGCGTAGCCCAAGCTACGCTTCCAACACGACCCTTATTACTGGCCAGGGCTGATGGCCCCCACCGGGCAGACCGCCGCGCAAGAGCCGCAATCAACACACTGGTCGCCGATGACGTATTGGGCGTCTCCCTCGGTAATCGCGCCTACCGGGCAGGTTGCCGCGCATGCGCCGCACTTGATGCACTCGCTGCTGATTACATACATGAGTACTTTTCACCTCCTGAAACATTGCTAAAATTTATTATACCACCAAATGAATGGAAAAAAAACAAGGACAAATACAAATCATTCCTTATGGGAAAAAAGTCGCTGCTCGATCTCGTTACGGTAATAGTAAACAAGCAAACTCGCGGCAATCAGCAGCGTCGTGCCCACGATCGCCCAACGGATACCGCGGGTCAGGTGCTGGCCCAGGAACGAATACAGCACGATCGCCGGCGTCTGGCCGATGCCTGTTGCCAGCACATACTGGCGAAGCGTTATCGCCGTCAGCCCCGCCCCGTAGCTTATCACCTTGAACGGGATAACCGGCGTCAGCCTCGTGACGAACACCGCCAGCACCCCGTGCCGCTTGAAAAACTGGTCCGTCATATCGAGATACTTCGGCCGCACGAACTTCTCCACCACCGGCCGCCCATACCAGCGGGCGATGCCGAAATCCAGGACCGCGCCGGCCAGCGCCCCTATCCACGAATACAGCGCTCCGTGCTCCCAGCCGAAAATCCAGGCGTTCGTTATCGTGATTGCCAGGCCAGGCACCAACGGCACCATCGACTGCACCGTCATCAGCGCGATCGACGTCACCGGCGCCCACACCCCGTACGCCAGGATAAACAGCCGCAGCCCCTCGAAATCGCGGTGGTGGAGGAAGCCGACACCCGTCGCCACGAACTCCCGCACCCCGGGCACGAAAAAATACGCCGCCACGGCGCCGGCCAAAACCGATCCCTTCATCAAATACAAGCTTCTGCACGTCGGTTCGGCCATAAAGAGCCGCCCTCCCGCTTCGCCTTCCGCTATATATTAGTCGCCGGCCGCCGATGCGTGCCACGGCAGGCAACTAATCTAGCATTCGCCAAACACCGCGCCGCTATGTGCCGCGTTACTTGCCGCGCCCCTTCTTGCCCGTCGGCCCCTTCTCGTCCTTCGGCATACTGCGCCTCTTGATCCAACTAGTCATAAACAGCGCCAGGCAGCCGACCGCGAAGCCGGCCAGCAACAGATACGGGATATTGACCCCATCGCCGCCCTGCTCGCTCGACCACAGCGCCAGCCCGCCGATAATCACCGTCGTAATACTGATAATAAAATTCCGCAAAACAATGTTCACACTGTTGTCTCCTTTGTCCGGATATTCTAAGATAGTTTATCCGCCGTCGCGGCAAAATCCTGCCGGAACGCGGCAAGAAATCCGGAAGAAAAAGAAACCGAGCGCCTTACTCGGTCTCCTCTTCCTCCTTGCGGGCCGCCGCCGCGTTCTTCCGGCCGCGCGTGCCTGCCACCGCGCTCGGAATAGCGTCCGCCCGGTCGACGATCCCCTGATGCTCGTTGCTGTTCGGCCACAGCGCCTTATAATCGTACGACCCGGGGATATCCTGCGGCGTATCCGAGCTCCCGTACTTCAGCGCCGCCTGCAGCGCGTCCTCGCCGTCGAAACCCACGAAATCGAACCGCGCCGAATCCAAAAACGTGCGGTGGAAAGGCGGCGCCAGGCTCTCCTCCTCCAGCGGCCGGGGCGTGGGGTCGGCCACCTCATCCCGCCGTTGGCAGGCGATACAGTGCGTCGCCCACGGCAGCGCCTCCAGCCGCTCCTCGTCTATCTCCCGGCCGCAATGCTCGCACACCCCGTACGTGCCCCGCGCCATCTTATCCAGCGCCGCCTCCACCTCCTCCAGCAGCACATGGGCGTTGTCCCTGAGCGCCACATCCTTGCCGCGCTCGAACATCGCGTCGCCCACATCCGCGGGGTGGTTATCGTACATCGACAGCTCGCCCAGGGAATCGCTCATCGTATCGCCAAGGCCCGTCTCCTCCAGGCGGGAAACCGTCGCCAACAGCCGCTCCTTCGTATCCTCCAGATCCTCGCGGAAATGCGCCCGCATCTGCCGGTCCAAGCCAATCCCCCCTAGTGCAAAATCTTCGTCACATCAGCCACCCGCAGGCGCTCTTTCGCCTCATCGTCATTCTCCTCGTTGCTGTAACCCAGACACACGATCGCCACCGCCCTCAGTCGCGGCGGCGCCTCCACCAGTTCCTGAACCCGGCGCTCGTCGAACGCCCCCACCCAGCACGACGCGATCCCCAGCCCCGTCGCCGCCAGCAGCATATTCTGCGTCGCCGCCGCCGTATCCTGCAGGCAATAAAGCTGCGCGCCCCGCTCGCCGTAGCGCTCGTTCGCCCGCGCCGGGTCGGCCATCACCACCACCACCGTCGGCGCCTCCGCCACCTGGTGCTGCCCGTGGCACGCCTCCGCCAGCCGCCGCTTCAGCTCGGCGTTCTGCACCACATAAAAATACCACGGCTGCAGATTCCCGGCGCTCGGCGCCCAGCAGGCCGCCTCCAAAAGCCGCGTCAGCGTAGGCTCCGGCACCGGCACCGTCGTGAACTGCCTCACCGAATGGGCCTCGCGCATCGCATCGAAAACATCCTTTGTCATGATAGATTCCTCCCCAAACCCTAAAAATTGCCCTTGCCGTTCGTCGTCTCCACAATCCTCATAATCTCGGCCACAAATTCGCCGATGCCGGGAATATTCAAAAGAATGACCCGGCGCATCAGCTCCAGCATCAACGCGAAAATCAGCGTTGCCCCGATCGCGATCCCCAGCCCCCGCGCCAGCCCGGCCGCAAAATTCAAAAACAGCAACCGCGCCGGACGCTGCATCAGCTCCACATACCCGGCCACATTCATCTTCTCCAGATACATCGCCAGCCGCTCCAGTTGGGCGGCGATCACGTCCGCCTTGCCAGCATCCTGCGCCATCGGCATACCTCCATATTGCGTAGTATCCCCATGCCGCCTCAAAAAATAAGGCCCGCATACCGCGTCCGCCCGTGCCGGCGCGTCAGCTTGACGGCCGGCAAATTCACTTTTCCCAGCTAAAGGAACAACGCCCTTTCCACCGAAATATCAAGTATATCTACACCCGATCAAAAATCATGAGAGAAGGAACGACCGTGCCTGCAGGTGACACTTCCTCCGAATTCGCCATCCTCTCCCTGCCTTGGATCAAAGCCGCCGCCCCCTCCCCCTGGGAGGACGTCCTGGCGCTGGCTATCAGGCGGACCTACCGCAAAAACGAATTTGTCATCCAGTCCGGCCAGATACTCGAGCACCTCTATTATTTACGGAGCGGCGAGCTAAAAACCCTGGCCGTACGTAGCGACGGGCAGCAGAAAACACTCTGGTTCCTGGCCGCCGGCAGCGTGTTCGGCGAAACGCCCCTCTTCAACCGCAAGCCGTGCGCCTATCTCTTCCAGGCAGTCACCGACTGCGAAGTATACCTGTTTTCCCGCGAAACCCTGAACTGCCTGTTCACCCGCAACCCCAACATTGCCTTGTCAGTCATCACCACCCTAACCCGTAAAGTCCACATCCTCTCCTGCCAAATCGAAGACTCCCTGTTTTGCAAACCGGTCATCAGAGTCGCCAAACTCATCTACCTTCTGTACCAGACAAAACAAAAAGCAGGGAGTGACTCCCTGCCCATAACGCAAGAGGATATCGCCGCCGTTCTCGGCCTTCACCGCGTAACCGTAAACCAGTCGATACGGGCGCTGAAGCTCGACGGTATCCTCGACATCAAAAACCATCATATTGTCGTTAAAAGCGTTGAAAAACTCCAGGCGCTGGCGGCGGGAGAATAATCCCCCTACTTGCCGTCCGCCATCGTCTTCTCCGGCCCGCGGACCGGGCTGCCGTCGGAGCGCCAGATACCGATGCCGGTATAAGCCAGCAGGATCGAAAACACCGGCACGATCCAGTTCAGCAGGGCATACGGGGCGAACTCGTACGCGCTCACGCCGAGAACCGCCAGAATATAAAACGCGTGCACGCTCCAGGGAACCAGCGGACAGCCGATCGTGCCGCCGTCCTCGCACGTCCGTGACAGCACCCTGAGGCTGACGTTCTTCTCCCGGAACACCGGCACGAACGCCCGGCCGGGGATGATCACCGCCACCATCTGGCTGCCCGTCCCCAGCAGCATGATATAGCCGGCCGCCAGCACCGCAACCACTAAACGGCCCGTGTTGGTCGCCCAACTGGTGGCGGCCTCGATCAGCGCCTCCAGGGTACGGATCTTCTCCAGCACGCCCCCGAAGGCCACCCCGCTGATCAGTAGCACCAGCGTGCCCATGATGCTGTTCAGCCCGCCGCGGCTCAAAAGCACATCCACCTGCTTCACGCCGGTGTTTGCCTTATAGCCCGCCATCACCGCCTGGATCATCTCCTTCACCGAGCTCCCCTGCAGCGCCCACGCCGTCACCAGGCCCACGGCTACGCAGAAGAACAGCAGCGGCACAGCCGGCATGCGCCGGTAAGCCAGCACCATCAGCACCGCCGGCGGCAGCAGCGTCCACAGCGACAGATTGAACTTGCCGGCGATCGCCTGCAGAATCACCGGAATATTGCCTTCCGTCCCCGCGCCGGCGTGCTGCATGCCCATCACAAGATAAATAATTGCCGAAACCACGGCTGCCGGGACCGTCGTCCACATCATCGACGCGATATGGGGGAAAAGCTCCACCTCGCACACCGACGCCGTTATATTCGTCGAATCCGACACCGGGGACATCTTATCGCCGAAATACGCGCCAGCCACGATCGAGCCCACCACCATCGGCAGCGGATAGCCGAGCGCCTGGCCCACGCCCACCAGCGCCACCCCCACCGTGCCTATCGTCCCGAACGACGTGCCGGTGGCCGTCGACGCGATCACGCACAGCAGGAACGACGTCATCAGGAAGCTGCTCGGAGAAATAAGCGTAAGGCCCCAGTAAATAATCGTCGGAATCGTCCCGGCCAGTATCCAGGCGCCGATCAGCATCCCCACCGCGACCAGGATGAGAATCGCCACCAGCACCCTGGCGATGGCCTCGAACATCCCCGTCTGCATCTCATCCCACGAATAGCCGAACGCCGCCCCGAAGCAGCAGGCGATAGCCGTCGCCAGCACCAGCGGCAGGATCGCGCCGACCTTCAGCACCGCCGTCCCGTAGAGAATAACCGCCACCGGGATTACGAACGACAAACCGGCCAGCCCTAGCGAAGGTTTTTTAGCAACGCTGTTCATCCACGGTCCTCCTCACGCAAATAATAATATAGGAGCACTACACAATCAGGCAGGGAAACTCCATTTTCGCGGCGCCGACGGGGCATTCCAGCTCACACACGCCGCAGTACCAGCAGTCGTTCTTATACTTGTTGTAAGGGCGCTTTTTTTGCGGGTCCATATGGATAACGTCGCCCGGGCACTCCTCGGCGCACCGCCCGCAACCGGTGCACCTATCCTTGTCAACCTTTACACCCACAATACCACTCCTCTCGCGCCATTATTCCCGGTGAGCCGGCACCGGCCTGGCAGAAACGGCCATCCGGCCGGTTGCCGCATCCTTCGCCACCACGGCATATTTTTTTTCCCAGGCCGGATCCTTCTCGGGATAGTCGAGCCGGTAATGGCCGTAGCCCCAGCGGCTCTCCCTGCGGGCCAGCGACGCGCTCACGGCCATCTCAAGCGTGTCGATGATCGCCTCGACCTCCACGAACTTCATCACCTCGTGGTAATCGCGGGCCCTCACCCTGCCCATATCCTCCCGGAACCGCGCCACGGCGCCCAGCGCCGCCGTAAGCCTGGCCTCGCTCTTCGGCGACGTCAGGTGCGGCTTAATCATCCGCCTGACCTTGAACTCCATCTCCTCGGGGTCATAGCCGTCCTCGCGGTCGAGCGGCGCCACCAGCCGCGCCAGTTCGCGCGCCACCTCTTCCTTGTCCGGGGCTTGGAACGCCAGGTCGCCCATCCGTCCGGCCGCATCCTCGGCGGCCACCGTGCCGAACACCCACGCCGCGCCAACGAACCCCCATCCGGTCGAAGCCACGTCGCCGGCGGCATAAAGATTGCGCACCGCCGTCTCCGCGTTCACGCCCACCAGCGCCCCCGTCGGCCCGTGCCCGCCGCACATATTCGGGCCGGATAACGTCAACTCTATAAGGTCGCGGCCGATATCGATACCCTTGAGAGCGAAAAACTCCTTCTCCGTCGGGCGCTCGGCGGCGAAGATCCCCTCCTTGATCAGTTCGACCGTCTCTGCCGGCAGGTGGCGGAGATCGTAATAAATCGGCCCGCGCCCCTCCTTAAGCTCGGTGCGCATCGCCTGCTCGCGCACCCCCGAAGGGGCCCGTTCAAGGAACTCGGGCGAATACTTCGTCATGAACCGCTCGCCGAGCGAATTCACCAGATAGCCTCCGTGACGGATAAAGGTCGAATGACCGGGGCCCTCATAATCCTTCAGCATCGGCGAAACATCGTTATACTCCATATTCGCCAGCTCCCCGCCGGCATGGTACACCATCGCATACCCCTCGCCGGCGTTGTACGGGCAGTCGAACGTGCCGAACAAATAGCCCGAATCCGGCAGGCCGAACCGCCCCTGCCCGCCGGTGCAGAGAATAACCGCCTTCGCGGTGCACACCTGGAAAACGCCGCTGCGGATATTGAACAGCGCCGCCCCCGTCACCCGGCCGTCGGCCGCAAACAGGCGGGTGGCCATTGTCCGGTTCAGCACCTTGACTCCGTGCTCTTCCAGCAGCTTCGCCATCGCCGGCTTAATATCGCCGCGCATCTCCGCCAGAAAAGCGCCTTTCGGGTGAAACTTCTGTACCATATAATGCCCGTTCTCGTCGCGGGGGAATGTCGCCACCCCCCATTCCTCCAATTCGCGGAGAATGGCAAAACTCTTCTCTGCCACAACCCTGCTGATATTAGGGTCGGCGATCCCATCGCTCATCATGTCGATCGAATCGACATACTCCTGCACCGTCGCCACGCCAGGAACGGTAACGTTATTGAACGCATCCATCCCCCGGCAGATCGAACCGCCGCGGCGAACCGTCGCCTTATCGACGATCAGCACCGACAGGGCGGGGTTCTTTTTTTTCGCCTTCAGCGCCGCCATCGGGCCGGCGGTCCCGCCGCCGATAATCAGCAAATCGACCTGCAAATCCTCTTTACGGGTAATCTTCACGGCATCTCCCTCCTTGTCCACCACAATATACCAACAATCCCGCCAAGTCTGTAGTCCCATTTACATTCTCACCTCCCGACGGTGATTTTTTTACACAGAGTGTTATTCTCCCGCCGGGCTTTTTTATCGGCATAATACCGTTTTTAAGCAATCAAACCTGCTGCCTATTAAAAACCCGCCCCCACAATACCCATATTTCCCCATTACGTCCCATCTCTGCCACCCTAATTCCTCCCCCGCCCCGCCTCCTCGTATTGCCCTTTTTACCCCCGCCCTTCCCGATACCTCCCCCGCCAACCCCTTATCTAACAGGCCTCCCCGCCCAAGAACCGCTACATTTTTACCTTAGTTGCAAAAATTCGTTTTTTTACGACTAGCATGGACATACTAAAATCCTACAACCCTCATAAAGGAGGTGCCGGCATCATGCCCGACATCCACTTCATCACCGAACCCGACGCCGTAATCACCGGGCAAAAATCTCCCGCAGTCCCCGGCTATGTCGTAACCCTCCCCGACAAAGACGAAATCCTCGCCAACCTCCATACCTGCTACTACCCGCCCGGCTACTGATTCCGCCCGCACCAACACCGCACAGCCATACAAAAAACCGGGGCCTCCGCCCCGGTTTTTCCTTTGCGCTACTATTTATCTTCCGTGAACTGGTACATCGTCGTAGACGCTTCCTGCAGATCACGGGCGAGAGTGATCAGCTGCTCGCTCTCCTTCGCGATCTCCTGCACCGAAGCCGCCTGATCGACGATATTGGCATCGATATCGTTCACCATGCCCCCGAGGTTGCTCACACCGGTCTGGATCCTTTTCAGCGACGCCGTAATGCTCTTCACCGACTCGGCGCTCACGCCGGCCAGCTTCCGCACCTCCTCGGCCACCACCCCGAAGCCCCGGCCCATCTCGCCGACCCGCGCCGCCTCGATCGCCGCGTTGAGGCCCAGCAGATTCGTCTGGTCGGCCACGTTGCGGATAAAGCTCACGATCTCGTCTGTCTCCTTCGTGAACTTCAGCAGCTCGCTGCTCAGCTCCTCCAGCTTCTTGCTGGCCGTCGAAAGCTCGCTCGACTTCGCCGCCAATTCCTCAAGGTTGGCGTTCATCGTCTCCGAAGACTGGGACAGCGTCGCCGCTCCCCCCGTCAGCCGCAGATAACCTTCCACCGTCCCGGTCGTCGTCACGACCCCGGCCGTCCTGTCCCCGTCCATGATCGGCAGCGCGCAGACCACGTAGGCCACCGCGTGCGGCGACTTCTCCTGCGGGACCAGGCGGACGATCCGTCGCCTTTTTTCCATCGCCTCGGCGGACACCTTGCCCTTCATCGTCTCGCCGGCATTATACTTGAGGTCGAGGCCCCCTCCTGCGGAGTACGCGGTAATGATACCATCCTTCACCACCGACACTCCCAGGCTCAGCGGGGTTGCATCGTCCAGATATGGAGCCACTATCTTGAATGCCTCCAGCACTTCTTCAGCCGTATACTCTTTTGCCATATTAGCCTCCCGTACACACGTAATATTCGACATAATTCGGTATTAATTTCCATCCTCCTGCCAGAAATACACAAAAAAAACAAGAAACCCCGGAGCCTCCGCCCGGGGTTCTTATCCTACAACTTCTTCACGACCGCCGCGCACCGCGGGCACAGCGCCTCATGCTCGGCGTCGGCGCCCACAGTCTCGCTGTACATCCAGCACCGCTCGCACTTCACGCCGCCGGCCGGAACCACCGCCACCGCCAGCGCCAGCTCCTCGGCGCGGTACGCATCCTGCGGAGCCCGTGCGACCCCTTCGGTCACCTTCACCTGCGACACGATCAGGATGGTCGCCAGATCGTCCTTCACCGCCATCAGATGGCGGTAATTGTCGCCATCCGCCCACAACTCGACCGCGGCATCCAGCGAATGGCCGATCGTCTTCGCCCGGCGGGCGTTCTCCAGCGCCTTCGTAATCTCGCCGCGCAGCGCCAGGATCTTATCCCACTTCGCCTCCAGGCCGGCGTCCAGGCAATCGCGCCGCTCCTTGGGCCACAGCACCATCTGCACGCTCTCCGGCATACCCTTGGCCTTCGGCATATGCTGCCAGGCCTCCTCCGTCGTAAACGACAGCACCGGCGACAGCATCGCCACCAGCGTCACCAGGATATCGTACATCGCCGTCTGCGCCGCCCGCCGCTCCACCGAGCCGGGCACCGACGTATACAGCCGGTCCTTGAGGATATCGAGATAAATCGACGACAAATCCACCGTGCAGAAATTGTGCACAGTATGATAAAGGAGATGGAACTCGTAATCGTCGTACGCCTTCGTCACCTTCTGGCGCACCTGCTCCAGGCGCAGCAACGCCCAGCGGTCAAGCTCCAACAGCTCGTCGTACTCCACCCGGTCCTTGTCGGGGTCGAAATCGGCGAGATTGCCGAGGATATAGCGGAAAGTGTTACGGATCTTGCGGTAAACCTCCGCCAGCTGCTTTAAGATATCGTTCGAAATGCGGATATCGGTCTTGTAATCCGCCGAAGCCACCCACAGGCGAAGAATCTCCGCCCCGTACTGCTTGATGACCTCCTGCGGATAAATCACGTTCCCCAGCGACTTCGACATCTTCCGGCCATCGCCGTCCACCACGAACCCGTGGGTCAACACCGAGCGGTAAGGCGCCCGGCCGCGCGTCGCCACCGTCGTCAGCAGGGAAGACTGGAACCAGCCGCGATGCTGGTCGCTGCCCTCCAGATACATCGACGTCGGCCACTCCAACTCCGGCCGCACCTCGGCCACCGCCGCCCAGCTCGACCCGCTGTCGAACCACACATCCATGATATCCGTCTCCTTGCGGAAACCCCCGTGGCCGCAATGCTCGCACTTGAAGCCGGCCGGCAGAATATCCTCCGCCTCGTACTGCCACCACGCGTCCGACCCCTCGCGGCCGAAAAGCTCCTGCACCGCCGCGATCGTCGTATCGTTAACGATATGCTCGCCGCACTCCTTGCAATAGAAAATCGGGATAGGCACGCCCCACACCCGCTGGCGGGAAATGCACCAGTCCTGGCGGTCGGCCACCATATTGTGCATGCGCTCCTCGCCCCACGGCGGGATCCACTGCACATCGGCGATCGCCGCCAGCGCAGCCTCGCGGAAGCCCTCCACCGACGCGAACCACTGCTCCGTCGCCCGGTAAATAACCGGGCTCTTGCAGCGCCAGCAATGCGCGTACTGGTGGCGGAGCGACCCCTTGCCAAGCAGCAGGCCCCGCTGGGCCACCTCCTTCAAAATCGGCACATTCGCGTCCTCCACGAACAGCCCCTTGAACATGCCGCCCTCGGCCGTAAACTTGCCGGCGTGATCCACCGGATTGATGATCGGCAGTCCGAACTTGACCCCTGTCTCGAAGTCCTCCACCCCGTGGCCGGGAGCGGTATGCACGCAGCCCGTGCCCGCGTCCAGCGTCACATAATCGCCGGTCACAACCCGCGACTCGCGGTCGATGAACGGGTGGCCGAACAGCATCCCCGTCAGCGTCTCGCCCTTCATCGGCTCACCCAGCACCGTATACTCGCCGAGCTTGTTCGCCTCGGCCACGCTCTTCACCAGCTCGGCCGCCATCAGGTATACCTCGCTGCCGAACTGGACCCACACATAATCGAACTCCGGGTGGACCGCGATACCCGTATTCGCGGGCAGCGTCCACGGCGTCGTCGTCCAGATCACGCAATAAACATTCGCGGCATCCACGCCCACCGGCAAGTTGCCCTTATCGTCCACCAGCGGGAACTTCACGAAAATCGAATGCGACTTCTTCTCCGCATACTCGATCTCCGCCTCAGCCAGCGCCGTCTCGCACGTCGTGCACCAGTAGACCGACTTCAGGCCCTTGTAGATATAGCCCTTCTTGGCCATCGCGCCGAAAACGCCGATCTGCTTGGCCTCGAACGACGGCTTGAGCGTGATATACGGATCGTCCCAGTCCCCCTGCACCCCCAGGCGCTTGAAATCATCGCGCTGCAGATCGAGGCACTTCAGCGCGTACTGCTTGCACTCGCGCCGGAGATCGAGAGCCTTGAGCTCATGGCGGTTCAGACCGAGGATCTTGATCGCCGCGTGCTCGATCGGCATCCCGTGCGTATCCCAGCCCGGCACATACGGTGCGTCATAGCCCCTGAGCGACTTATACTTGATAATGATATCCTTCAGCACCTTGTTGAGCGCCGTGCCGATATGGATACTGCCGTTCGCGTACGGCGGCCCGTCGTGGAGGATGAACTTCGTCTTGCCCTTCGACGCCGCCAGCTTCTTTTTATAAATATCGTTCTTCTCCCAGTATGCCAAAAGCTCCGGCTCCCGCTCCGGCAACCCCGCCCGCATCGGGAACTCCGTCTGCGGCAAATTCAAAGTCTTGCTGTAATCCATCCCAGCCACCTCCGTAAAATATAGAACACGAAAATTTCAAACCCCGGCGTCCTCTTTATCCGCCTAAAACCTTCAATGCGCCGCGGCCGTTCAGAAGGCCGTAGATGCAAGGCGCACCGGAAGAGCGCGCCGCGACGCGTACTCGGACGTACGCTAGCAAGCGCTCTGAGGAGCAACGCAGCAGATGCGGCGCTTTCCCGCGCCGGCGCGGATAGCTCAACTAAGGCGCGGGCTAATCGCCCTCGCCAAGTTTCGCTTATCAACGACTGCCCCAAATAAAAAGAGCCTCGCCCTAAAAGGGACGAGGTTATCTCGCGGTACCACCCTACTTGCTCACGCCACTCAAAACGTCTAACGCCCGTCACGCGGCGGAGCCTACTGCCTTCGGTCCGCAGCTCGGGAGGGATCTTCACCGCATCGGTCCTGCCGGGCTTCCACCGCCCCCGGCTCGCTGGGAAGACACAGAAAGGCTACTCTCTCCGTCATCGCTTTTGTTGTATTCGGCTGTTGATAAACGTCGCCGCGGCTATGCTTGAAAATACTGTATGCACAATATTATATACGACCGCGTCGCTTTTAGTCAAACTTTACCGTCGCCAGCGCGGCAAAAAGCGCCGCCTTGCCCAGGCCGGCCACCCGCACCGTCTTGTCGCGGCTCTTCAGCCCGGCCACGATGGCCACCCGGCCCTTAGCCACCTTCAGCAGCTCGGCGAAAAACGCCGTGCAGGCCGCGTTGGCCGCGCCCTCCACCGGCGGCGACGTCAGAGCCACCCGGACGGCAGCCCCCGCCAGGCCCGTAACGGCGCAGCGCGACGCGCGCGGCTGCACCCGCACCCTGAAGGTCACGCCCTCCGGCCCCTCTCTCACATCCAGCGCCGCAAAATCCACCGCTAGTTGTCGTCCTCCTGCGCGTTCTGCAGCATCTCCAGCTGGGCCTGCAGCAGCGTCCGCATCCGCGTCCGGTAAATCTGGGACTGCTTCTGCAGTTCCTCATACTCGCCATGCAGGCGGCGGACCTTCGACATCGACTCCTCCACCAGCTTCTGGCCGCGGATCTCGGCCTCCTTGATCTGCAGCTCGCTCTCCTTGCGGGCGTTAAGCTTGACCTCCTCGGCCGTCTCCTGAGCGATAACCAGCGTACTGTGGAGCGTGTTCTCCATATGCTGATAATGCTCCAGCTTGCTGTTCACCCGGTCGAGCGTCTCCTTCAGCTCGATGTTCTCGCGGTACAGCTTCTCGTAATCCTTGACCACCTCATCGAGGAAAGCGTCCACCTCTTCCTCGCTGTAGCCGCGGAAGCCGCGTTTGAATTCTTTGTTGTGGATGTCTAATGGCGTCAGCATTGCCCCACTCCCTTATATAAACCTTTTCAGATATATACTCGTCCGGCCCTTCTTTGTCTGGCCGAGGATCTCCACCACCTCGACCCGGCCGCGGCCGCGCATCGAGATGACATCCCCCGCCTTGATCGCCTGCGCGGGGCCCTTGGCATCCTGCCAGTTCACCTTCACCTTTGCGGCCTCGATCTCCTCCGTCATCTGGCTGCGCGAAGTCCCGTAGCCAGCCGCCGCAATCGTATCCAGCCGCAGCGACGCCACCGTCGCCCGGATCTCCTTCACCTTCTCCTCGCGGGGCGCGATATCGGCCAGCGCGATCGGCGCAAGCTCAACAGGGGCCGCCCCGATCTTATGCAGATTATCCTTGATGAACCCCGCCAGCGTCGCGTCGCACACAATCTGGCAGCCCCGGCCGCCCATCACGATATCGCCCACGACCTCGCGCTTCACGCCTAAAGCCAGCACCGCCCCCAGCACATCCCGGTGGCTGATGCTGTAATACCGCACATCCACCTCGGCCGCCAGGGCCGCCAGCTCGAAATCCGGCTTGCCGCGGAAATCCTCCTCGACAAACGCCGCCTTTACCCGCTCAGCCCCCGGATAGCCCCCGTCCGCTTCCAGCTTAACCCGCGGATAATGGGCGGTTACCGTCTCGGCGATACTGTAGCCGAAAGGATCGAGAAACTCGCTCACCTTATACCGTCTGCTCTTCAGCGCCCCCTCGGCCAGATCCACCAGCCTCGCGGCCAGATCCGACTCGCCGCTGGCGCGGTAAAAGCGCAGAATCTTTTCCCGTTCGCTCATTTATGCTTCTGCCCCATCTCGCGCGAGCGCTCCGTAGCCGCCACCACAGCATCCATCAGCGCGGCCCGCACGCCCTTCTGCTCCAGCGTGTGCACCCCGGCGATCGTCGTGCCCGCCGGCGAGGTCACCATATCGCGGAGCTTCGCCGGGTGTTCGCCCGTCTCCAGCACCATCTTCGCCGCTCCGTAGAGCGTCTGCGCGGCCAGCGTGATCGCCGTCTGGCGGGGTAACCCCACCCGCACCCCGGCGTCGGCCAGCGCATCGATCATCACATATGCAAACGCCGGACCGCTGCCCGACAACCCGGTCACCGCGTCCATAGCGTCCTCTTTCACAGTTACGACCCGGCCCACCGCCGCGAACAGCGCCGCGGCCACCTCGCCGTCCTTGTCGCTCGCGTGGCGGCCGAGCGCGAGTGCGCTCATCCCCGCCCCCACGGCCACCGGCGTATTCGGCATCACCCGGATAACCGGCGTCTCCGGCAGCTTATCCTCCAGCGTCGCCAGCGTAACCCCCGCGGCCACCGAAACGACCAGCGTCGTCTTCGCCACCGCCGGCGAAAGCACCGTCAGCACCTCGCCGATAACCTGCGGCTTCACCGTCAAAAACAGCACATCCGCCTTCGCGGCCGCCGCGGCCGAATCCCGCGCCGTCGCCACCTTATAAGTCTTCGCCATATAATCGAGGCGGTCCGCCGACACATCGACCACCGTCAGCTGCCCGGCGGAAACCAGGCCGGCCTGCAGCATCCCGCGTACCAGCGCCTCGGCGATCGCGCCGCCGCCGACAAACAAAATCCGCTTATTCGTCAACATCTCTGTCCTCCCGCATCCGGCGGCCGAAAAATACTACTGCTTACTGTTCCAGGGCAGAATCGTCCTCTCCAGGCTCTCCTCGCGGCTGTTGTAAGCAACATCGACATTATTAGGCGCGCACAAAAAAATATTATTGCCGATCTTCTGGATCGTCCCACCGAGAGCATACGTCGTGCCGCTGATGAAATCGATCATCCGCTTGGCCACTTCCTTATCCGTATTCTCAAGATTGATCACCACCGGCTTGCGGTTCTTCAAATGATCGGCCACGTACTGGGCATCGTCGAAAACGAACGGTTCCACCACCATAACCTTCATCTGCTTGGGTTGGGCTGTCGGCAAATTCACGATATTCCCACCCTTCTTACCCTTGCTCTCCGGCTCCTCCTGGCGGGGGCGCTGCTGCTCCTCCTCCACCGTCTCCACCGGCTCGAAAAGACCCAGGCTGCCCCAAACCTTCTCCATAAATTTCACGACGCTTCCCCCTTTTAGTAATGGCGCGGTCCGAAGATGGCCGTGCCCACGCGCACCAGGTTGGCCCCCTCTTCCACCGCCACACCGTAATCGTTAGTCATCCCCATCGACAGCCACTCAATCGCCGTATTCGGCAGAGCGGCCGCCTTCAGGGCGGCAAATATCCCGTAAAGCTCCCGGAACACCGGGCGGGCCTGCTCGGCGTCCTCGTAAAAAGGCGCCATCGTCATCAGACCGCACAGCCTCACATGCGCAAGACCGCTCGCCAGTCTGGCCAGCTCCATCACGCCGCCAGGCGCCACGCCCGACTTCGTATCCTCACCGGCCACATTCACCTGGATAAGCACATCCTGGTGCTTGTCCATCCTGGCCGCCACCCGCTCCACCTCCAGCGCCAGCTTCTCGCTGTCCAGCGAATGGATCAGCGTGAAAAGCGGCACCGCCTGGCGGACCTTATTCGTCTGCAGATGGCCGATCAGATGCCACTCGGCCGGCGGCAGCAGCGCGGCCTTCGCCGTCGCCTCCTGCACCCGGTTCTCGCCCAGCGCCTCGGCCCCGGCCGTCAGCGCCTCGCGTACCTCGGCCGCCTCGTGGTTCTTCGTCACCGCCACCACCTTCACCCGCGGCCCCGTCACCGGCACATCGCGCCGGCGGGCCACGGCAAGGTCGACGTTATGCCTGACGAGAGCCAGGTTATCGGCGATAGACATGGACAAACCCCCTAATATTCCTTTCTATTCGCCCATAAACATAATTTTCCTCTTAGTATCTGCCATTAACATAAAAAATATCATGCCAAAAGCTGCGATAAGCCCCCATCTGCGACGCTCTGCCCGGATGTCGCGCTCGGCGTACGCAACCAAGTACACCTGCGCGCGCATCCTCCGGTGCGCCTTGCATCTGAGGCCTTCTGACAGCCTTTGGTCTTATACATTTTTAATTAGTTATGTTGTGTTGGTTTTTGTCTCATTCCTTGGTGCGGCGTCGCTGCGACCGGCTTCGCCTACGGCGCGTACCGCCCTCCGCAATGTCGCCTTCCGTTTGCTCGCCCACGCAGTGCCAAAACATTGATTCACCCCAAAAACTCTTTAAAACCCTTAAAGCTAAAAACCAATCCCATGAAAATTAGGCTCAAGAATAAGCGAATTAACTAGCGCACTTTCTATACCAGGCTTTAATTCCTTTTGTACAACAAACTCCTTTAGGTCTTTATTAAGGCTTTTCTTACGTCAGCGAACACAGCAAGAAAATACAATAATATCCCATCCCCGCCTGCGAAAATTGAACCAAACACTCACGAGAGGAGTAACCAAAATGAAAGAACTCGAACAAATCCTCGCCACCCGCAAAGCCAACCGCGACCGCCTCGAATCGGAAGCCCCCGACCTTTACAACGGCTTCAACGAACTCATGAAATACTACTACAAACCCGGCGCCCTCACCCGCCGCGACAAAGAACTCATGGCCGTCACCGCCTCCGTCGCCACCCGCTGCATCCCTTGCCTCGGCAACCACCTCAACAACGCCATCGCCGCCGGCGCCACCCGCGAACAGGCCCTCGAAGCCGCCTCCATCGGCATCGAATTCGGCGGCGGTCCCTCCTTCGTCGTCGTCCGCGACCACCTGCTCGGCATGCTCGACGAAATCTACGCCAACCGCCCCTGAGCCCTCGCTCCCGCCAGCCCCCGCGCCGACAGGCGTGGGGGTTTTCCGTCCGCCCCTGCGCGCGCGGATTATAATCGCCGGCCGCGGGGAAACTAGCCGCGGAGGTGAAAACCATGACATATAAGCGCAAATCCCCCTGGTCGGCCATCGACAAAGACCAGCTCGGCTACGAATCCAGCTTCAACCCCAGCGGCCAATTCCACGACGGCCCCCGCACCGCCGACAACGACAAAACCCTCGCCACCGACACCACAGCCGGCGACGACACCGACCGGCTCTCCTGACATTCCGCTCCAGCCGCAATATTCCCCGTCCTTCCGGCCATACTAAACAGGAAACGGCGGACAGGAAGGGGCTATGCCCATGGCAGTCACCGAACAGATCATCGTAATATCGTCGGCGGCGATCACCCTGCTGCTGCTCATCTTCGCCGTCGACTGGCGCTACTTCCGCGACTGGGTCGTCGTCTTCCTCTTCAAATGCACCCTCGACTTCATCTGGGGCAGTCCGGTAGTATCCCTGAAAATGATCGAATACCCCGAACGCCTTTTCCCCCGCTATTACGAGACCAGCGTCCTCTTCGAGCTATGGGTCTTCCCCGTCCTCTGCGTCCTCTACAATCAAATCACCCGCACGCGCGGCCTCACGGCGATCGTCGGCTACGCCCTCCTCTTCAGCGCCGGCATCGTCGCCGTCGAATACCCCCTAGAGCGCCACACCAACCTCATCAGATACCGCGACTGGACCTGGTTCACCAGCTTCTACACCCTCGCCATCACCTTCCTCATGTCCCGCGCCTTCATCGCCTTCTTCCGCCGGGGCTGCGACCGCTTCGGCGCCGGGCGCTACGGCCGCTGACGCCTCGCGTCCGCCTGTCTTACCCTTCGCGCTGCCTTTTCCCGTCCCGGCGGATAAGCAGGATTTTTCCGTCGGACGGGGAATATTTTTATCACGCAATTCTGTCTTTTTACTATAAACGCCTCTGAACAGCTACCCGCTACTCACCGCTTACTAGAGGAGAGTGATAACATGCCGCGTTCACTCCGCACCAGCCTCTTCTGCCTTGTTTTGGCGGTATCCCTGGTTGTCCTCCTGCCGGCCGCGGCATCCGCCGAAGGCGTCTGGGTCACGACGGAAAAAGGCTACAAAGTCTGGGACGAATTAGCGTTTTCCGACCACATCGTCACCTGGTCCGGCGAAGCGGACCCCGAAGGCTACGTCACCGGGAAAGGCGTTCTCCAGTGGTTCACCCTCAGCAAAAACCCGCTCTACAAATATGACGGCGAAATGCGCAAAGGCAAGCGGGACGGCGTCGGCGCCATGACCTTCGAAGCAAGCAGCGTCAGCTTCTCCGGCCTCTGGCGCAACGACAAAATGAACGGCCACGGCGTATGGATCACCGAGACCGGCGACCGCTACGAAGGCAACTGGGTGGACGGCTTCCAGCACGGCAAAGGAACGATTGCCTGGGCCGGCGGCGACCGTTACGACGGCGACTGGGTTAAAGGCGAACGCACCGGCAAAGGCGTTTCCACCTGGGCCAACGGCGACCGCTACGAAGGCGAACTGGCAAGCGGCGTCCGCACCGGCAAAGGCGCCTATACCTGGGCCAACGGCGACCGCTACGAAGGCGAATTCAAAAACAACGAACTCAGCGGCAAGGGTATTTACACCTGGTCGAGCGGCGCCCGCTACGAAGGCGACTTCGTCAGCGACAAACGCCACGGCAAAGGGATCCTCAAATGGCCCACCGGCGAACGCTACGAAGGCGAATGGGCCAACGGCGCCATGCATGGCTACGGCATCCTCCGCTACCCCAACGGCGCCGTCCAAAAAGGCCAGTGGGCCAACGGCAAATATCTCGGCGAAAAAACAAAATGACGCGAAAGAACCCTGCGCGCTATCGCGCAGGGTTTGCTATACCCCCTGACTTCAGAAGCCGAACTGGCGGCTGATGCCGGCGGCAAATTCGTCAGCCATCAGCAGCGCCTGTTTCTCGATCCGGTCAAAAATCTCGATATCCCTGGCGTATTCGCCTCCGAGGCGGGCCACCGCCTCCGCCTTGGTCAGCGCCAGATGCTCGAACCACATCTTCCGCATCGCCGCCATTCGCCAGCACGGATTAACATGACTCAAAAAACGTACGATATCCTCGCCGTTAGCGTACCAGCGCCGTTCCGCCGTCGCCGCGGCCGCGTTGTCGCCGGCCTTCGCCGCGGTCACCAGCTCGGCGGCGATCGTCAGGTGGTCGCGGATAAGCCGCGCGAACTCCGCCGCCGCATCCCGGCCGTAAAACCGCCCGAACGGCCTTGCCATATCGGTTGCGTTGCGCAGCAGCCGCGCAGTCGTCGCCTCAAGGTCGGGCGACCCGGCCGCGATACTGATAATGACCATCCTCGTCCAATACACGTGCTGCTCCCACAACAGGCGAAAATGCTCCCGCAGCCTTACCGCCGCGCCGCTAAAGCACGCTTCACCCTCGAAGCATCCGGGAACGTCAGGCCTCGCCCCGTTCATAAACATCCCTCCCTAGCTGCCATCTGCTACATAATATGCCGACACCGGCAAATCCGCAACACAGGCAGTCATGCCCGTCCTGACTATTGACTAATCCTCTGTAACAGCGTTATACTTACAGCATAATATAACAACGTTACAGGGCCACCTCTGCGGCCCGTAGGAGGCAAGCGAAATGGAAATCCTCGTCCTGAACGGCAGCCCCAAAGGCGACCTTAGCATCACAATGCAGTACGTCGCCTTCCTCGCCAAAAAGCAGCCCGGCCACACCTTCACAATCGTCAACATCGCCCAGCGCTGCCGGCAGCTCGAAAACGACCCGGCAGCCTTCGAGGCCCTCCTCGCCCAGGTCCGCGCAGCCGACGCCGTCCTGTGGGCCTTCCCCGTATACTACCTCCTCGTCCACGGCAATTATAAACGCTTCATCGAGCTGGTCGGCGAACGCGGCGCAGCCGAAGCCTTCCGCGGCAAATACGCCGCCTCCCTCTCCACCTCCATCCGCTTCTTCGACCACACCGCCCACAACTACATCAACGCAATCGCCGACGACTGGGGCATGCGCTACTTCGGCCGCTACTCCGCCAAAATGAACGACCTCTTCATCCCTGCCGAGCAGGGCCGCCTCCTCGCCTACATGGAAAACTTCCTCGCCGCCGTTGCCCGCGGCCTGCCCACCGCCCGCGCCCACCAGCCCGTCGTCCCCGCGGACCGCCGCTACACTCCCGGCCCTGCCGCCGCCCCCGTAGACACCGGCGACCGCAAAGTGCTCATCGTCACCGACGAAGCGCCCGGCGACGCCAACCTCGCCGCCATGACCGCCAGACTCGCCGCCGCCTTCCACGGCCCGGTCGAAACCGTCAACCTCCGCGACCTCGACATCAAAGGCGGCTGCCTCGGCTGCTGCCGCTGCTCCTACGACAACACCTGCGTCTACGAAGGTAAAGACGGTTTCACCGCCTTCTACCGGGAAAAAGTCATAGCCGCCGACATCGTCGTCTACGCCGGCGCCATCCGCGACCGCTACCTCTCCGCCCGCTGGAAAACCTACTTCGACCGCACCTTCTTCAACAATCACGTCCCCACCCTCGGCGGCAAACAGTTCGCCTTCCTCGTCAGCGGCCCCCTCGCCCAGCTCGCCAACCTCCGCCAGATCCTCGAAGCCTACGGCGAATTCCAGCACAGCGCCTTCCTCGGCATCGTCACCGCCGAAGGCGAATCAGCCGAAACCGACGCCCTCCTGGACAACCTGGCGGCCGCCGCCGTCCTGCAGGCCGAACGCGGCTACCTCCCGCCTCCCTCCTTCCTCGGCATCGCCGGCGCCAAACTCTTCCGCGACGAAATCTGGGCCAGGATGCGCTTCCCCTTCGTCGCCGACCACCGCTACTTCCAGACCCACGGCCTCTACGATTTCCCCCAGCGCGATTGGGCCGCCCGCCTCAGAAGCACCCTCATGTACTGGCTGGTCCACATCCCCGCCGTCCGCAAACAAATCTACGGCCCGCAATTTACCACCCACATGCTCGCCCCCCTGAAAAAGCTGGTGGGCAGCCTATGACCACCGCCAGCCCCGACACCACCCGCGACGCCATCCTCACCGCCGCCCGCGCCCTCTTCCTCACCCGCGGCTACCATAAAACCGCCATGCGTACCATCGCCCAGGAGGCCGGCATATCCACCGGCCCCCTCTACTTCCACTTCACCAGCAAAGCGGAAATCTTCTTCCACATCTGCCGCCAGGGCTACGACCGGCTCCTGGCCGCTTTCGCCCGCGCGGCCGGCAGCGGCGACGCGGCCGGTCTCAGGCTGCGGGCCATGTTCCTTGCCTACTGGGAATTTTTCCACACCGAACCCGAACTGTTCGCCATCCTCCACCTCGCCGAAAACCCCATGGCCGGCATCGACCTGCCCGCCGAACCGCGGGAAAAACTCGACAGCCTCCACCGTCAGGTCAATGCCCTCATGGAAGACGTAATCCGCGAAGGCATCGCCGCCGGACAGCTCCGGGCCTTCGATCCTCCCTCCCTCGCCCTCTTCCTGCACTCAGTCGCCGAAGGCGTCTTCCGCGCCCACAAAAGCGGCGCCCTAAAGGACGCAGGCACCACCCTCGACGCCATGATCGCCACCGCCGTCGGCGTCATCGGTCACGGCATGGTCCTCATCCCCGCCGCGCCGGCCTACCCCTGCCGGGAGAGTGACAGCTTATGAAACAGCCCCCCATCTGGGGCGTCGGCCCCAAACTCATCGCCGCCCTCCTCCCCAAACTCCGCTGAAGCAAAGCCCGCCATGACAATGGCGGGCTTTCCCGTCCACAGTGCTTGCCGTCGCCGGCCGCCAAGGTGTATACTATAATAACTATGATAAAAACCCACTCAATCGCCGACGTCACCGCCGGACGGGGCGGCAAAGCCTTCCTGCTCACCGGCCGCGACAAAACAGCCCTCATCGACACCGGCATGGCCTACTGCGCCCCCGCCCTCATCGCCAACATCAGCCGGCAGCTGGCAGACCGGCCGCTCGACTACATCCTCATCAGCCACTCCCACTACGACCACATCGGCGCCATCCCCCACCTCCGCGGCGCATGGCCCGCCGTCAAAGTGCTCGGCGCCGAGCACGCCGCTTACGTATTCACCCGCAGCCGCGCCCTCCAGACAATCCGCGCCCTCGGTTCCCAGGCCGCGGCCATCTTCCGCGCCGGCGAGCTTCCCCCCTATGACGACGCCCTGCTCAAAATCGACGCCGTCGTCGGCGACGGCGACAAACTCGACCTCGGCGGCCTCGGCGTGACCATCCACGCCACCCCCGGCCACACCCGCTGCTCGCTCTCCTTCCTGGCAGGCGGCGGCACCCTCTTCGCCAGCGAATCCACCGGCTACATGAGCGGCGGCAAAGTCTACCCCTCCTTCATCACCAGCAGCGCCGCCGCCCTCGCCTCTGTCGAAAAGTGCCGTAAACTCGATCCCGCCGTCATCGTCCCGCCCCATCACGGCCCCCTCTGCGGCCGGGAGCGCATCGCCTTCTGGGACGACTGCGAAGCCGCCATCCGCGCCGCCGTCGCTTTCATCCTCGCCCACGCGCGCCAGGGCCGCAGCGCAGAAGAAATCCTCGTCGCCTACGAGCGGGACATGCGGGACGAAGGCAGCCGGCGCGAACAGCCCCTCGCCGCCTTCCGTCTCAACACCGAAAACATGATCAAAACCGTCCTGCGGGAAAACGGACTGTCCTGCCCCAATGCCCAATAAGCCAAAACCGCCGTCAAACGGCGGTTTTTTTTGCGAAAAATCTGTTACGGCTCTTGACCCGACTACAGCTTCACAGTTTAGACTTGCAGCAGTGATTAAAACACCAGGAGGAAGGATAATGACAGCCTTTCGCGGAAAAAGGATAACACTGCGCCACACCATGCACATCGCCGCCGCTCCCGCCGCCGTATTCCCGCTGCTCTGCCCCGAGCGGGAGAAAGACTGGATCGACGACTGGTCCTACGAAATGATCTATTCGCAGTCCGGCCTGGCCGAACTCGACTGCACCTTCAAAACCGCCTTCCCGGACGAAGGCGAAGCCTACTGGGTCATGATCAGACATAACCCCCCCGCCGAAGGCGACTACATAAGATTCGTGCCCGGCCTCATGATCGTGAAACTAGCCTTCGTTCTGCGCCCCGAAGGCGACAGCGGCTGCGTCATAGAAGTCGCGCACACCTTCACCGGCCTCAGCGACCGGGGCAACGCAGCAATTACCGAAAGAATCCCGGCCGAACACGCCCAGGACATAGCGCGTCTCGAACAACTCCTCGACCACTATGCCCGCACCGGACGCATGCTAAAAACCCGCCAAAGTTAGGAGGAAGCGGCTTGTACTCCATCGGGCAGCTGGCGAAAAAATACAAACTGGCGCGCAGCACGCTGCTTTACTACGGCTCCATCGGCCTGCTGCCCGGCTCCGGCCGCACCGCTGCCAACTACCGCACCTACACGGAAGCCGACTGCCAAAAACTCGGCCAGATCTGCACCTACCGCGCCGCCGGGCTCACCCTCGCCCAGATCAAAGCCCTCCTCGACGGCCCCCAGTCAGGCGCCGCCGCGCTCCTGCAAAGCCAGGTGCACACCCTCAACCGGGAAATCGAACTCCTGCGCGCCCGGCAGAAACTCATCGTGCGGCTGCTGCTCGACTTCCAGGCGCGGGAAAGCCGCGGGCCGGTCGACAAAGCCGCCTGGCAGGAACTCTTCAAAGCGGCCGGCTTCAGCGACATCGACCAGTGGCAATGGCACCGCGACTTCGAACTCGCCAGCCCCGGCAAGCATGAAGCCTTCCTGGCCTCCGTCGGCTACCCCGCCGCCGAAATCGCCGCAATCCGCGCCTGGGCCCGCGCCGACTATCAGGAGTAGCGGCTCTCACCCCAGATACTTGCTCCCCTCGCGCACGCTCAACGGATGCAGCCTGTGGCCGGCGATGAACGCCCGCACCCACTCCCTGTCCGTCTTCGAATACTCCCTGAGCGCCCAGCCGATCGCCTTGTTGAGAAAAAACTCCTTCGTCCCGCACGTATTGCGGATCACCAGACCGAGCACCTCCGTGTCGGTCTTTTCCTTATATTTAAGCTGAAACAGAATCGCTGTCCGCGCCAGCCAGATGTTCTCCCCCGCCGACCATTCCACCATATGGCTGCCGGCCAGCTCCGGGTGCCGAGCGCACAAATGCCCAATAACAACCGCCGCCAGGGCGTCTACCGTATCCCACCACGCTTTGGCCGTTATCAGCCCCGCCAGTCTGTCGATATCTCCCGCCGCCAGTTTGTCCTTCACCGCTGACAGATAATCGACCGCCAAATACTGAAACTCCCTCTCCGGCAGCGCCCACAGACGGTCGACCAGCCCCCGGTCCACCGCCACCGCCTTCCTCGCCCCGCGCAAAAAACCGCGCGCCAGCGCCGTCCGCTCCGGCTTGGCAATCCCCAGGAAAGGGAACTTATCCTTCATATACGCCGCCATAAACCCGGCCTTCGCCTCATTCCGGTGCGCGTAAAACGCCGCGATCAACTCCTCGTCCACAAAACCACCGCCTAAAAATATATTATTCCCCGCTTTCGCCGGCGGCGCGGCAAATCCTGCCGCTCTCGCTTGGCGCCTCTCGCCGCATCCGCAGAGCAGACAGTTGCACCGCCCCCAAAAAAGGAACTGCGCTATATCTTGCCAAATACTAACAACGCAACAAGCAAAGTCCCTACAAAGGAGCGACTCAACATGACTGGGAAAAAATCGATAATCGCTTGCTTCCTGATAACGGCTTTAGCGCTGGCCGCTTTCGCCGGCTGGTCGCCGCGACAAGCGTCCGGCGAGCCCGCGTCCGACGACAAGGCTGCGCAAATAAAGCTCTTCGAACAACGCATCCGCACCATCCGGGCCGGCCAGATCCCCATCATCGACGTCGAGCAGCATTGGGGCGGCAAACTCGGCCTCAAAGAGTTGACAGACAAAATGGACCGGAACGGCGTCGCCCTGACCTGGCTTGGTCCGAACGAAAAGCTGGGCAACGAGTATTCGCTCCGGGCCAGCCGGTCGCATCCCGGCTACTTCGTCCCCACGACCATCCACGGCGACGGTCCGCTGTGGCACGGCAAACACAAAGACCTGCTGGACAGCATCGCCGCCGCCGCCCGCTCCGGCCAGTACTTCGCGATGGGCGAATTCGAGGCCCGTCATTACCCGTCCAGCACCAACAACCGCGACATCCACCTGCCGCTTACCAGCGAATCGTTCCGGGCGATATTCGCGCTGTCGCAGGAAACCGGCATCCCCTTCCTGATTCATCATGAAGCCGAAGACGCCCTCCTCCCGGAAATGGAGGCCATGCTCGCCGAATTTCCCGGCGCCAAAGTCGTCTGGTGCCATGTCGGCCGCAACCGCAACCCGGCCACCTGGCGGAAATTCCAGACCCCGAGCGCTGTTCGCCACCTACTGGAAAAATACCCCAACCTTTATTTTGACCTTGTCCAGTCCCCGCCGGGCGCAAAATACCGCCTCACCGGCTATGTCGAAGGCATCATGTACGACCTCGGCGGCGACACCCCCTGCCTGGAACGCGGCTGGCGGCAGCTGCTCATCGACCATGCCGACCGCTTCGTCCTCGGCAGCGACGTCAACACCGGCCGCTGGGACGGTTACGATTCCGTATTCCAGACTTTCCGCAGCGTCGTCCTCAGCGACCTGCCGCGGGACGCCGCCGAAAAGATCGCCTTCAAAAACGCCTGGCGGCTGATGACCGGCCAAGTCTGGGCTGATTAACAGTCTTACATACATGCCCCGCCCCGTTTGACTCCCGGCTATTCCAGAATTATACTGTTGATATGACGGCCCAAACGCCGTCCAAAGGGGGACTGACAATGCCAGACAACATCTCCGGCCGCTTCCGGCGGCACGCCGAAGACTGGGCCCTGTACGAACAGGCCAAAGAATACGCCCTCGACTACATGCGCACCGTCGCCGACCGGCCCGTCTTCCCCGGCACCGAAGCCATCGCCGGCCTCGACGCCTTCCGCGAGCCGCTGCCTGACGCCCCCGCCGACCCGCGCGACATCCTCGCCCGGCTTCACCGCTGCGGCTCCCCGGCCACCGTCGCCCAGACCGGCGGCCGCTACTTCGGCTTCGTCAACGGCGGCATCATCCCCGCCGCCCTCGCCGCCCGATGGCTGGGCGACACCTGGGACCAGAACGCCGCCCTCTACGTAATATCGCCCGTCACCGCCGTCCTCGAAGAAGTCTGCGAGCACTGGCTCGTCGACCTGCTCGGCCTGCCTGCCGGCACCGCCGCCGGCTTCGTCAGCGGCACCTCCACCGCCAGCCTCTGCGGCCTCGCCGCCGGACGCGACTTCCTCCTCCGCCGCAAAGGCTGGGACGCGGGCGCCAACGGCCTGTTCGGCGCCCCCGAAATCCGCGTCGTCCTCGGCGCCGGCGCCCATTCCACCGTCTACAAGGCCCTCTCCATCCTCGGCCTCGGCAAAGACCGCCTCATCAAAGTGCCGGTCGACGACCAGGGCCGGATGCTCGCCGATAAACTCCCGCCCCTCGACGACAGCACCCTCCTCATCCTCCAGGCCGGCAACGTCAGCACCGGCGCCTTCGACCCCTTCGCCGCCATCTGCCCCCGCGCCCGCGAAGCCGGCGCCTGGGTCCATGTCGACGGCGCCTTCGGCCTGTGGGCCGCCGCCTCCCCCAGCCTCCGCTCCCTCACCGCCGGCGTCGACCTCGCCGACTCCTGGTCGGCCGACGCCCACAAAACCCTCAACGCCCCCTACGACAGCGGCGTCGTCCTCTGTCGCCACCGCGACGCCCTCGCCCAGGCGATGAGCATGACCGGCTCCTACATCGTCTACAGCGAGCAGCGCGACGGCATGATCTACACCGCCGACATGTCGCGGCGGGCGCGGGCCGTCGAGCTGTGGGCCTCGCTCAAGGCCCTCGGCCGCACCGGCGCCGGCCAGCTCGTCGACGACCTCTGCCGCAAAGCCCGGCGCTTCGCCGCCGCTCTTGAGAAAAACGGCTTCCGTATCCTCAACGACGTCTGCTTCAACCAAATCCTCGTCGCCTGCGGCGACGAAGCCCTGACGAAAAAGACCCTCGAGGCAATCCAGCGCTCCGGCGAATGCTGGTGCGGCCCCGCCCAGTGGCAGGGCGAAACCGTCATCCGCATCAGCGTCTGCTCCTACCGCACCACCGACGAAGACATCGACCGCTCCGCCCGCGCCTTCATCACGGCAAGGTGCGAAAACGCATGATAAAGCAAGCCGCAAAGCTCCCGGACAACGTTCACCTGGCCGTACGCGTCGCGCTCGCCTACGCCGTATGGCTCCTGGCATACCTCCTCTTTCAACCCGCAGAAATCGGCATGAAACTGTTTTACTTCGGCCTCACGGCGGGAATCGGCATGCCTGCCGTCCTCGCGGCCGACGATGCCGTCCGGCGCTTCACCCCGCACGCCATCGTCATCAGGAGCTTGGTCTCGCTGGCAGCCTCAATCGCCTTCACCATCATCTTGGTCGATTTGCGGGACTTCATACCCTGGAGCGTAATCTACCTTGCGCCGTTCGTCTCGGCGGCGATCAGCGACCGAGTCAGGCGCGACCTGCGAAAAAAAGACACCTGATAATTCTCGGGCGGTCCGTTTTGAATCGGCATTTTAAAAATCGGCCTTAAATGTCAAGCAAACTGGCACTAGTTTTAGTGTCAGTTTGTCTTTGTATTGTTTAAGTTTATTAAAAAGTGTCAATACTTTTGGAGGAGTGTTTTTTTTAATAGATGAAAATAATAAATTCATTATTCGGCAGTGAGGCGCTTTGCATGAATGTTAAACATGGTTCAACCACGTTCTTAAAGGTAATAAATTTTCTGATTGGAATTGCCGTGCTTGCCGTGTGTATATTTTTGTTGCCTGAAGCAGCCAAAAGAGACGCGATAGAGCGTCCGGGTGATTATTCGCTATATCCGCTTTTGGTATGTGCATATGGAATATTTATTACGTTTTCTGTAGCTTTGTATCAATTATATAAACTGTTAACCTATATCGAAAAGAACAATGCTTTCTCTGAATTATCCCTCGAATCTTTGAATATCATAAAGAAATGCGCTTTTACTGTCATTTTCTTCATTTTGTTGGCAATAGTTTATTTAAGGGTGCGTGCTCAATTCACAGGTGATGATGCAGCAGGTCCAGTATCTCTAGGTCTAATGGGGGTTTTAGCAGCAAGTATCATCGCAGCCATTGTGGACGTACTTCAAAAGCCATTAAAAAATATCCTAGAATTAAAACCAAAAAATGATTAACAATGACAAAGTAGGTGCCAAAAGGCACCTACTTTTTGTTTTTCCCATCCGGAACGGAACACCCTATGATAATTCAGGTGTCTTTCTTAATTCTTAGCATAAATAAGCGCCTACGGCGGCTTCCCTATTCCTTGCTCCCTTCCTCCAGCGCCGCCTTTATCCGCGCCAGCTCCGCCACCCGGCCTTCGAGCGCCGTCAGCGACGCCCCCACGGCCGCCAGCAGCGCAGCCCGCTCCGCGTCCGCCAGCGTCGCCAACGCGGCCAGCGCCTCCGCCGGCACAGCCTCGGCCGCCGGCATGACCGCCAGCAGTCTGGACACCGCGGCCGGCGCGGCCGGTGCGCCCTCGCGTACGGGCCGGTCCGCCGCCTGCTCCGCGCCATCCCCGGCGCCCGTCACCACCGCCGCCGCCTCGGCTAACACCGGCGTCGCCGCCTCGTCCCCGTCCGCCGCTGCCGGCTTCAGGGGGGCCACCGCCGGCGCAGACCCCGCCGGGGCCGCCTTGGCCTCCGCCGTCTTCGCCAGCTCCTGGCGGCGTTCGGCGTCCACACTCAGCGCCACCAGCTCATGGCAGGGCATCTTCAGAAACTTCTCCTTCGTCGGCGCGTCGAACTCCTCGCTCACAAACAGCCCGGCGATCCGCTTCGCGTCCCTCGCGCTCCGCTGATCCCTGGCCACCTTCAGCGCCAGATTGTCGCGGTACGCCAGCGGCACATCCTTCAGCCCCAGCGCCTGCTCCTCCGACAGCTGGCCGGCGAGGATCTCCGCCCCGCCGTGGATAATCCTCCTGATCTCCGGGCCGAACACCAGCAAGGCCAGCTTGTTCGTGATATACTTCTCCGTCTTGCCCAGGCGGCTCGACAGATACTTCTTCGACAGCTTCCACTTCTCGCCGTCGAGCAGCTTCTGAAAGCCCTCCGCCTCCTCGATCGGCGTGAAATCCCGCCGCTGGATGTTTTCGGTCAGCTGCTCGAAATAAATATCCAGCTCGTCGGTATTATCGGACAGGATGCACGGGATCTTTCTGAAGCCCAGCATCTTCAGCGCCTTGTAGCGGCGGTTGCCGAACACGATCTTGTAGCGGCCGTACTTCACCTTGTAAACCTTGATCGGGTTTAAAAGCCCGACCTCGCTGATACTCTCCGCCAGCTCCTCGATCGCCTTCTTGTCGAATTCGCGGCGCGGCTGCTCGCTATCCTCATCAATCAAATTAATATCGATCTCAACCAGTTTCACTGCTAATATCCTCTCCCGCATGTCCCGTTTCGCCTCTCAATTCGACAGCCTGCCGCTTATTCCTGCCCGCCCGCCGGCCCCGCGGATGTTTCCACAGGGATTGACACCCGCCCCGCCCCGCTATATAATGTCTGTAAATACATACCAAAAATGCCATGAGCGGGAGAAGTAAGTTTTTCGGGCCGTGCAGAGAGCCGGTGGCTGGTGCGAACCGGTAGGCAGACTGACTGAAATACACCCGTGAGCAGCAGGTCGAACCTTATAGTAGACCGCGCCGGAGCGCCCCCGTTACCGGGCTAGGGTATCGGAACCCTTGTGTTCCCGCACCCGACGAGCGGCTTGCCACAAGCAAGCAGGGTGGTACCACGGCTTCACATCCCGTCCCTGTAGAAATACAGCGACGGGATTTTTTATTTTCCAAAACAAAAATAAGGAGTGGTTACCGATGTCTGTAGTCAAATTCTACCGTGGCGAAACAATGCCCCTCGAGCTCCACAAAGTCCGCATCGTCCAGAAACTCTCCCTCGTCCCCGTCGAGCGCCGTCTGGCGGCCATCGCCGAAGCCGGCAACAACACATTCCTCCTCAAAAACCACGACGTCTTCCTCGACATGCTCACCGACAGCGGCGTCAACGCCATGAGCGACAGACAGCTCGCCGCCATGATGGAAGCCGACGACAGCTACGCCGGCTCGGCCACCTTCACCAAACTCGAAACCCGCATCAACGACATCTTCGGCAAAAAATTCGTCCTCCCCGCCCACCAGGGCAGAGCGTGCGAAAACATCATCTCCCAGGCGTTCGTCAGGCCCGGCGCCATCGTCCCCATGAACTACCACTTCACCACCAGCAGGGCCCATGTCGTCTTGAACGGCGGCGCCGTCGAAGAACTCATCATCGACGAAGGCACGAAAGTCACCAGCGACCACCCCTTCAAAGGCAACATGGACACCGACAAGCTCGCCGCCCTCGTCGAAAAACACGGCGCCGACAAAATCGCCTTCGTCCGCATCGAAACAGGCACAAACCTCATCGGCGGCCAGCCCCACTCGCTCGCCAACCTGCGCGAAATCCGCCGCGTCTGCGATAAATACGGCATCATCATCGTCTTCGACGCCAGCCTGCTGGCCGACAACCTCCACTTCATCAAAACCCGCGAACAAGCCTGCAAAGACATGTCCATCCGCGACATCAGCCGCGCCATCGCCGACCTCGTCGACATCATCTACTTCTCCGCCCGCAAGCTCGGCTGCGCCCGCGGCGGCGTCATCTGCACCAACAGCGAGCAAGCCTACCTTAAAATGCGCGAACTCGTCACCCTCTACGAAGGCTTCCTCACCTACGGCGGCATGTCCGTCCGCGAAATCGAAGCAATTGCCGTCGGCCTCGACGAAACCATGGACGAGGACATGATCAACCAGAGCCCGCAGTTCATCGCCTACATGGTCGAAGAACTCCAAAAGCGCGGCGTCCCCGTCATCACGCCTCCCGGCGGCCTCGGCGCGCACATCGACGCCCGCCAGTTCCTCGCCCACGTCCCCCAGCAGCAATACCCCGCCGCCGCCCTCGCGGCCGCCATCTACCTCGCCGGCGGCATCCGCGGCATGGAGCGCGGCACCATGTCCGAAGCCCGCGACGAACAGGGCAACGAAACCTTCGCCAAAATGGAACTAGTCCGCCTCGCCATGCCGCGCCGCGTCTTCACCCTCTCCCAGGTAGCGTACGCCGTCGACCGCATCGCCTGGCTGTACGACAACCGCGCCCTCGTCGGCGGACTGGCCTTCACCGAAGAACCAAAACTCCTGCGCTTCTTCTTCGGCAAACTCGCCCCCCTCTCCGGCTGGCAGACCGACCTGGCCGCCAAATTCCGGAAAGACTTCGGCGACAGCCTATAGCAATCATATAAAACAGCACGACCGGCCGGATAATTCCGGCCGGTCGTGCGTTAGCGGTTCTCAGGCAAGCGCGGTCTCAACGACGGCCTGCGCCAATATGGCGGTGGCGTCGAATTTCTCCGGACCGCCGAGAAAAGGGAAAAGCAACGGCACCTCGGTGCACCCGGCCAGCATCGCCTGCGTACCGGCGGCGGCGAAACGGCCGACCATCGCGTTAAGCTCCCCGAGGTAAGGATTATCTGCTACCAGGCCGGCCTTCACCTGCCTGACCGCGGTGTCCAGCGCCTTCTGCTCGGCGTCGTTCGGCATCACAAGCGCCAGGTTGTGAACCGCGAACGCTTTCTGATACAGGCCCGTCCTGATTGTCGCCGCCGTGGCCAGCAACAGCGTCGGGCCGGCGGCCGCGCCCTGCCGCTGCGCGATATGCGCCGCGGCGGCGTCGATCATATTGAGGACAGGCACCCTGACCGCCTGACGCAGTTCTCTGATCCAGTAATGGGCCGTGTTGCACGGCATCACGATAAAATCCGCCCCGGCCTCCTCCAGCAATCGGGCCGACCGGGCCATACCCGGCAGCGGGCTTTCCGCCCCGTGGAGAATGGCCTCCACCCGTGGCGGAATCTGCGGGTTGTTATCGACGATAATCCGCAAATGGTCCTGGTCCACGGCGGCCGGGGTACACTGCACAATCTTCGCGAACAGATCGACTGTCGCCAGCGGCCCCATACCGCCCAGAACGCCGACCGTTTTTCTCATGCGCTATTCCTCCCGCCAAACAGAGCCCTGCAACTAAAATATCTGCTGATACGCGTACAGCGCGGGCGAACCGCCCGTATGCACGAACAGGACATTATCCTCTTTCCCGAAGCGATTGCCGCGGATCAGATCGATCAGACCGGCCATGGCCTTGCCGGTATAAACGGGGTCGAGGAGGATGCCCTCGGTCCGGGCTACCAGCTTCACCGCCTCGACCATCTCCGGCGTCGGCAGCGAATAACCCGGGCCCACATATTCCTCATAGCAGACCACCGCCTCGCGGGGGATCGCCTGACTAACGCCCAGCCGTGCGGCGGTGCGCTCGACCAGCCCGTAGACCAGCTCCTCCTGAACGCTCTTCTTACGGCTGATATTGATGCCGATCACCGGTATATTCGTGTTATTGCCGTAAAACCCGGTCACCAGGCCAGCGTGGGTGCCGGCGCTGCCGCTGGTGGTCACCACATAATCGAGTTTCAGGCCCCGGTCGAACGACTGGGCGAGTATCTCCTCGGCGCAGGCGACATACCCGGTCGCGCCGATCTCGTTGGAACCGCCGCCGGGAATGATATAAGGCTTTCGCCCCTGAGCCGTAAGGCCGTCCGCGACCGCCTGCATCTCCTTCAGCATATCCGACCCGCCGGGAACGACCTTTACCGCCTCGACGCCCAGCAGACCGAAGAGGAAATTGTTGCCGCTCGCATCGGCCTTATAACTGCCGGGAACACGTTCTTCCAGCACCAGTTGGCACTTGAGTCCCTCCTTCACCGCCGCCGCCAGGGTAAGGCGGCAATGATTCGACTGCACCGCGCCGCACGTCATCAGTGTATCAGCCCCTTGGGCCAGCGCGTCGGCCACGAGGAACTCCAACTTGCGGGTCTTATTGCCGCCTGAGGTCAAACCGAGGAGATCGTCCCGCTTGATGTAAATGCGGGGGCCTCCCAGAGCGGCGGTGAGGCGGGGCAGAAACTCCAGCGGGGTTTGACCCTCGGTATAACGTCTGCGGGGAAACTGTGCTAAATTCATAACGACACTCCTTCAAAATATAGATGCTGTGACCGGAAACGTCCTTCCCCTTAGGCGGAAACGCCCACGCACGCTTTCTCCACCTTGTCTTCCGACTTCTGAATGAATACGGTTGCGACGGCGTCACCGGTAATGTTCAGCGTAGTGCGGGCCATATCCAGCACACGGTCGATGCCGGCGATCAGCGCGATGCCCTCCAAGGGAAGTCCTACCGACTGCAGGGTCAGGGTGAGCATTATCAGTCCCGCGCCGGGCACGCCAGCCGCCCCGATGGAAGCGAGCGTCCCCGTGAGCACGATCACCAGCATCTGACTGAGCGACAGATCGACGCCGTAGATCTGGGCCACGAACAACGCGGCAACGCCCTGATAAATCGCCGTGCCGTCCATATTGATCGTCGCGCCAAGCGGCAGGACAAAGCTGGACACTTCCTTCGACACCCCGAGATTCTCCTGGGTATTCTTCATCGTCACCGGCAGGGTAGCCGCGCTGCTGCAGGTCGAAAACGCGATCATCTGGGCGGGAAGGATGCCCTTGAAGAAGCGGATGGGGCTAAAATTGGCCAGCAGCTTCAGGATAGCCGAATAGGTAATGCTCATATGAATCAGGCAGCCGATATAGACGGCGGCGATTACCTTAGCCAAAGGGATCAGGACCTTCGGTCCGTTTGCCGCCACGACGGGCAGAATCAGCGCGAAAACGCCGATCGGCGCAAACGCCATGATTATGCCGACAATCTTATAAGTTATCTCGGCCAGCCCGTCGAAGAAGGATTCGACCGGCTTCGCCTTCTGTCCCACCAGCGTGATGCCGATGCCGACAAACAGCGCGAAAACGATGATCTGAAGCATATCGGCATTCAACATGGCTTGAAAAACATTGGTCGGCACCATGTTAACCAGCACATCCATAAGCGGCGGAGCCGCCTTGCCCTTGTAAACCGCGTTGGCCGGCAGCTGCAGACCCGAACCGGGGCTTAGCACCAACGACATAACGATCCCGATTACAACCGCCACTGCCGTCGTAACAAGATAGAACGATACCGTTTTGCCGCCGATGCGGCCCAATTTGCGCACATCGCCGAGGCTGGACGCGCCGACAATCAGCGAAGCGAGAACCAGGGGGACGATCACCATTTTGATCATGTTGATGAACAACGTGCCAAACGGGGCAATCCACTTTTTCACGAAGCCTAACCCCTCGGGACCTACGGCCAGACCGGCCACTACCCCCAGAACCAGACCAATCAGGATCTTGTTGGATAGATTCATGAAAGCGCCTCCTTCAAAATAAAATCGACAAACGCATTGCGGCTGATTAACTCTAACTTATGTAGGCCACCACCTCGATTTCCACACCGACGTTTTTGGGAAGCCTTGCTACCTCAACGCAAGATCTGGCCGGAGGATCGGACGGGAAAAACCCGGCATACACAGCGTTTATCCTGGCGAAATCATCCATATTTTTGATAAACACCGTCGACTTCACCACGCGCTCCAGACCGCTGCCGGCAGCCTCCAGTACAGCCTTCACATTCTCCAGGACCTGCCTGGTCTGTTCCTCGATAGTGCCATCAACCAGATTTCCGCTAACCGGTTCCAGGGGAATCTGCCCTGACGTAAAAATCAGATTCCCGATCCGTACTGCCTGTGAATAAGGTCCGATTGCCGCAGGCGCGGCCGGCGTCTGTATAATCTGCCGCATATCCTCTCTCCCTTTTTGCTGCCAAGCCGGTCAAAGGCCAGTCAGTTAATCCTGTCTTGAGTGTAAAATGATTTCAACTGCATGTCAATATTTACTTAAAATTTTTTAAGCAACATTCAAATTATTTTGAACAACGACTATTGTAAGAACTTGGTTTTTCCGATAGAATATAACTAATAAAACGTCAGGACGTTCATTAGATTTGCATTTATTGCAGGACGCCGGGTCATTCTAGGAGGTATTGCCGTGAGCGAAATTCATGACGAAATCAAGAAATTCATACCATTTATCGATGCCATACAAGCCACCATCGGCCCGCATTGCGAGCTGGTCCTGCACGACTTCGCGAAGCCAGAGCAGTCGTTGATCCACATCGCCGGCAACGTCACCGATCGCCGGATCGGCGCGCCCATCACCGACTTTGTCCTGGCAAGGCTCCGCAAACACGGAGATGAATGCGATAATTTCATGAACTACACCACAAACACGCAAACCGGCAAAACACTCCGCTGCTCCACCCAGTTTATCCGCGATGCCGCGGGGAAAATCGTCGGCTGCCTCTGTATCAACATCGACATCTCTCCCATGATGGCATTAAAACATTTCGCCGACGCCAGCCTGTCGGTGAACAGCGTACCAATGGAAGAGCACTTCTCCAACGACGTCTTTGAAGCGCTTAACAACATTATCAAAGATACCCTGGCGCACTACCAGATTCCCGTAGCAAACCTGCCTAAAGAAGAAAAACTCAACATCGTCAGCCACCTCGACGAAAAAGGCGCCTTCCTTGTCAAAGGGGCTATCGAACAGGTCGCAGCCACCCTCGGGGTATCACGCTACTCCATATATAACTATCTTGACGAAGTCCGCAGCCTCAAAAACGGCAAATAAACCGGCCGGATATCCTCAGGCCGGTTTTCCATGTCCCCCGCAAATCCGTCCCCGCCGTCAACAACCCTCCGCCCGGCGCATACCTTATAACATAATAACTCATCAATCGCTACGGGAGGGTTGAACACCTTGGAAACCGACGCCTTCAGGCGCTATGTCCCCGCCGGCAAACACCGCCTGCCCCCCTTGCCTTACCCCTACGACGCCCTCGAGCCCGTCCTCGGCGCCGCCACGCTCCGTTTCCACCACGACCATCACCACAAAGCCTATGTCGACGGCCTCAACAAAGCCGAACTCGCGCTCGCCGCAGCAAGGGACAATCAAGACTTCAACTATATCAAGTATTGGGAAAACGAACTGGCCTTTAACGGCTCGGGACACATCCTCCACAGCATCTACTGGGCCGTCATGGCTCCCCCCGACAGCGGCGGCGAACCTGGCCCCTGCGCCACGCGGGAAATCGAAAAATACTTCGGCAGCCTCGGACCATTTTGTCAGCAATTCGTCGCCGCCACCGTCAAAGTCGAAGGCTCCGGCTGGGGCATACTCGCCTGGAACCCCGCCTGGGGCCGCCTGGAAATCCTCACCGCCGAAAAACACCAGAACCTCACCCAGTGGGGGGCCATCCCCATCCTCGTCGCCGACTCCTGGGAACACGCCTACTACCTCGACTACCAGTACAAGCGCGAGGAATACGTCCGCCAATGGCTCAAACTCATCAACTGGTACGAAGTCGAAAACCGCCTCCTCCTCGCCATGGAGGGTCAGCTCCCCCTCCTCCCCGCCGGAGCCGCCGAATAATCCCCTTGACTTTCCGCCCAGATAATGATATCTTAAATAAGATTGATTGCCATCAATATTAGAAGTAGTGAAAAATCTGCCTCCCCAGGTTTTCTTCATTCTAGTGAGCGGTTGGTAATAGTCGGAGGTAATTGCGGCTGATAGCGCCTTGCGGCGTTATGATTACCATCTTAGTAATTACGGAGGAAGAAAAAATGGAGCTCAACATCATCAAAAAGCTCGTCAAGCGCCTCGCTTGGCTCGGATACACCGCCTATGAGATCAGCGCCATCGTCAAAGACGTCATCGGCGACGACAGCATCGACGACGACATCTGCTCGCTCAAGGCATCCCGGGTCATCTCGCAGCTTAAGCGCTATGAAGAGCTCGGCGCCAACTATTTACTCACCTACAGTAAATAACGCAACAAAAAACGGGAGGGCATACGCCCTCCCGTTTTCAGTTTGCCGATAAAGCCCCATCTGCGGCGTTGCTCCTCAGAGCACTTGCTAGCGTACGCCCGAGTACGCGTCGCGGCTCGCTCTTCCGGTGCGCCTTGCACCTGGGGCTTTCTCAGCAACCTGATGCCTCCGGCTCTAAAAATTGATATCCAATTGGGTCGTTATCGTATTCTTAAGATTCCTGTCGTTATAAATATCATAGCCGACAATTATCGACGCATTCGGCGCAACAGTATAGCCAACGCCGAAGTTAAGCGCTCCCAGCGCACTCTTGCCGCTCTGGTAATCGACGCACACCCACCACTTGTCGTTGAGCTGCTTATCGATGCTGGCCAGCAGCATCTTGTTATCGCTTCCCAGCGCGTCCTTACGGCCCACGCCGTAGCCGAGGGAATAGCGCCAATTGTTGGCGTCGGTCACGCTCGTCAGGATATACTTGACCTCCTGGTTTGTCGTCTTGGTCGTGCCGATGTTATACACGCCGGCCACTACGTTCAGATCCGAAGGCGTCTTGCCGGCCAGCTTGAATTTGAAATTGAAGTACAGCGGGTCTCTCTGCCCGGCGACATAATCGATCCCGGCCTCGCCGTTTTTGAAACCGAATGTCAGGCCATAAGTAGGCGTGGTGAAAGCGCCGGTAGATTCGCCGGCTTGCAGCGACTTGGCGGTGAAATAATTGTCGATCCCGAAATGAACCTTGTCCGCCGGCTGGATATCGGTCGAAGGAATCCAAACCGCGGTCGAAGGCGTAGCCGCGACAGGCGACGCGACCGCAAGAACAAGAAGGCAAGTGAGTAAAACCAGCTTTTTCATACAGACCCTCCCAATTATTATCTATTATTTAATCTGCTCCCTCGGTGATACGTTTCCCCTTTCCTCCCCCCTCCCCGAAAAAACAGAAGTCTTCCGCCGCGGCGGAAGACTTCTTTGTCCAATATGCCTACAAACAGACGCAGTCTTCCGAAGAAATCGGAAGACTGCGTTGTCATCGGCTGATATTGTTTGAATACAGTATAAAGGCATTTCCTCATCTTGGCAAGAAGATTCTTCCCCCGCCGGCCCCTCCACGCCTCCGGGCCGGTCGTCAAACCCGGGAAACCATGTCGAATTATGTAAAATAAAGGAAATTACCAAAAAACACCGAAGGTTATACTTATTATCAGGCGAACTTTTCAGCGAAAGAAGGCCGGCAATAATGAACAAAGAACACTTCTCTCTCCGCAAAATCGCCGGGATCTTCGCCGACAACCCCGCCCTCATCGCCGTCACCAGCATGCCGGACAGGAAATATGTCGAAGTCAACCGCGCCTTCACCGACAGCCTCGGCTACACGCGGGAAGAGACAATCGGCAGGACGATCAACGAAATGGGCCTGATGTCTGCCGATGATCTGGCCGCCATGATCGCCGAAGTGCAGAAAACAGGCAAAATCACCGACCTGGAGCTGCAGGTCAAAACCAAGGCCGGCGCCTTCCGCACACTGCTCTTCTCCGGCAACGTCATCGAGAGCGGCGGCGAAAATTACTTTTTTATGGTCAGCGTCGATATAACCGAACAGCGTTCGCTGCAGCTAAAACTCGCAGAACAGAAGCAAAAGCTCGAGAACGTCATCGAAGGCACCGGCCTGGGAACGTGGGAGTGGAACGTCCAGACGGGTGAGACCATCTTCAACGAACGCTGGGCGGAAATCATCGGTTACACCCTCGCCGAGCTCCAGCCGGTCAGCATAGAAACCTGGCTGCGCTTCATCCATCCGGACGACATCGAAAAATCCCAGGCAGCGCTGCAAAAATGCTTCGCCAGAGAAACCGACGCCTTCGCCTGCGAAACGCGCGTAAAACACAAAAACGGCCGCTGGCTATGGATCGCCGACCGGGGAAAGGTCACCGAATGGACCGCCGACGGACGGCCCCTGAAGATGTTCGGCACCCATGCCGATATCACCCCCCAAAAGAAAGCCGAGGAAGAACTCAAAGAAAGCGAACGGCGTTTCAACCTCGCCCTCGAAGCCACCGACGCCGGCCTGTGGGACTGGGACATGAAACGCGACACCGTCTATTACTCCCCGAAGTGGAAAAACATGCTCGGCTACGCCGACCACGAAATCGAGAACACCGTTGCCGGGTGGAAAAACCTCTGGCACCCCGACGACGCTCCGGCCATCGAAAAAGCGATGGACGACTACCTCCACGGCCGCGCGGCTCGCTACGAAATAAGTCACCGCCTGCGCCACAAAAACGGCGAGTGGCGGTGGATACTCACCCGCGGCGGCGCCTTGGCCAACAAAAACGGTATCCCCTACCGCTGGATCGGCACCAACATCGACATCACCGAAGATAAAAACAGCGCCGACGAACTTGAGCGCTTCTTCTCCGTCAACCTCGACCTCCTCTGCATCGCCGACCTCCAGGGCAACTTCGTCAAAACCAACAAAGCCTGGACAGACATCCTCGGCTATTCGCAGGAGGAACTGGAAAACCGCAAGTTCCTAGAATTCGTCCATCCCGACGACCTCGACGCCACTCTGCAGGCCATGGCCAAGCTCGCCGGCAGAGAACAGGTGCTCAACTTCGTCAACCGTTACCGTACAAAAGACGGCGGCTACCGATATATCGAATGGCGCTCCCACCCCTACGGCAGCCTCATTTACGCCGCCGCCAGAGACATCACTGAACGCATCGAAACCGAGGAAAGGATCCGCCAGATCTCCCTCCGCGACCCGCTCACCGGTATCTACAACCGGCGCTTCATCTTCGAACGTCTCGAAACCATCCTCGCCGAGTACCGGCGGACAGGCCGGAGCTTCGCGGTCGCGATGCTCGACATCGACCTCTTCAAGGCCATCAACGACCGGTTCGGCCACCTCGCCGGCGACTTCATCCTCCGCGAATTTACCCGGGTGCTCGGCGCCAACCTGCGCCCCTACGACATACTTGGCCGCTACGGCGGCGAAGAGTTCATCGTCGTCTCGCCCAGCACCGGTAAAGATCAGGCCGTCGCAATGATGACCCGCGTCCTCGACAAAATCCGCAAAGCCGTCTTCGATTACAACGGCACCGCTATCAGCTTCACCTTCAGCGGCGGCGTCGTCGATTGTCTGGATTTCGAGGCAAGCGAACTCTCCGCCGAAAAAATCATCGAAAAAGCCGACAACAGGCTCTATACCGCCAAACAGACCGGCAGAAACAGAATCATCCCAACCCCAAGCCGGCCGTTAGACTGACGATAAAAGAACGCCGCAGGGAACACTATTCGGCAAATCCGGCCGCGTATTTTTCCACGGCCGCAAGGAGGCGCCCTGGCATGAAGTCCAAAACCAAAAACACCAAGCCCCCCAAACCGGTGGCCGGCACCGACCTCGTATCCGTCCGCCGGCAGTGGAACAGCCGGGAGATCGCCCAGGTATACGTCGCCGACGTCGCCAACCCCCTTTGGGACGTCGCCGGCGGCGGCACAAAGGAAACCGCCCCCGACGCCCTCATCTACGGCCACATCTGGTGCGACGCCCTCGTCTCCGGCAGCGTCGCCCACTCCTGCCTCCACGGCACCGCCCCCCACAGCATCAAAATCTGCATCCTCCGTCAGGACAACCCGCCGCGCATCTACAACCACTTCCTCGCCCTCGCCGGACCAAAACCGGCCATGTGGCAGCGCTAGAAGCCCGGCTGCCCGTCCGGCCGCTATTACATACGCCGCTTTGTAATCAGCTCACAAGGAGGTATTGTCGTGAAATCCTTCAGGACCACCATATCTCTCCTCCTAGCCCTCCTCATCCTCGGCACGGCCGCCGCCGCCCTCGCGGCCGCAAGCTGGGCCGTCGACCCCGCCACCGGCGGCAAAATCGGCTACGTCCACGACGACTACACCATTACGGCCGCCACCTGGTCCGGGCCGCTCGTCGACGGCAAGGCCGACGGCAAAGGCAGCCTCACCCTCACCGTGCGCGCCAACAAAGACGGCGCAACCTACTCCGCCACCGGCGAAGCCGAAATAAAGGGCGGGCTGATGAACGGCCGGGTAATCCTCACCTGGTCTGACGGCAACTATGTCGACTGCCTGTACGCCGACGGCCAGCGGGTCAAAGGCCTGATGAAGTTACCCTCCGGCGCCGTCTACGAGGGCGAATTCAAAAACAACTTCTTCCACGGCAAAGGCGCCTACAAATACCCCGACGGCTTCAAATACGAAGGCGACTGGGTCAACGGCACCCCCCACGGCCGCGGCGTCGGCTACAACCCCGCCGGCAAGGTCGTCCATGACGGCGAATGGAAGGACGGCCAACCGTACTACCCCGTAAAAACCGACAACGTCCTCGGCGTCCCCTGGGGCGCCACCTTCGAACAGGCCAAAACCGTCCTCCTCAAACGCCCCAACACCATCCGCGTCTCCTTCCTCGACGGCAAAGACGGCGACAACCGCTGGTACTACTTCGGCGGCCCGTTCGCCGACTTCGCCGACGCCTGGATCTATGTCCACTTCTACCAGGACAAGATGTGGCAAGTGCAGATATCGTGGCCCCTCAAAGACGACCAGGTCCACGACCGCTTCGCCGCAATAAAGCAAGGCCTCACCGGCCGCTACGGCCCACCCTCCGAGGAGAAGGGCAAATACCTCGACTCCTACGCCGTTTGGAATCTGGGCGGCGGCTACTATGTCAACGTCCAGATAAGGCAGAACACCTTCAAAATCGCCGCCGCCGACCCCACCCCGCAGACCCACCCCTTCCGGGTCATCATCACCTACCATAACCAGGCGGTCGTCGACATTAAGGAAAAAGCCTCGGCCGCCAAGCCGGGCGGCAGCAAGGACTACTGATTTACGCCCCGCAAACAACAAAGTTCGCACCTGCCGACCGGCAGAATGCGAACTTTGTTGTTTCCTGGCAGGAAATTCCCAAATTCGCAAGAATTACCATATTAAAGTTATGCTCGGGAGAGGAAAGGTGCTCCCTGTAATGCAATACCCACATAGTTATCGCCGCTGGTGCGCACAGGCCTTAACCCGCCTCTTCGCCCTCACCCTTCTCCTCGCCCTTCCGGCCGCCCCGCTGGCGGCGGGGCAAAGCGCGGCCGCCTCTCCCGTTAAAAGCAAAGTCCTCCTCCTCTACACGCAAAGCATGGACTCCTCCTTCAACATCGCTTTTACCGCCGGCTTCAAACAGCGCCTGGCAGCGGACGACTCTCGCGAATTCGAATATTTCTCCGAAAATCTCGAAGTCCTGTCCTATTCCCCCAACGACACCGTCGCCCGCGCCATCGCGGAAGTCCTCCGCCAAAAATACCGCTACTCCCGCCCCGACATAATCGTCGTCCACTCCCCCGTCGGGATCCGCTTCCTCGATACCTATTGCGACGACATCTTCGGCGACACGCCGGTCCTCGCCTTCAGCACCCTGACGCTCGACATCACCCCCGCTCTGCTGCATCCCAACCGGACCTATTGCATCCCGGCTTTCGACCCGCTCAAAAACGCCGCCCTCATCCTCGAACTCGTGCCGGCCGTCGAGCGGCTGTACGTGGTGCTGGGCCGCTCCGAAGCCGAGCGGGACCTTCGCGAAGAACTGCCACGACGGCTAGCCCCCCTCGCCGGCCAGGTGGCGATAAATTATCTCGACTACCTGGCCCTCCCCGAGCTAATCGACCACCTTGCCGCCCTCGACAAACCGGCCGCCGTCCTGTTCGTCGACTTCGCCCGCGACAACTACGGCTCCCCGCTCGTCCCGGCCCAGATAGCGCGCAGCCTCGCCGCAGCCTCGCCGGCGCCCGTTTTCGGCAGCTACTCCACCCACATCGGCGACGGCGGCGCCGTCGGCGGCTACGTCCTCAATATCGGCAGCCTCGGCCGGGCGGTCGGCGAAAAAGCCCTCGCCATCCTCCAGGGCCGCACCGCGCCCGGAACCCTGGAAACGCTCGACATCGCCGAATACCGCTTCGACGCGGCCGAGCTACAGCGTTGGTCGATCGGCGAAAGCACACTCCCGGCCGGCAGCATCGTGATAAACAGGCGGCCTTCCCTTTGGCAGACCCATAAATGGTCCATCATCGTTACCAGCCTGTTCGCGCTCGCCGTCGTCAGCCTGCTGGTGGCCCTCATCGCCCTCCACAGCCGGCGGCGGCTCGCGGCCGAACGGCGGGCGCTGCTCGGCGAGGCGCTGCTCGGCAGGCAGGAAGAGATCATCCGCGAACGCACCAGCGAACTCATCGAGGCCGAGGAACGCTTCCGGGGCATATTCCACCACAGCCCGGCGATGATCGCCATCTACAGCATGGTCGACGACCGGCACGTCGAAGCCAACCGGAAATACCTCGACACCCTCGGCTACACACGCGACGAAGTCAGCGGCCGCACCGCCAAGGATCTCGGCATCAGGGTCAATCTTGACGAACGTAAGGCAGCGAAACTCCTCCACACCCTGCGCACCGCCGGCGAACTGCCTCTCGCGGAATATAAGCTCAGAACGAAAACCGGCAAGCTGGTAACCGTAATGACCACCACCACCCTCGTCCATATCGGCGACGAACCGTGCCGCATCGCCATCATGCAGGACATCTCCAAAGAAAAGCTGCTCGAAGCCGACATGGCCCGCCTCGACCGCCTCAACCTCGTCGGCGAGATGGCCGCCGGCATCGGCCACGAAGTCCGCAACCCCATGACGACCGTCCGCGGCTACCTGCAGCTGTTCCAGCGGAAAAACGAACTCGCCGGGTACAAATCCCAACTGGCGATGATGATCGACGAGCTGGACCGCGCCAACAGCATCATCAGCGAATTTCTCTCCCTCGCCAAAAACAAAACCTCCGACCTCAAGCCCGGCAGCCTCAACGACGCCCTCGCCGCCATCTTGCCGCTCCTGCAGGCCGATGCCCTGCGCACCGGCCACTCCGTCGAACTCAGAACCAGCCCCGTCCCCTCCATCTTATTCGACGAAAAAGAGCTCCGCCAGTTGGTGCTCAACCTCACCCGCAACGCCCTGGAAGCAATGCCGGGCGGCGGCGTCGTCACCATCGCCACCAGCCCGGCGGCAGAAGGCCGGATCGTCCTCGCCGTCAGCGACACCGGCCGCGGCATCCCCAAAAGCGTCATCAAAAAAATCGGCACCCCCTTCTTCACCACCAAAGACAACGGCACCGGCCTCGGCCTGTCGGTATGCTACCGTATCGCCCAGCGCCACCGCGCCGCCGTCGACTTCGCCACCGGCATGGACGGCACCACCTTTTACGTCAGATTCCCGGTCAAACCTTAAGCCGCGCGCCATGCCGCCGCGCTGCAATCACGCGCCAGCGAAAAAAATCCGAAAGGCAGGTCGAAGCAATGACCCTCTACACCATCGGCTCCGGGAAAAAATCCGCCCGCGACTTCTTCACCCTCCTGCAGCAAAACGGCGTCAGCAGGCTCATCGATATCCGCCTCAACAACACCTCCCAACTCGCCGGCTACACCAAAAAACCCGATCTCGAATACCTCCTCGACGCCATCGCCGGCATCGACTACCTCCACCTGACCGACTTCGCCCCCACCGAAAGCCTCATGGACGGCTACAAAACAAAAAAAATCAGCTGGCCCGAGTACGAAAGCGAGTACGCCCGCCTGCTCGAAGAGCGCCAGGCTCTGCGTAAAACCGACCCTGCCCTCTTCGCCGGCGCCTGCCTGCTGTGCAGCGAACCCGCAGCCACGCGCTGCCACCGGCGGCTGCTCGCCGAGCGCCTCGCGGCGCTCATCCCCGGCCTCGAAATCGTCCACCTGTAAACCGATAAACAATCGAAAAACCGCGGAAATCGCGGTTTTTCGTCTTTAGTGACCGCGGGCGGCGTGCGCGGATTTTCCGCCGGCAATCGCGTTTGGCGGCGTATTACGCGCCAATCGGCCGGTTGTAATCCGCCCGTCCGGCAGCTATAATTAGTCTGAATTCCGGCCGGCGGCGCAATTTCCCAGGCGACCCGCCGCGGCCGACCCGAGAGGCGCACCGATGTCCTTACTGCCGAACCTGTTCGCCAACCGCCAGTTCCAGATCATCGTCATCGTCCAGATGATGATGGTCTTCAGCAACAACCTGCTTAACCCCGTTCTGCCGGTGCACTTCAAAACCACAGGCCTGAGCGAATCCCAGATCGGCTTCGCCATGGGTATCGTCTCGCTCGGCGCCCTGCTGCTCCGCCCCTGGTCGGGGATGAGCGCCGACGTGCGCGGCAGCCGGTTCACGCTGCAGATCGGCCAGATCCTCACAATTACGGGGTTGGCGGCCTACCTGTGGGCAACCGGGTTCTGGCCCCTGCTCCTCGTGCGCTTCTGGCAGGGGATCGCCATGTCCTTCTACGGCACCGGCGCCATCACCTTCGCCAGCACGGTGGGCACGCGCGAACACGCCACCGCCGCCATCGCCTACTTCTCCCTCTTCACCATGATCGGCCTCGGCATCGGCACCAGCGCCGGCCCCTTCGTCTACCAGGCCGCCGGCTTCACGTCCCTGATCGCCGTCAGTCTGACAGTCTCCCTCTGCGCCCTGGCGGTAATATGGTTCGGCTCCAAACCGGCCCCCGCTCGCGCGGGCGACGCCCGGGCCCCTTTCCGCGCCGTCCTGGCCGCCAAAATCGTCCTCGCCCCGTCCGTCTGCCTGTTCGCCTCCAACTTTGCCCTCGGCACCATGTTCACCTTCGTCCCCCTGCTCGCCCTGGCCCACGGCATCGGCGGCTTCTCCGTCTTCTTCGTCGCCTTCAGTCTCGCCGTCGTCCTCGCCCGTCTGGGCGTCCAGACCGTCAATGAATGGCTCAGCCCCGTCAAAACCTCCGTCTGCGCCAGCCTCCTCAACGCCGCCAGCGCCTTCCTGCTCGCCGCCGCCCCCTGCCCGACCGTCTTCGCCGTCGCCGGCGTCCTCGTCGGCTTCGGCTTCGGAACCATCTACCCCACCCTGGCCGGCTTCCTCGTGCAAAACGTCAAAGAAGCCAACAAAGGCTCCGCCCTCAGCATCCTCTCCGGTGCGGGCGACGTCGGCAACGCCCTCGGCGCTTCCGTCCTCGGCGTTGTCGCCCAGGCGTTCGGCTTTACGGCCGTCTTCACCGCCGCCGCCGCCGTCATCCTCGTCTGCGCGCTCTACTTCCACCTCGCCCTGCGCGCGCACGCGCCGCGGTAGTCCGCCCCCGCCGCAGCATAAACTCCGCAAACGAAAAACCTGCGAATCTCGCAGGTTTTTTTCCGTATCGCCGCCCTTACCCGTTCTTTTCCTTGTCCAGGCGATAAGCGACCTGATAATACTTTATATCGTACCCCTTCTGAGTCAGCACCCTGGCGATCTTCCGCGCCCCCATACCCAGCTTCCGGAACTCCCCGACCAGCGCCCACACATCCGCAGCCGGCTGAGCCGCGGCAGCCTCCGGCTTACTGGCGACATTCACCACCTCCGCCACCTGCCGTCTGCCGATTTCCGCCCCCGGCGACAACAGCACCAGTCGCTCCACCACATTGGCCAGCTCCCGCACATTGCCGAACCACGGGTATTCCCGCAGCGCCCCGATCGCCTCCGGAGAAATGCTCTTCACCGGCGGCCGGTGCGTCGACAGCCTGCGGACGAAATGCTCCGCCAGGCGCCCGATATCCTCCGGACGCTCCCGCAGCGGCGGCAGATGCAGCGGCAGCACGTTGAGCCGGTAATAAAGATCCTCCCGGAACCTGTTGACCGCCACAAGACGGGTCAAATCCTTATTGGTCGCCACCAATATACGGACATTGACCATATTGATCTTGTCGCCCCCAAGCCTCATAACCTCTTTCTCCTGGATCATCCTCAGGATGCGGGTCTGCAGCGAAAGCGGCATCTCGCCGATCTCGTCGAGAAACAGCGTCCCGCGGTGGGCGAGTTCGACCAGGCCGATCTTGCCGCCCTTCTTCGCCCCCGAAAACGCACCCTCCTCATACCCGAACAACTCGCTCTCCAGCAGGCTTTCCGGCAGCGCGGCGCAGTTGACGGCCACGAAAGGCGCGTCGCGGCGCGAACTGAGGTTGTGAATGCTCTGGGCGAAAAGCTCCTTGCCGGTGCCCGTCTCCCCCGTGATCATCACCGTCGAATCGGTTGCCGCATACGTGCGGGCGAGCTCCTTCGCCTTCCGCAGCGCGGGGGAATCGCCGACAATCTGGTTAAGATGGAACTTGGCCGTCAGACCCTTATCGTAAAGCTTCCGGCGGATAGACTGCTCGAACTTCTGCAGCTGCGACACCTCCTGGAAAGTCGCCACGACGCCGGTAACCTGATCGCCCGTCTTTATCGGGATGCGCTTCGTGGCGATCTGCCGTTTGCCGATTATCTGCAGCTCGCCGATCTCCGGCTCGCCGGTGCTCAGCACCTGGGGCAGGCGCGTATTGGGAATGACGTCCGTCACCGGCCGTCCGGCCGCCCGGTCCTGACCGAACCCGAAGATACCCTCCGCCGCCTTGTTGAAAAGCGTTATGCGGGCGGCATCATCGACCGCGATTATGCCGTCGGTCGACGAATCGATTATCGTCCGCAGCATCTCCGTCCGGGCCTGTTCCTTCCTGCGCACCCTGACGACCGACTCCGCCTCCCTGATCGCCTTATAGATCGACGCCTTGCCCGACTCGATCAAAATGCACGATATCCCGGCCGAATTGGCGAACCTTATCGCCAGCGCGTCGCCCACCAGGATCCGGATGCCTTCCCTGATGGCCTGCTTCATCCCCGCATCGTCGCAATCGTCGAGAATCGTAACCTGACGGAGCTGGGTGCCCAGAAAATCGTACAGGCTCTCGCACTCGTAAATAACATTCCTGAACCCCGCCAGGCCGATCGTCGACGCGTCTTTCCCCGCCTTGTTGAACGCGCTCAGCATATCGAGCGCCGTCACCTCGATCTCGACCACGGGGATATCGGTATGCTCGGCGATATACGCCGCCGTGCCGCCGCGGCTGACAATCACCTCCGCTCCCCACTCCTGCGCCTTGCGCAGCTCGACCAGGCTGTTCTGAAACCCGGTGACGTCGCAGTGGGAAGTCGATACCGCGACATCGCAGTTGGCAAGTTCGCGAGCCCTCTCGGCCACCACCTGCTCAGCCACCTTCTGCATCGCAACGAACGGCGTGATAATCCACATCTTTGTCTTCATGCCGGCAATCCTCTCCCGATATTCTCTCCCCTCAATTATACACCAATAACGGCGCCAAAACAGATGTAAGAACTATTCTTCTTACATCTGTTACAATTATTACATTTTTTGGTTGACGCCGCGCGACTTTTTCCCCGCCGGCAGCGGCGGGAAAACGCGGGAAATAGGCGGAAACAGGGCCGGCTATCCCCTTCGCCGCTATTGGCACGAGATATGCGATAACTAAACCTATGGCGCCCACCCGCAGGATAAAAGAGCACGGAAAAAGGAGAGGCTGGCATGAAAAAAGTAAAACTGGCTTACGGCAGAACCGGACTGGAAATCAACGTCGCCGACGACGCGGTGGTTATCGAACCCAACCACCTCGAAGGCCTGGCCGACGAAAAGCAGGCCGTCCTCGCGGCGCTGCGCGACCCCATCGGCGCCCCGCCGCTGCGGTCGATGGTAAGCACCTCCGATACGGTGGCGATCGTGATTTCCGACCTCACCCGGCCGACGCCGAACCACAAGCTCGTCCCGTGGATACTCGAGGAACTCGGCCACGTGCCGCCGGAAAACTTCGTCATCATCAACGGCCTCGGCTCGCACCGGGCGAATACCAGGGACGAACTCATCCTCATGCTCGGCAGGGAGATCGTCGACACCATCCGCATCGAGAACCACGACGCCTTCGACGACGGCAAACTCGTCCGCGTGGGCCGCAACACCTACGGCTCCGAGGTATACTTCAACAAAACCTATGTCGAGGCATCCTTCAAAATCGTCATCGGCTTCATCGAGCCCCACTTCTTCGCCGGCTTCTCGGGCGGCCCCAAGGGGATCCAGCCCGGCGTTTCCAGCATAAAGACCATCCTCGATTTCCACAACGCGCAGATGATCGGCCACCCCAACAGCACGTGGGGGATCATCGAAGGAAACATCCTCCAGGACGCCGCCACCCAGAACTGCCTGATGGCCAAACCCGACTTCATGCTCAACGTCACCCTCAACGGCGAGAAAGAAATCACCAACGTCTTCGCCGGCGACGTCATCAAAGCCCACCGCATCGGCTGCCAATTCGTCAGGGAAAGCGCCATGCACGCCGTCGACCAGGCGTTCGACATCGTCGTCACGACCAACTCGGGCTACCCGCTCGACCAAAACCTCTACCAAACCGTCAAAGGCATGAGCGCGGCGGCGCAGATCGTGCGCCAGGGCGGCGCGATCGTCAGCGCGTCCGAATGCTCGGACGGCGTGCCCAACCACGGCAACTACGCCAAAATCCTGCAGATGCGCGACACGCCGCAGCAGCTGCTGGCCATGATCGAAGACCCGGCGTTCAGCATGTTCGACCAATGGCAGGTCCAGGTGCAGGCCATCGTCCAGCTCAAAGCCGACTGCTACCTCTACTCCACCCTCGACGGCGCAACCGTCGCCAAAGCCAAATTCATCCCCATAAGCGACGTGGAGCAAACCCTGGCCGCCCTGACCGCGAAATACGGACCGAAGCCCCGCATAGCCGTCCTCCCGTTCGGGCCACTGACAATCCCCTACGTCAAACAGGCGCGGTAATCACAGCCCGGCCGGCCGCACCCGGCGCGAAAACGGCAGGGATGGGGTGGAAATCGATGCCATAGCAGGAACGGGCCCAGGCGAATAAATATGAAGGAGCGAAAACAATGCAAATCAAGCGCGCAATCGAAAAGGTCCCCGGCGGGCTCATGGTAGTGCCCCTGATGTTCGGCGCCCTGCTGAACACCATTGACCAGCTGCACATTCCTTTCATAATGTCCTTCCTCAAGTCCCTCGGCGTAGCGCCCATCAAACCGGGAATATATGAATTTTTACGGATTGGCGGGTTTACGCAATTCCTGTTCAAAGACGGCGCCATGCCCCTCATCGCCCTCTTTCTTTTCTGCTGCGGCAGCCAAATGAACCTGCGGGTCGGCGGCCTGGCCCTCAAGAAAGGCGTCCTCCTCACCGCCTCCAAATACTTCACCGGCCTCATCGTCGGCGTCATCTGGGGCAAACTATCCGGCGACATGATGAACGGCTTCCTCGGCCTGTCCACCATGGCGATCATCGCCGCCATGACCAACGGCAACGGCGGCATGTACGCGGCCCTCACCGGCCAGTACGGCAACCGCTCCGACGTCGGCGCCGTCGCCGTCCTCTCGCTCAACGACGGCCCCTTCTTCACCCTCATGGCGCTCGGCATGCTCGGCGCCAACTTCCCCATTATCGCCTTCATCGCCGTCCTCCTGCCCATCGGCATCGGCATGCTGCTCGGCAACCTGGACAAGGACATCCGCGAATTCCTCAAGCCGGGCGAATCCCTGCCCATTCCCTTCTTCGCCTTCGCCCTCGGCGCCGGCATGAACCTCGCCACCTTCTTCAATCCCAAAGTCGTCGTCGCCGGCGTCACATTAGGGCTGATGACCACCATCCTGACCGGCTTGACCGGCATCCTGGTATTCAAGCTATTCCGCGAAAAGAGCCAGATAGCCCCGGTCGCCGAAGCCTCGACAGCCGGCAATGCCGTAGGCACCCCCGCCGCTATCGCCGCCGCCGCCTCAATAGCTGTGGGCGCAGGCATGATGAGCCCTGCCGAAGCCCTGGCGTACAAGAACCTCGTCGAAATCGCCACCCTCCAGGTGTCGCTGTCCACCTTGACCACCGCCATCCTCTGCCCCATCGCCGTCATCTTGATGGACAAGTGGCAGAAAAGCCGCGGCATCGACGCCAAGATCGAATACCCCGAGAACGGACAGTCGGCAAACCATCAGGCCTAGCCCGACGCTCCCCGCCCGCGGCGTCAACCGGCCGGAGAAATATTCTCCGGCCGGTTTTTCCGTTCATCGGCCCGTCCCCGCCCGCGGTGAACTAATAAAAATTCCCTTGATTGGGAAATATATGCGGCAGAGGCTTTGGCGGCGCATAGTTCTGCAGAGGGGTAATCGCGGTGGGAAAAGTAGACGGGAACGATTTCCGCGTTAAGCTTCAGGGCCTGAAAACCCTGCTGGCCGGCGCGGGCGAAATCGAGCAGGACCTGGAAACCCTCGCCAGGACACTTCGGGAGCAGTATGTCGAGAGCGAAGCCTACCCGCTGTCGGCCGTGCTGGCCGACAACCTGGCGGCCTTAGGCAAAATATTCGCCGGCAGCGACGACATCCGGTTCCGCGAATTCTGGGCCGCACCCCTGCAGTTAAAGGCGACGCTCGTTTTCCTCGAAGGCATGGTCGACGAAGCGACGATCAACGAGCATGTTATCGAAAAGCTTACCCGGCCCAGCGCTGTCCCGGCTTCCGGCCCGCAACAGTCCGGCCTGGCCGATACCGTTCGCCATACCTTCCTCACCACAGCGTCGGTCGCCGTGGAAAACAGGATGGAAGCGGTCGTAAACCGGATTCTGGCCGGCAACGCCGCCTTGTTCGTCGATACGCTCGCCGCGGGGATCGTCGTCGCAACCCGCAAAGTCGAAGCGCGCGCCATCGCCGAACCGGATACGGAAGCCGAGATACGCGGCCCGCGCGACGGCTTCACGGAAGAACTGCGCGTCAATATTACGCTTATCCGCCGCCGGATCAAAAACCCCAACCTCGTCGTCGGCAAGCGGACTGTCGGCAGACGCAGCCAGACGGATATCGCCGTCGTCTATTTCCGCGGCATCGCCGACTTCAAGCTGGTCGGCGAGGTCGAAAAACGCCTGCAAAATATCACCATCGATATCCCCGCGCCGTCCGGTATCCATGGCCTGTTCGAAGACTCCCCCTTTTCGATCTTCCCCACAGTGCTGGACACCGAGCGCCCCGACAGAGTCGTGAGCCTGCTGGCCGAAGGCAAGGTCGGCATCCTGATCGACGGCACGCCTTACTGCTGCGTCGCCCCCACCACCTTCACCGATTTCTTCAAATCCGGCGACGACTACTACGAAAAATGGCTGCCCGCCGCCCTCATCAGATTCACCCGCTACGTCACCGCCTTCTTCGCGCTGACCATGCCCGCCCTCTATGTCGCCATAACCAGCTTCCACCCCGGCCTCCTCCCCATGCCGCTCACCCTGACGGTCGGCACGTCGCGCGAGGGGGTGCCGTTTCCCACCTTTATCGAAGCGTTCATCATGGAAGGCCTGCTGGAAATCATGCAGGAGGCTGGCATCAGGCTGCCCAAACTGATCGGCCCGGCGGTCAGCATCGTCGGCGGCCTGGTCATCGGCGAGGCGGCAGTGCGGGCGGGACTGGTCAGCCCGCCGCTCGTCATCGTCACCTCCTTCACCGCCATCGCTACCTTCAGCATCTCCAGCTACCGGATGGGCCTGCCGCTGAGGTTGCTCAGAGTGCCGCTCATGATCCTGGCGGCCGGTATGGGCATGTTCGGCGTGATGTGGGGCCTAATCGCCATCGCTATCCATCTCAGCATCCTGGAAAGCTTCGGCGAGCCTTACCTGGCGCCGCTTACCCCCAGATCGAGCGCCCACCTCAGCGACCTAAAGGACACCGTCGCCCTCCTGCCCGCCACCCGCATGTCCGAACGGCCCGCCTACCTAGAGCCTCAGGACGCCGTGCGGCTTAAGGAGGAGAAAGGCAGCGGCGACGATGCAGACTAGATGGGTATCACCGCTACAATTCATGGTGATAACGATCAACGCCATGGTCGGCACCAGTTTGCTCGTGCTGCCCCGCACGGTCGCCGAAACCGCGAAACAGGACCTGTGGCTGTCGGTGCTGCTAGCGAGCGTCCTTATCGCCGTATCCTTCCGGATCGCCGCCGCCCTGGCCGCCCGCTTCCCCGACCAGACCGCGATCGAGTACCACCGCGTATTGCTGGGAAAGGTCTGGGGAAATGTCCTGAGTGTCGTCATGCTGGCGCTGATGATCGCCATGGCGGCGCAGCTTATCCGGATCTCGCGCATCGCCGTGAAGATTTTTCTCCTGGACATGACCCCGTCGCAGGTCATCGTCCTCGCCCTGCTGCTGCTCGCCGTGTATGCGGCCCAGAGCGGCCTCGGCCCTGTCATCCGCGCGCAGCAGTTCCTGCTCCTCTTCGCGCACTCGACCTTCGTCGTGCTGGTGCTCCTCGGCCTGCTGGAGATCGAAACCGCGCATTACACGCCGCTGCTGGCGGAAGGCGTCATGCCGGCGCTGGCAGGCAGTCTGGACTGCTGGGCGGCTTACAGCGGGCCGGAGCTGATAATAGGGTTGGTGTATCCGTATCTCGTCCGGCGGGACAGCGTCGTCCGCTTCGGCCTGGCCGGCATCGGGGCGGTGACCGTCCTATTCGTCTTGATCGCGGGTATAACGCTGGGGATACTGGGGCCGGAAGAGACGGCCCACCTGCTCATCCCGACAATCATGGCCTACCGGGCGATCGAAATCCCCGACACCTTCATCGAACGGATCGACGGCTATCTGATGATCGTCTGGATCGCCGTCTGCTTCACATCCCTGGTCAACTGGCTGTATTTCAGCGGCTTTGCCGCCGCCCGCCTGCTGAGGCTGGAAAATCCCCGCCCGGCGATGGTCGTGCTCGTTCCCGTGCTCGCGTACCTCGTCACCGTGCCGCCGGACTTTTACTCGCTCATCGTCGTCGGCAAATGGCTGAATTACGCCGGCCTGGCGTGGGGTCTGGGAGTCCTGCCGCTCTTGCTGGCGCTGGCCTGGCGGCGGCAACGGGGGTGACGCGGTGCGGAAAACATTGTCCGGACGATTGCTGCTCGTTGTTGCGCTAATAGCGATTACCCTGCCGCTCGGCGGCTGCTGGGACCGCAAGGAGATCGAAAACCGCGGCTATGTGCTCGGCGTCGCCGTCGACCACGCAACCGCCGGCGAAGGCAGCGGCAAAAAAGAATTCCTGGCAGCGCCGCAGGGGGCGGGACGGCGGACGTACCTTGTGACGATGGAACTGCCCAAATTCAGGAAAGAAGCGAGCAGGGAGATCTCCAGCTCCCAGAAGCACCTCATCTGGGCGGCCGAGGGGGAGTCGATGCTCGCGATCGTCCGCGCCATCAACACCAAGGTCTACTTCGCCATGTTTTTCGAGGATATCCAGATCATGATCGTCAGCGAGGCGGTGGCCAGGGAAGGCATCGGCGGCATCCTCGACTTCTGGCTGCGCGACGCCGAGATCCGCCGCAAGGTCAAGCTGTTCGTCGCGCCCGGCCGCGCCGAAGACGTCCTGAAAGCCACCCTGCAGGTCGACGAGGTAAACAGCGTCTTCATCGCCAAACTGCCGAAAAACGCCGACCGGTCGCCGTACTTCCCGAGCAAGGCGACCGTCGGGGAGATATCGGAAGCGATCAGGGGCAAACGGTCGTTCGTCCTGCCGTTCGTCCTGGTGGAAGGCAAGGAGGTGAAGCTGGCGAAGGCCGCTGTGTTCGACAGGCGGCAGAGGATGATCGGCGAGCTGGACGAATTCGAAGTATACGGCGGGAAACTGCTCAGACGGGAGCTCAAGCAGGGCGTGGTCGTCTTCGCCAACCCGGCCGCCCCCGGTAAGATCGCCGTTTTCGAACTGTACGAGGCCGATATCAAAGTCACGCCCCTGTTTGAGGGGAATAACCTCCGCTTTTCCCTGGAGGCCAGGTTCGTCGGCACGCTGGGCGAAAACCAATACCCCCCGCAGGACGCCCTCGACCCCGAATTCACCAAAGCAATGGAACAGGCGGTGGCGGCCGAATACACGCGGATGGCGAGAAAGGCTTACGACCGGCAGCAGGACATGAAGGTCGAGATATTAGGTCTGGGCAAACTGGTTTACAACCGTTACCCGCAATACTGGAAAAGCGTAAAAGACCGCTGGGAAGAAGAGATATTCCCCGCCGCCCCGATCGACATTAAAATCGACGTCAGCGTACGGAGGCCGGTGCTGAAGCGCTGACGCTAGCGAACAAGCAGGATGCCGGCCCCGGCGGCGATATAGCACCAGCCGGCGATCCGGGCAAACTTTGCGCTCCGGAGGCAGTTCTTGTTCGCCGCCTGCCTGGCGTTGATTTTCCACGAATATAGGCCGACGAGGATAAGCACGACCGCGAACGACGGCTCAAGCGGGTTTGTCAGCAATTTGATTAGCGGTTGGTCGTTCATTACCAGGCTTCTCCTTTCCGAAAACGGCGGCAGGCATCTAAATATTGTCCATAATTTGGCTAATAAATGCGCGAAGAACCGGCCGGAGTACAGTCTCCGACCGGTTCTTCGCCTCTTGATAACGACCTATCCCCGCCCGCGCTCGCGGAAGAGGAGCGACAGCGACCACAGACCGCCGATACCGACCACGGTATAGACGATCCGGCTCATGAACGAATTCTGACCGCCAAAGATTGACGCGACGAGATCGAGCTGCAGCAGCCCCACCAGCAGCCAGTTTATCGCCCCGGCGATGACCAGCAATAATGCGATTCTATCCAAGAATTAGACCCCCTTTATGTTATTTTCCAACACTCTTATATTATGTCCAAACCTTGTGCCAATTAGTACAAGTACCGCAAACCCTGTTCGGATGTTATAATGTTATGTAAACAAAATCCCGCGGGGAGGAACGCTATGAACTTCAAGCGCGACAACCGGCTTATGTTCGTTATCGCCCTGGCAGTGACGGTGGCGGTATTGGTCACCGGCCAGCTGCTGTGGCAGAAATACGCGGTCGCCAGGCCGCTCGGCGCCAGCCTGCAGGGCATCGCCGGCGTGACCGCCGCCAGCTGGGACGAGAACAAGAACGGCGACATCACGATAAACGTCACCCTCGGCGGCGTCGACAATCTCGCCAAAACGTACGGCGAAATCGGCGAGACCGCCAAAACAGTTCTCGGGAAGCGCCCGGCCCGCATCAACCTTGGAGACAACCGCACCCCTGAGCTGGAGGAAATTTACCACGCCGTCCACTTCCACCTCCAGGAGGCAGTCGCGACCGGCAATTTCTCGGCCATGGCCGACCGCGTGGACGCCAAGGCCCGCGCCGCCGGCGCTCAGGCCAAGCTGTACGTCGACGCGCGCAACGTCTATCTCCAGCTCCGCAAGGCGGACGCTTCCCTCTATGCCGTCGTGCCCCGCCCCGACGCAGCCGTCCGGGAGGTGAAGTGATGCGCTACGCACCGATAGCCGCCGGCGTCGGCGCCGGCAGCGTCATCTATCTGGCCTGGCGGGGCGTCGACGTCCTGCCCGTCCTGTTCTTCGCCGGCATCGTCGCCGTGCTCGCTTACTACGGCAATAACAAGCTCGGCGGCAAAACCTCGTTCGCCGTTATGGGCGGCGAGGGAGAACGCCAGCCGGCGATCGTCTTCGACGACATCGGCGGCCAGGAGGTGGCCAAGAACGAGCTGCGCGAGGCGCTGGAGTTCATCCGCGACCTCGACGGCATCCGCCGCCTCGGCATCCGCCCCCTCAAGGGCATCCTCCTCGCCGGCCCGCCGGGCACGGGCAAGACGCTGCTCGCCAAGGCCGCGGCCCGGTTCACCGACTCGGCCTTCGTGGCCGCCAGCGGCTCGGAGTTCGTGGAGATGTACGTCGGCGTCGGCGCCCAGCGCGTCCGCCAGCTGTTCAAGCAGGCCCGCGGCCTTGCCCGCAAACAGGGCAAGGCGTCGGCGATCGTCTTCATCGACGAGATCGAGGTGCTCGGCGGCAAGCGGGGCCAGAACTCCGGCCACCTCGAATACGATCAGACGCTGAACGAACTGCTCGTCCAGATGGACGGCCTCGCCACCGATGACGAGGTGCGCGTGCTGCTCATCGCGGCCACCAACCGCGCCGACATGCTTGACCCCGCCCTCCTCCGCCCCGGCCGCTTCGACCGCCAGGTGCAGGTCGACCTGCCGGACAAGACCGGCCGCCTGCAGATCCTCGGCCTCCACACCCGCAACAAGCCGCTGGCCGTCGATGTCGATCTTGCTGTCGTCGCCGCCGACACGTTCGGCTTTTCCGGCGCCCATCTCGAAAGCCTCGTGAACGAGGCGGCGATCGCCGCCTTGCGCGACGGCGCGCAGGAGGTGACGGCCCGCCACCTCAAGGGGGCGATCGACAAGGTCATCCTCGGCGAGAAGCTCGACCGCCTGCCCGGCGCGGACGAAAAGCGGCGCATCGCCGTCCACGAGGCCGGCCACGCCATCGCCGGCGAACTGCGCCGCCCCGGCTCGGTGGCGAGCGTGAACGTGGCCGCCCGCGGCAAGGCGCTCGGCTATGTCCGCCAGACCCAGGCCGACGACCTGTACCTCCATACCGCCGACCAGCTCAAGGATAAGATCGTCGTCGCCCTCGCCGGCGCGGTGGCCGAGGATATCGCGCTCGGCAGCCGCAGCACCGGGGCGGGCAGCGACTTCCAGCAGGCCGCCGCCCTCGCCCGCCAGCTCGTGCTTGGCGGCATGTCCGACCTTGGCATCGTGTCGGCCGACGATCTCCCCCAGGGCACGCTCCATATGGCGGTCGCCTCGCTGCTGCAGGGCCTAGAGGCCGAAACCCACGCCCTGCTCGCCGCCCGCCGCGACACCCTCGACCGCATTGTCGCCGTGCTGCTTGAAAACGAGGGGCTGGGCGGCAACGAATTCCGCGCCCTGCTGGCGGCTCCCCTACAATGACAAAAAGCGCCTCCTCGCCACATGGGGAGGCGCTTTTCATGTATCCATAATATTTTTACATATATCGAAAATTACGTCTACTAAACCTGGCATTTGCCCTGACATTTTCGGGCATTTTTTCTGACATATTTTCTGGCCTTTGCTCTGACATTTGTTCTGTCGCACAGGCATTTCGGGCATAGTATTGCCGACAGAAATTTTTTCGCAAAAAACGGAGGAGGCGGGCAAGGAAAATGGACGCGGCAGGAAAATTTGCGGCCGAGGCGCAAAAGACGGTCGAGGCCCTTAAAGGGAACAGGTTCGCGGCGAGGTATTTCCCGACGGCTCAGGAGGCGGTCAGGGAGCTGATGGCCGCCATCCCGAAGGAGGCGACGGTGGGGATCGGCGGGTCGTGGACGCTGATACAGCTCGACATCGCGGCTAAGCTGGAGGAGCGGGGCAATACGGTGTTTTGCCACCACAAGAGCGGCCTGACGGCTGAGGAGGTGCTGGCAACGCGGCGGGCGCAGCTGACCTGCGACGTTTTCCTGACGGGGACGAACGCGATCACCGCCGACGGACGGCTGGTAAATATGGACGCGACCGGCAACAGGGTGGCGGCGATGATGTTCGGGCCGAAGAAGGTTTTCGTGCTGACGGGGGCCAACAAGATCGTGCCCGGCATCCACGAGGCGATGGAACGCATCCGCGCGACGGCGGCGCCCCAGAATAACAAGCGCCTGAACCGCCCCAACCCGTGCGTGCAGAGCGGGCGGTGCATGGACTGCCAGGGGCCGACGCGGCTGTGCAATATCACGACAGTCATCCACAAGAAGCCGCCGGCGTCGGATATTCATGTGTGGGTGATCGGCGAAGAATTAGGGTACTGAAATTACGGCCGTTGATAAGCCCCCATCTGTGTCGTTGGTCCTCGGATGGCCCACTCGACGTACGCAACCAAGTACGCCGTCGCGGGCCATCCTCCGGTCCGCCTAACATCTGGGGGCTTCTGAACGGCCTATGGAATATTTATAGAATTTGCTGTCCACCTTCATAACCGGGAAGGCGGGCGGCAGGTCGGCTTGGGCGATTGCGGCGAAGCCCTTCTTTTCGTAGAAGCGGTGGGCGGCGAGGAATTTGGCGGTAGTGCCGAGGTATATTTCGCGGAGGCCTTTACCGCCGGCCCAGGCGAGGAGGGTTTCCAGCAGCAGGCCGGCGGTGTTGTGGGGCGCGCCACGGTAGGCGGGGGCGACGAACATCTTGCGCAGGGCGGCCTGACGGCCGCCGATGTCGATGAGGGCGACGGTACCGACGACCTTGCCGCCGTCAATGGCCAGCCAGAAGTTGCCCGCGCCGGTACGGTAGAAGGTTTCGATATTATCGAGGTCAGGCTGGTCGGCGCGGGTGATGGCGATACCGAACTCGTCCCGCTGGATGGCGAGGATGTGCGCGATCATCCGCTCCCTGTACGGCTCTGAATACTCCCGGATGCTAATCATCGCTGTCTTCTCCTCCCCCGCCCTGCTTCTGCTCCAGCCACTCTTTTTCGATGTTGGCCCGCATCCGCCCAAGGAGGCCGAGGGCGGCGGCGCGCTCGGCGTCGCTGAAGCCGGCGAAGCAGATGTCGATGCTGCGGTTCTCCTCGGCGATGATGCCGGGGTAGACTTCGAGGGCCAGCTCGGACGGGACGAGCCGCCACATGCGCCCGTCGACAGGGTCGCGCTCCCGCTGGACATAGCCGGCGGCCATGAGCTTCTGCACGGCCTTGGTTGTTGTCGTCTTGTCGACCTTGAGCAGCACAGACAGCTCGGCGAGGTTGACGCCGGGGTGCTCGCAGATGCGGGTGAGAAAGGTGAACTGCCCCCGCTGGAGGCTGATCTCCCGGTACTTGACGTCGGCCAGCGTATGTATGCACCGCGCCACCGCACCGATTTCGCGGAGGATCTGATTTTTGAGAGTGTTGATGGCGGCCACCTCCCGGCAGGCAAAAAATAGTTGAAATTTCTACTAATCCTATTATAGCGAGAGATAGTAGAAATTTCAACTAAATTATATGTTTTAAATCAAGGATTAAAAAAACAACCCGCAACCTCGCCGGATGCGGCGGAGAATGCGGGCGTGGGCGGCGTTGCGGAGGGCGTTACGCGCCGTTGGCGCAGGGGGCCGGTAAGTGCGCCACTCTTAGCGCTTCAGCGGTTAGAGGGGCGGCCTGCCCCTTGCGGGTACACGAACGTACGCCCGACCATGGACGGACGGGCGAGGAGCCATCTGTCACGGATGACAGTTGGCGACGGTACGGCTGTGTCGGCCCGAGCCTTACGGAGCGTTCGACCGGAGCTTCGGCGCATAGCCCGCGTCCTCCGCAATCTGTTTAATCATCGACTTTTTCAATGCTTTCACCCCGGCCACAAACAAAACCCCAATCCCTTTCCCACACACAGAAAGCCCCGGCCTCACGGCCGGGGTTTCTTGTCCTGCTAAATTCTTTGTGGGTTGGCGGTTTCGCTGAAGCGCAGCGTTGTGCCTGCTGGGTAGGTGGTCACGCCTATCGTCAGGTCATTGGCCAGCGTTCCCGTGATTACCTCGCCGTTGGATCCGAAAAGCACTTCGGTGAGACCCTTGAATTTTACGAATCCTGCGTTGATGTTATTCGGTAAAGATGTGCGCCATCCCTTGGGATGAAAATATGTATCGGCTTTTGGCGTTCCCCGGAGAAGACTGCCGTCGTTGTTGAATTCGATATAAGTCCCGTATTTTAGATATACGACTGGGTTAGCGTCGCCGTATAAAATAACCGTCGCGTCGTGTTGCAATGTTCCCGAAAGCACCAGACCGCGTTCGTTAAAAGTGACCCTGCCTGGTTTGAAGGCGACGAGCGCGCGGGCGCCCCCCGGTATTTCTTCGAAAAGAGCGGAGCTATAACCGACGGTGAGTAATCGCTCGTTCCACCGCAAATCGCCGGAAATCACCTCGTTGTTATCATTCAAAATAACCGTGGTCCCTTCCTTGAAAGTCAGCGCCCCGGCGATCCAGCCCTGAGGGTGAAGCTCCGTATCGCGCTCCAGCAATTTGGATGTCGAGCAAAACGCCACCGCTGGAATAACCATTATCACCGCCAGGAAAATGATTATCCTTTTCATAAAATCCCCCTGCGAATCAAACTTTGCAAATTACTTCTCTATTTTCCATTATATTCCTTTCGTTAGGCATGTCAAGGGGACGTGGTTATTGACACTATGTGTAATTGGTTCAGACCTACTTGAACCTGAATTCGAGTTGCCTGGTTTTGTAAAACGACATATGGCCGATACCCCCGAGGCTCCAAGCCTAATTTCATACTATGTCGGTCCTTTGCTTAGGCCGGTAACACGAACGTACGCCCGGCCATGGACGGACGGGCGAGGAGCCATCTGTCACGGACGACAGTTGGCGACGGTACGGCTGTGTCGGCCCGAGCCTATGGCGCGTTCGCCTGGAGCTCCGGCGCATAGCCTGCGTTCTCCGCAAAGGGCTATATATAGAGAACAAACTCCCGGTATATACCGGGAGTTTTATATTGGGCTATTCGTTTGTTACTGCGACAAGGTCGGCCGTCTCGGCAACCTCCTCTGCTGCTGCCGGCTTGGGGATATCGCGGATGAGGAGGGCGGCTAGGACGCCGAGGACGGCGAAGAGGGCGGCGATTTGGAAGACGTCGGCGTAGGCCATGACGGCGGCTTGTTTGGCGACCATGCCCTTTAGGACGGCGAGGGCCGCGCCGTAGGCCTGGTCGGCGGCGAGGCCGCTCTGGATGAAGCCGCCTTTGAGGGCGGCGAGCAGCCCTGTTGCTGCGGGCGAGGCGGTGTCGACGTATTCGGCGAGGACGGCGGCGTGAAAGGACTGCCGGTCGTCGAGGAATGTGCCGAAGAGGGCGATACCGACGCTGCCGCCGACGTTTTTGAAGAGGTTGAAGACGCCGGAGCCGACGCCGGTTTTATCTTTGGGGAGGGTGGCCATGGCGGCATTTGAGAGGGGCGACATGGTGAGCGCCAGGCCGACGCCCATGAGGACGAGGCGGACGGCGATGAAGGGGTAGCCGGTGTCGGCGGTGATGGTGCGGAAGGAGTAGAGGCTGACGGCGAGGAGGAGCATGCCGATGGCGGTGGGCGTCCTCCCCCCCGCCCGGTCGGCGAGCTTGCCGCCCAGAGGGGCCATGACGATCATGGCGGCGATGAGGGGGAAGAGCGACAGGCCGGCGCGGATGGGCGAATAGCCGAGGATGTTGCGGAGGAAGAAGGGGATGAGGAACAGGCCGCCCATCAGGGTCATGAAGGTGAGAAAGCCGACGATGTTGGCGACGGAGAAGGTGGCGCTCTTGAAGAGGCCGAGGTCGACGAGCGGCTCGGCGACGCGGCGCTCGATGAGGACGAAGGCGGCGAGGCTCAGAGCCATGAGGGTGAAGAGGCTGACGATATAAGGAGAGGTCCAGCCTTCCTGGCCGCCGCGGTTGAGGGCGACGATGAGGGCGCCGAGGCTGGCGACCAGCGTGAGGCCGCCGAGAAAGTCGATGGGCTTTGTGGTGTCCTGCGGGGGCGATTCCTCGAGGACGAGGACGGCGAGGACGATGCCGACGGCGGAGATGGGGACGATGCTGCTGAACAGCGCCCGCCAGCTGACGTATTCGACGATGTAGCCGCCGACGGTGGGGCCTAAAACGGCGCCGGCGGCCGCAAACGCCCCCCACATGCCCATGGCCTGGCCGCGCTCGCTGGGCGGGAAGGCGTCGGCGACGAGGGCCATGGCGTTGGGGAAGTACATGGCGGCGCCAAGCCCCTGGACGATGCGGAAGAAGATGACGGAGGCGGCGTTCCAGGAGAGGCCGACCATCATGGTGGCGACGGTGAAGACGACGAGGCCGGCGACGTAGACCTTTTTGCGGCCGAACTGGTCGCCGAATTTGCCGGTGATGGGCAGGGTGGCGCCGTAGGGGATCATGTAGGCGAGGAGCACCCAGGTGACGGTGTCCATGGTGAAGCCGAAGGAGTTCATGATGTTGCTGAGGGCGATGTCGAGCGAGCTGGCGACATAGCCGCTGAGGACGGTGCCGAGGGAGACGATGGCCAGGACGAGGTATTTGTCGGGTTTGGCGGCGGCGTTCACGGCGCTCACCTGCCGGTGAGGATGGCGACGACGGCCGACATCCCGGGCCGGAGGGCCGCCTGGCCGCTGTCGGTGATTTTTATTTTGACGGGGATGCGCTGGGTGACTTTGGTGAAGTTGCCGGTGGCGTTGTCGGCCGGCAGGAGGGCGAACTGGGAGCCGGTGGCGGCGCCGACTTCGACTACTTCGCCGGTGAATTTCTGCCGCGGATAGGCGTCGACGGTGAACTTGACGGCCTCGCCGGTCGCGATGCGGCCGATCTCGGTTTCCTCGATGTTGGCCTCGACCCAGGAGTCGGCCGGGTTGGTGATGCTGTAGATCGTCTGGCCGACCGAGACCATCTCGCCGCGGTCGACGGGAAGCTTGGCGACGATGCCGGCAACGGGGGCGACGATGACGGAGTTTTCGACCTGGAGGCGGGCGTTTTTGAGGGCGGCGGCGGCCTGGGCGACCTGGGCCTTGGCGAAGTCGACGTCCTGGGCGGCCGCGCCTTCGGCGGCGAGGCTTAGGCCCTGGCGGGCGGCTTCGTACTGGGCCTGGGCTACTTTGAGGGCGGTGAGGGCCGCATCACGTTGCTGGGCGGACAGGGCGCCGTCTTCGTAGAGGGTGGCGGTGCGCTCGTAATCGCGGCGGGTGTTCTCAAGGTTGGCTTCGGCCTGGGCGACCGAGGATTCGGCCTGGGCGACCTGCTGGGGGCGGCTACCGGCCTCAAGGGAGGCCAGCTTGGCCTGAGCGGCGGCGAGGTTGGCCTCAGCCTGCTCGGCCTGGATGTGGAGGGCTTTGCCGTCGATCCTGGCGATGACCTGGCCGGCCTCGACCCGGTCGCCCTCGCGGACGGCGAGCTCTTCGAGCTGGCCGGGGACTTTGGTGCTGACGTTGATGATGCTGCTTTTGATACGGGCGTCGTCGGTGGAAACTTTGCCGCTGGCGGCGAACCACCACCAGCCGCCGGCGACGGCGAGAGCGCCCGCGATCAGCCCTGCGGCGATGGTGAGTTTGCGTTTGTCCATTTTTTTCGGGCCGCTCATGTTGATTCCTCCTGGTATGTTAATGGTGTTGTTTTTCAGTCGGCGAAGAGGTAATCGCGGATGGCTTTATGGCGACGCTCGAGCTCCAGCATTTTGGCCCGGGCGGTGTTTTTCAGCGTGGCGAGGTAGGCGCACCCGCCGGGGGTGATGGTGTAGACGCGCTTGCTGCGGGTAGCGGGGTTTTCCCAGCTGCCTTCGACATAGCCGCCCTCTTCGAGCTGGCGGAGGAGCGGATAGAGGAAATTGGGGTTGGGCTGGACGGCGTCGCCGGTGACGCGCTTGATCTCGGCGGCGATGCGGTTGCCGTGGGCGGCTTTCGTTTTGAGGATTTTGAGGATGAAGAGGGCGGTGACGAGCTTGATCCACGTTTTGGCGTCCGGGCGGCTGAACACGGCTGAAGACCTCCTTTGCGGGGCGCGTAGTTTGCAATAATTTTGCCTTTATGTTAAGTATAACATTATTAATATTAATAGCTTTTGCGGATGGCGTCAATTTGGGATTGACGGTAAGAATGGGCGGGGCTGCCAGGGAAGCCTTTGTCTGGTATAATTAGCATAGTTGCTACAAGGAGATGATGCAAGATGTGTAATTCGCTGGGCTGCTGCCTGGACGGGGTGTATGAGGCTTTCGAGAAAAGGCTGCTGAGGGACGGCGTCGCCGTGTGCCTGAACGCGCTGACGGCGGAGAAGTTCGCGGAAAGGCTGGCCGCTAAGGGGATCAGGGCCGCCAGGTCGGATTTGGGCGGTAAGCGGCACGAGTTCCGGCTGGAAAAGTGAACAGCATAGCGAAGCGGCCCGCCGGGAGGCGGGCCGCTTTAAAGCGAAACAGGCTGCCACCGGCAGCCTGTTTCGCGCGCTTATACAGTTTCCCCGTCTCTCACTCGGTCCTAAAGTCTTGAATTGCCGGGGCCGTTCAGAAGTGCCCAGATGCAAGGCGCACCGGAGGATGACACCGGAAGCGTACACGAACGTACGCTGAGGATGGCAGCCGAGGAGCAACGCCGCAGATGGGCACTTATGGGCGGCCAACCAGGAGCTGCCATCCTTCGCGAACGAGAAGGATGGCGAGCACTGCCAGCAGAGCAGCAAGGAGGCGCATTACGATTATATACCCCCGGCCGGTGAAGGCGGGGCGGGATTTGCTTACTACATAGGCGAGGAGGATTTTCGCGCCGACGAGGCAGGCGTAAAAGGCGGTGAGAAAAGCTACGGCGCTGGCGGGGCCGTCCTGCCAGGCGGTCAGGAGGAGCGGGCTGCCGACGGTGAGCCAGAAGAGGTACGGGTGGGGGCTGAGGAGGTTGACGAGCGCGCCGCGGAAGATGGAGTTGGCGGCTTCCGAGTCGGCATCCTCGGCCGAGAGCGGGCCGGAACGGGCGTTTTCCCAGGCCATATGGGCTACGAAGAGACCGCCGGCGAGGGCGATGAGGCCGAGGAGCTGTTGGTAAGCGGCGAAGGCGGCCAGCAGCCAGGTGGCGGCGACGATTATCGGCAGGTCGGTGGCGAGCGGCGAGCAGGCGGCTTTTATGCCTTCGCGGCGGCCGTATTTCATCGTCTGGGCGATGACGAGTGCGAACAGGGGACCGGGGGACAGGCCGGCCGACAGGCCCAGGGAGGCGCCGGCGAGCAGGAAGGCGAGCATGGGCGAATCAACCTTTCCGGGTTTTGGTGGTCGCCGTTGGCGACGGGGACGGGCCGCGGGAGAGCCACAGGCCGAGGAAGATGACGGCGCCGCCGGCCGCCTGGAGGAGACCGAAGCTTTCGTCCAGCCAGAGCCAGGCGAAGATGATGGAGATGATGGGGCAGAGGTTGGGGTAGAGGGACACGCGCGTGCTGCCGAGGGCTTTGACGGCCCATATCCAGGTGAAGTTGGCGACGGCGAGGGCGAGGGAGGCGGAGAATACTATGCTAAACCAGCCGGCGGCCGGGACGGCCGCGAGGTCGGTGCGGGCGAGGCTGGGGACGGCGATGAGCGCGAAGAGGACGGCGTTGACGGCGAAGACGGAGGCCATGATCTGGTGGAGCGAGTAGCTGTCGGTGAGGCGGCGGAAGGCGACGGTGTAGTAGCCGTAGCCGCACTGGCCGATGAGGATGAGGATGGCGCCGGTGAGGTGCGGGCCGGAAAGGCTTATTTCTTTGCCCGCGCCGGCGACGGTGAGGACGACGCCGCCGAGCGACAGGGCGATGGCCATGGCGGTGCGGGGCGAAAGGGACTCGTAGCCGAAGAGGCGGTTGATGAGGGCGATGTTTACTGGCAGGGTGGCGAGGATGAGGGCGGCGTTGCCGGAGGTGGTGACGTCCATGCCGTAGATTATGAAGATCTGGTTGAAAAAGAAGCCGAAGACGCTGATGGCGCCGAGGTGCCTGAGGTCTTTGGCGGGCATGGGCCGGTAGAGGCCGCTGGCCAGCATGACGCCGCCGGTGAGCAGGGTGGCGATGACCATGCGGAAGGCGTTGTAGACGAGGGGGTCCATGACGTTGAGACCGATCTTCATGACCGGGGTGTTGACGCCCCAGATGAGGACGATGGCGAGCATAATGATTTCGACTTTGCGGACTGAGGTTGTTGTGGCGGGCGTCAAGTTATCATCTCCGTTGTGTGCTGCATGATTTGTTTTATTCCACACGATGCGCCGGCTCCCCTCCGCCGCGCGGAAATAAAAAGGATTTGGCGGCGCGATGCCGAAGGTTAGTGTGCGCCGGCGGGAATACTGATGCCGGCGGCAAAGCCGGGAAAGGGACGGTCGATGGTATGGCAAACGGCGTAGCGGGGCTGTGGGGTATCGAGGCTAGGGCGTTTCGCGTGCCGTTCCTGCCGTTCACGCATAATTTCTGGGCGCTGGTGGACGCGGCCGGCAGGGTGGCCGACCAGCTGCACGGGCTGGCGGTCGATCCGCGGACGGGGCAGGCGAAGGCGATCGGCTGGTCGGCGCACCGGCTGCTGGCGATGCGGGGGGCGGGGTTCGCGTGGGCGCTGCAGCCGGGGCAGCCGGCGGCGGTATGCATACGCGGCCGCGAAACCGAGGTGGCGGCGCGCTGGCTGGCGGCGGCGACGGCCATCCCGGCGATCAACGGGCTGGAGCTGCGTTACCCGAATCTTTGGCAGCACGGGTTCCGGGCGAATTCCAACAGTATGTTCAACACTTTCGGGCTGATAATGGGCTTCGACGCCGCGGCCGACCTGCTGCCGACGCTGGCGCCGGGGGTGAAGCTGGTGGTGTCGCGCGAGCTGATCGAATTGTATCGTTACCGACCACCGTCGACGGGCTGAGGCTTCGCGCCGCCAGGACCCGGGCGTGGAAAGGCCGGCCGGAGTATTCTCCGGCCGGCCTGTGTTTGTGCCTCTCCCCCGCCCTTTCGTTCTTCTTTGATCTGCCGGGGCCGTTCAGAAGTGCCCAGATGCAAGGCGCACCGGATAAGCAGGCACACAACGCTTTAGCGTTGATGTGGTCGCTTATGCCCGAAGGGTGCGAGCGCGCCGCGACGTGTACTCGGATGTACACTAGCAAGCGCTCTGAGGAGCAACGCCGCAGATGGGCGCTTATGGGCGGCCCCTATGTTATAGGCAGATAAGGCGGGGTCAGTCCCGGCCGACCTTGTCGCGTTCGGCGGCGGTAAAGATGCTTTCGGTAAGCCAGCGGGCGAAGAGGGGCAGGAGGATGTATACCGGGAAGCTGTAGTAGAATTCCCATTCGAGCGGCATGTACAGTCCCATCAGTTCGAGGGCCGGTTCGAAAACAAAGGCGAATACGGCTGCGGTGACGACGACGCCGGCGGCGAAGACGCCCCAGCCCGATAAGTATTGGTACAGCAGCATGAAGATGACGGGAAAGGGGGCGTGGTCGACGAAGGCGACGAAGGGACCGAAGGGGGCGATTTTGTAGGGGTAGTACCAGCGGCCGAGTTCGTAGCCGAGCAGGTCGAGGCCCATGGTGACGAACATGAGGATTAGGCCGAAGAGGATGAGGCGGGGGAGTTTGCGGCGGTGGGCGAGGCAGTGGAAGGCGACCCAGGGCAGAATAAACAGGGCGATGAGGAAGAACCATTGCCAGGTGTAGAGGTCGGTGGCATACCAGTTTTCGGTGCGGGCCTGGCTGAGCTGGCGGGTCATTTCGGCGATCTGGGCGTCGCTGGGCGCACCGGGCATGGTTATCCCCCCTTTGCGGCATTAGTATCTGCCGCGAGGGGGGATTTTGATGCGAAGGGGGGTTGCCGGGGCCGTTCTTCTTTGGACTGCCGGGGCCGTTCAGAAGTGCCCAGATGCAAGGCGCACCGGAAGAGCGCGCCGCGACGTGTACTCGGACGTACACTAGCAAGCGCTCTGAGGAGCAACGCCGCAGATGGGCGCTGCTGGGCGGCCCCAACGAATTATAGGCAAATGACTGCGCCGTGGCGGCCGGTTGTGCCTCGTTCAGCCCGGTGCGAATAAAACAGCGTCGTATTTTCGGCGGTGCAGACGCCGCTGATGTCGATGTGGGCGCGGGGGACGCCGATTTCTTCGAGCTGGTCGCGGTTGGCGTGCCAGAGGTCGAGGTGCCATTTGTCGCCGCTGGGGACGACGAGGTCGCGCCAGGTGCCCGCGAAGGAGGCCTGGAGCTCTTCGACGACAGGGGCGTCGACTTCGTAGCAGCAGGGGCCGATGGAGGGGCCGATGCCGACGAAGCAGTCGGCCGGGCTGGTGCCGTAGTGTTCGCCCATGGCGAGGACGGTTTTGGCGGCAATTTTGGCGACGGTGCCTTTCCAGCCGGCGTGGCTGAGGCCGATGGCCCGCCGGGCGGGGTCGAAGATGAGGACGGGGACGCAGTCGGCGTAGAAGAGGATGAGGGGTATGCCCCGCCGGTCGGTGATGAGGGCGTCGCTGGCCGGGACGGCGGCGGCGTGGCTGCGCGTGCCCCGCCCGGCGTCTTCATCTGTGACGAGGTGGATGTGGTCGCCGTGGATTTGCTGGCAGGTGACGGCGCGGGCGTAGTCGACGCCTACGGCCTGGCAGAAAAGGTCGCGGTTGAGGAGGACTTTGCCGGGGTCGTCGCCGCTTTTGAGGCCGAGGTTGAGGGTGGCGTAGGGCGGGACGCTGAGGCCGCCCAGCCGGGTGGAGACGCCGTGTCTGACCCCCTGGTGGGCGAGGTGGGTGAACAGGCCGTGCCAGACGCCGTTGGCGGCGCGTTTGATGACGAATTTGCTCATGGGGTTTGTCCTCCTCCCTCCCCCTGGCCGGGACGGCAGACGCCGCAGAGGGTGCAGCCTGGCCGGCAGGGAGGGGTGTATTTTTCGCCGCGGGCGCGTTGGAGTTCTTGCCGGAGGTAGCCGGGTTCGAGGCCCATGTCGAGGTGCTGCCAGGGGAGGGATTCGCCTACGGGACGGTCGCGGTAGAGGTAGAAGGCTTCGTCGAGGCCGGCGGCGGCGAGGGCCTTGGGCCAGTGTTTGGGGCCGCCGCGCCGGTGGGCTTCGAGGAGGACGGGGCCGAGACGGCGGTCGCCGCGGGCGAGGACGCCCTGGAGGTAGGCTTCTTTGGGGGGCTCGACGAGGATTTCGGTGTTTTTGTCGGCTTTGAGGGCGGCGCGGATGGCGGCCAGCCGTTCTTCGACGAGGGGCTGGGGGGCCATGGGCAGCCACTGGAAGGGGGTGAAGGGTTTGGGGATGAAGGGGTTGATGCTGAGGGTGAGACGGCCATTGCTGCCGTGGGCGGCCATGTGGCGGCGGGTGGCGCGGGCTAGCTCGGCGATGGCGGCGATGTCGTGTTCGTTTTCGGTGGGGAGGCCGACCATGATGTAGAGGCGGATGTTGGGTATGCCGGCGCCGGCGGCGAGGGCTACGGCGCGCTCTAGGTCGGCGGCGTCAAGGCCTTTGTTGATGACGCGGCGGAGGCGTTCGCTGGCGGCTTCGGGGGCGAGGGTGATCGTTTTGTGGCCGCTGGCGGCTAAAGCCTGGGCGAGCGCGGGGGTGAGGGAGTCGGCCCGGAGGGAGGCGACGGAGAATTTGAGGCCGCGGGCGCGGATGGAGGCGACGAGGGCGTCGATGTCGGGGTGGTCGGAGACGGCGGCGCCGACGAGGCCGATTTTGTCGCGGTATTTTTGGGCGTGGCCGATGGCGGCCTCGAGGCTGGCGAGGGAGCGGGCGCGCGGCCGGCGGAAGCAGTAGCCGGCCATGCAGAAGCGGCAGTGGCGTCCGCAGCCGCGGGCGATTTCGATGAGGTACATGTCGCCGAATTCGGTGTCGGCGGTGACGACGGCGGTTTGGCCGGGGCGGGCGTCGAGGTCGCGGATCCAGCGGCGGCTTATTGCCGCGGGGACGGCGGCGGCGGGCGTGAGGGCGGCGAGGGCGCCGTCGGGGTTGTATTCGTCGTTATAAAAGGAAGGGACATAGACGCCGGGGATGGCGGCGAAGGAAAGCAGTATGTCGTTTCGGGCCAGACCCTCCTCCCTGCCCCGCTGCCAGGCGGCAAGGATTTCGGTGATGACTTCTTCGCCTTCGCCGATGACGAAGGCGTCGATGAAGGCGGCGAGAGGCTCGGGGTTGAAGGTGGCGCAGGGGCCGCCGGCGATGACGATGGGGTCCGCCTCGCCGCGGTCGGCGGCGAGGAGGGGAACTTTGCCGAGCTCGAGCATGGCGAGGAGGTTGAAGTAGTCCATTTCGAAGGAGACGGCGAAGCCGATGAGGGGGAATTCGTACAAGGGGCGCTGGGTCTCGAGGGTCATGAGGGGGGTGTTTGTGCGGAGGTGTTCGGCGAGGTCTTTTTTGCCGGGCAGGAAGGCGCGTTCGCAGGCGGCGAGGCCGCTGGCGTTGATTTCGCGGTAGATGATGTGGAAGCCAAGGTTGGACATGCCGACATGGTAGGTGTTGGGGAAGGCTAGGGCGAAGCCGGGGCGGGAGCCGGGGGCGTGGATGACGGCGCCCTGCTCGGCGGCGAGTTGTTTGCGGAGTTTTTCTTTGAGGGGCCAGGACATGGTATCACTACTTCCGGTGCGTATTGTCGTTACACTATTTATACGTCGTTATAGTGTTTCCCTGCCTGGCGGGCGAACATGAGCCAAATCTTGGCCGCGGCGGGCGGAGGTCTGAGTGTTCGGTATTGTTTTCTAGACAGATCCCTTCCAGGACATGCCAAGTATCGGCAGAGCGATGACAGCGACGAATCCGGGCAAACTATCGTCAAAGGAGGGATGCAGATGTTGTGTTCCAGCCTGGATCGGTTTCGCGACGAGGGTTTGCTGCTGCTTAGGGTGGGTCTGGGGCTGATGTTCATGTACCACGGCTGGCCGAAGGTGACGGGCGGCGTGGCGGCCTGGGCGAAGCTGGGGATGTCGATGAGTTTCGTGGGGATCGGGTTCCTGGCGCCTTTCTGGGGGTTCATGGCGGCGGCGTCGGAGTTCGGCGGCGGTCTGCTGCTGATTTTGGGGTTGTTTTTCCGCCCGGCGTGCCTGCTGCTGACGATTACGATGGCGGTGGCGGTGGCGATGAAGCTGGGCACCGGCGCCGGCCTGGGCGGCGCTTCGCAGGCGCTGGAGCTGGGCATCGTTTTCCTCAGCCTGATTTTTATCGGGCCGGGGCGGTATAGCTTCGCAGCGAGGATGTGCAGGCGGCGATGATGCGGCAAGAAGGCGGCTTGACGGCTTGGCAACTGACGATGCTGGCGCTGGGCACGGTTGTCGGGGGGTCGTTTTTTCTCGGGTCGGCGGTGGCGATCCGCAGCGCGGGGCCGGCGGTGATCGTGGCATTTTTGGCGGGCGGGGCGCTGGTGTATATAATTTTGTTCGCGCTGTCGGAGATGACGGTGGCGGATGCGGCCCCCGGCTCGTTCCGCACGTTCGCGGAGCGGGCGTTCGGGCCGGGGGCGGGGTTCACGGTGGGCTGGGTGTACTGGACGGGGCTGGTGCTGGCGATGTCGAGCGAGGCGACGGCGGTGTCGATCTTCGTGCGCAACTGGCTGCCGGCTTTGTCGATCCCGCTGATGGGGTCGGCGATTATCGTGGCGGTGACGGTGCTCAATCTTTTCGGGGCGGACAGGCTCAGCCGCCTGGAGAGCGCTTTGGCGGCGGTGAAGCTGGCGGCGATCGCGGGGTTCATCGCCCTGGGCGCGGCGCTGATAACAGGGCTTGTTCCTGGCGTTCCGGCGGCGGGCGCAGGGGCGCTGGCGGCGGAGCCGCTGCTGCCGGAGGGTGTGGGCGGGCTGGCGGGGAGCATGCTGATCGTAATATTTTCGTACGCCGGGTTCGAGGTTATCGGTCTGGCGGCGTCGGAGGCCCGCGATCCGCACCGCACGGTGCCGCGGGCGATCGGTATGACGGTGGCCGGCCTGGTGGGGCTGTATGTGCTGGCGATGGCGGCGCTGCTGCCGCTGGTGCCGGCGGGGACGCTGACGACGGAGGCGAGCCCGCTGGTGGCGGCTTTGGCGGCGTGGCGTCTGGCGTGGGCCGGTAATGCGATGAATATGGTGCTGGTGTCGGCGATTCTGTCGACGATGCTGGCGGCGATGTTCGGCCTGGGGCGGATGATGCGCTCGCTGGCCGAGGAGGGGCATGCGCCGGCGTGGCTTAAGGATAAGGGCGATATCCCCTACCGCGGGATTTTGTTTTCGGGGACGGGGATGCTGGCCGGACTGGCACTGGGACTTGTGCTGCCGGCGCAGGTTTACCTTTTCCTGGTGAGCGCCGGCGGTTTTTCGCTGCTGCTGGCGTATGCGGTGATTCTGGCTACGCATTATAAGTTCCGCAGGCTGCACGGCTGCCCGCCGCGGGGCGACTGCCAGCTGCCGGGCTTCCCGTATACGTCGTGGCTGGGGCTGGGCGCGTGTGTGGCGATTATCGCGAGTATGCCGCTCATCCCCGGCCAGGGCGCGGGACTGGCGGCGGGGCTGGGCCTTTTGGCCGTGTTCGCGGCGTCGTATCACGTGAAGAAGCGTGTGGGCGCACGGGCGGCGCGGCCGGCGACGGACCGCCGGGATCTGCTGCTGCGGCTGCAACTGGAGCTGGCGGCGGACTTCGCCCTGGGCGAACGCCAGGCGGAGCCGGGGACGAACGAAAAGGAAAAAGGCCCTAGTGAGTAGGGCCTTGCGGGGAAACGTTTGTAGACGGCGGACTTCAGTCGTTGGATTTTTGATAGCCGCGGGCCGAACTCCACTGCTCGTCGGCGTCGCTCTTCATGAGGGCGTTGTGGTCGGAGATTATCGCCGACAGGTTCTGGTCGTTCTTGGAAAGCTTGGTTTTGTCTTTGGTCATCGTGTAACACCTCCGGGTTTAGTGTGCCCGGAGGATTTTCATTTAGGCGGAAAGGAAAGTGAGACTCAGTTCAGGCACTGGACGTTCTCGATGCGGAAGATGGCTTCGTCGACGACTCTTTTAACCAAGTCTTCCCGCTTGTAGAATTTGTCGGCGTCGCTGACGACGAAGCTGTCGGCGTGAAGAATCCGGCCGTTGCGGACGTCGATGATACGGATGCGAACGCTGAGCCTGTCGATGTAGTAGGGGGCGTCTTTATGGAAGACATATTCGACGTCTTGACGGAAGTGAGCGGCGAGAATGTAGTCGTACCCGTATTTCTGTCCGAAATCGATCACGGCCGCTTTGTCGCGGCTTGCCAACGGACCGGCTTCGCCGAAATGAGCTTTTTCGTCGGCAAGGAGCCGGCCGGTGTCGGCGATCCGGTATTTTTCGCGGTCCACGAGGCTGAATACGGCTTTCTCGGCGTCTTCGCGGGCGCGATCAAGGTTGCTCCAGAAGTCGACGGCGACGAGCGGTTTGCCGGATCCGGCCGAGTCGGCAGCGAGGACGGGCGCGGAAAGGAACAGCAGACAGGCGAGGATGGCAATGCACAGACATCTTGGCATAGCAGCACCTCCCGAAATGTTGTCGATAAAGTGATTTTCGCGGCCCACTGAGGAGAATCCTCCCAGTGCGTCGCATGACCCGACAGAGTGACCACGGCGCAGATGCGGAGATGGCGAAAGAGCCGAAGACCAGACGGTTTTCGGCTCTTTCGCTGTGAATATGGGGAAGAATTGTCTGAGGGAACAACGCCGCAGATGGGTGCTTATGGACGGCCGGGAATACGATAGGCCGGAGGCCGTTCAGAAGTGCCCAGATGCAAGGCGCACCGGAGGCTGACACCGGAAGCGTACACGGGACGTACGCTGAGGATGGCAGCCGAGGAGCAACGCCGCAGATGGGCGCTGCTGGACGGCCGGGGATAGGGATCAAGGGAAGACTCCGCGGAGTTTTTTTGCTTTTACCACCCTCTCCAGCGCCACCATATAGGCGGCCATGCGGAGGGGAACGCCGGAGGCTTCATGGACGCGCCAGACTTCGTCGAAGGATCTTTTCATGACTTTTTCGAGGTTGTTGTTGATGTAGTCTTCGTCCCACATGAAGGATTCCTGGTTCTGGACCCATTCGAAGTAGGAGACGATGACGCCGCCGGCGTTGGCGAGGATGTCGGGGATGACGACGACGCCTTTGGCTTTGAGGATTTCGTCCGCTTCTTTTGTGGTGGGGCCGTTGGCGCCTTCGACGATGATGCGGGCGCGGACGGCGGCAGCGTTGTCTTTGTTGATCTGGTTTTCGAGCGCCGCGGGGAAGAGGATGTCGACGTCGAGGGCGAGAAGCTCGGCGTTAGAGATGACTTTGAGGCCGGGTTCGCTGTAGCCGACGATGGAGCGGTTGTTCTTTTCGGCGTAGGCCATGGCGGCGCGGATGTCGATGCCGTCTTCTTTGTAGAGGGCGGTATGGGCGTCGCTGATGGCGGCGATGGTGAAGCCTTTCTCCTGCATGAGCTGGGCGCCGATGCTGCCGACGTTGCCGAAGCCCTGGACGGCGACGGTCATGCCCTGGGGGCTGCGGGCAAGTTTTTCGAGGAGGTTGAGGAGGGAGAACATGACGCCGCGGCCGGTGGCTTCCTTCCGGCCGAGCGAGCCGCCGATTTCGAGGGGTTTGCCGGTGACGACGGCCGGCACGGCGTAGCCTTTGAACATGCTGAAGGTGTCCATTATCCAGGCCATGACGTTGGCGTCGGTGTTGACGTCGGGGGCGGGAACGTCTTTTTCGGGGCCGATGATGGGCAGGATCATGGCGGTGTAGCGGCGGGTGAGCCTGCGCAGTTCGTCCTGGGAGAGTTTGGCGGGGTCGAGCCTGACGCCGCCTTTGGCGCCGCCGTAGGGGATGTTGACGACCGCGCATTTCCAGGTCATCCAGGCGGCGAGGGCTTTGACTTCGTCGAGGTCGGCCGAGGGGTGAAAACGTATTCCCCCTTTGCAGGGGCCGCGGGTGCTGCTGTGCTGGACGCGGTAGCCTTCGAATACTTCGGTGTGGCCGTCGTCCATGACGACAGGCACGGAGACGATGAGTTCGCGCTCGGGGGTGCGCAGGGTGACATAGTCGTTTTTGGTGAGACCGAGCTTTTGGGCGGCTTCGTCCAATACGTCGAGCATGTTTTGGTAGGGGTTGTAGGTGCCGGCCATAATTTTGCCTCCTATCGATTCTTTTTTTACGTTTTTGAGTATTACGCTCTAATTATTTCCGTGCGCGGTTTTTTTCATCATCAGGCGTTTTGGGGCATTGTATACATTATACATTATCCAATTTCTTTGTACTTTGGGGGAATTCCTGCCGGGCTGCGTGTTTTTTTGTGTAGGTTCGCGAGGGTGCGGCAGACATTAAAAAACCCGTGCGCATAGCAGCACGGGTTATGGTCATACGGCGGCGTCGGCGGCGGTGATGAGCTTGACGCCCAGGAGGCCCATGACGGCGCCGGCGGTGCGGTCGATGGCGGCTTTGGCGCGGGTGTAGACCGCCCGCGGCCCGTCCGCGGACAGGACGAGGGCGACGATGCTGTACCAGCATATCTCGATGAGGAAGACGGCGAGCGCGAGGAGGAGAATGAAGAGGAAGCTGGGGCTGGGAGGCAGCAGGGCGGTGAAGATGCTGCCGTAGAAGATGGCGGTCTTGGGGTTGCCGAGCTGGATGGCGGCGGCCATGGCGAAGGCCCGTCGCCAGTTCTGCTGACCCGCGGCGTCGGCCGGCAGGTCGGCGAGGGGTTTGGCGGCGCCGCGCCACATCTGGACGGCGATGTAGACGAGATAGGCGCCGCCGCCGAGCTTGACGAGGCTGTAAAGCCAGGGGAAGCTGGCGAAAACGGCTTTGAGGCCGAGGAGGGCGAGGACGGCGTAGACAAGGCCGCCGATTCCCATGCCGGCGGCGGCGGCGAGGCCGCTGCGGCGGGAAGCGGCCATGGAGGTGCGGGCGACGAACAGGAAGCTGGGGCCGGGGCTCATAGCGCCGATGGTGACGGCGATGAGGATGCCGGCGAAGGCGAGCAGTGTTTCCATGGTATCACCTTCCGGGATATTTCGCTTTATGGTTTCAGTATAGTGCGTCTGCGGGGTTTGTCAATCGCCGTGAATCGTGGCGACTTATTGCCGGAACCAGAATTCGGGCGAGGTTGGCGGCGGCGGCGAGCCAGTCATCGCCGCCGGGGAGGATGAAGGCGGCTTGCCAATCGGCGAAGCCTTCGTTCCTCCTGGCGATTATTACAGGAAGAAGCTTCGCTTTTGTGGCACTATTTTCCTGCTGACATGGTACGATTCACGGCAGCAACTTTATGTTAATTACGTTTGTTATTGTAATTATTGTAATTATTGCGTGTGGGTTGGGGAGAGGATGGGGATGTCCAGGGCGTTGGCGGGCATGCGCGGGAAGGATGCCGTCCTAAGAAAATGATGACCTTTGTCCTATACGTTTATTTCGTAACAAGATTTATAATCAGGGTAAGTACTAAGAAATGGCTGAGCGATCTGAAAAGATCAATGATGTATAAGGAGGAAGGAAAATGTTGAAAAAGGCGCTCACGTTACTGTTGATTTTCGTATTTGTTGTCAGTTGCGCGCTGATCGTCCAGACCGATAACGCTTTAGCCAGTGGTGGCGGTGGCGGCGGCGGCGGTGGCGGCGGCGGCGGCGGCGGCGGCGGTGGCGGCGGCGGCGGCGGTGGCGACGGCGGTGGCAGCGGCGGCAGCGGCGGCGACGGTGGCAGCGGCAGCGGCAGTGGCAGCGGCAGTAACGATAGCAGCGGCAAGGGTAGCCAGAGCCAAAGCCAGAGCCAGAGCCAAAGCCAGAGTAAGGGTAAAGGCCAGAATCAGAACCAGAACCAGAATCAGAATCAGAATCAGAATCAAAATCAAAACCAGAATCAGAATCAGAACCAGAATCAGAACCAGAATCAGAACCAGAATCAGAACCAGAACCAGAACCCGAATCAGAATCAGAACCCGAATCAGAATCAGAATCAGAATCAGAATCAGAATCAGAACCAGAACCAGAACCAGAACCAGAACCAGAATCAGAACCAGAATCAGAACCAGAATCAGAACCAGAACCAGAACCAGAATCAGAACCAGAACCAGAACCAGAACCAGAACCAGAACCAGAACCAGAACCAGAACCAGAACCAGCATCAGCATAATTGACCCTTGCGCAAGCGGACAGGCGCTCCCCGGCAATATAATCCGGGGAGTGTTTTTTGTCCAAAGGGGGCGGAGCGGGAGGATTTTGCGGCGGCGGGCAGAAGTACGAGAAGAATAACTGAGGCACGGAGGAGATATTATGTTCGGACGAACGAAGCCGGTATTGCTAGCGATGGCGCTTGTGCTGAGTTTTCTGGTTATGCCGGTCGAGGCGGCCACGGCGACCCTGACGGAGGATGCCGAGCTGCACCCGGTGAACTGGGCGACCGGAACGGTGAAGTTCAAGAAGGATACCCAGGCGGTTACGAACGAGTACGGCGAGGCGGTCAGCGGGGTGCTGGCGAAGGATACGGCCCTCCGCCCGGCCGGCTGGCAGCGGGTGATGTTCGATTATACGATGGAGAACGGCTACACCAGTGTGGCGTCGTCGTCGTCGAGCGGCGGGTATAGCTACGGCGGCGGCTCGTACAGATACGCGGTGCCGGGGGAAAAGCTCCTGCACTTCAAGGGCGGGCAGACGGTGACTTTCAACGCCCAGGGCGAGGTTGTCGCCGGCACGCTGGATAAACCGGCGCACATCAGGCTGGTGGACGACAAGCAGGGCTTTGTGAGCTACCGGGAGGATACGGCGCTGTCTTTCCATGCCAACGGGGTTGTGGCGGCGGGGACGCTGCACGCGGATACATGGCTGCGGCCGGCGGGCTGGCAGGAGATACTGGCGGCCAATGGCGGCGCGGGGTTCCTGAAGTTCAAGAAGGGTACGGCGATCAGCTTCACGGAGAGCGGGCTTGTGACGGCCGGGACGCTGGCGGCGGAGGCCAAGCTGAAGGCGGAGGGCCAGTATGTAAAGATTTACCCCGCGGGGACGGCGGTGAAGTTCACCGCGAAGGGCGAGCTGGCGCCGTGAGGCAAGCCGTAGGGAGGGATAGCGATAAACAAGGTCAATCTGGCGGAGAAGTTCGGGCTGTTTGCGGAGTACTGGAGCCCGAAGATCGTGGGCGAGCTGAACGACAGCCACATCAAGCTGGCCAAGCTCAAGGGGGAGTTCGACTGGCACCACCACGCCGGTGAGGATGAGCTTTTCCTGGTGGTGAAGGGCCGCCTGTTGATAAGGTTCCGCGACCGCGACGTTTATCTCGACGCAGGGGAGTTCATCGTCATCCCCAAGGGGGTGGACCATCTGCCGGTGGCTGCCGAGGAGGTGCAGGTGGTGCTGATCGAGCCGAAAGGGACGCTGAATACGGGCAATGTGGTGACGGAGAAGACCAAGACGACGCTGGACCGGCTTTAGGCCAGGGCCAATTCCCAGGGGATTGTTTGCGCGAATATGAATGTATGGGAGCAGATGATGTTATATTACATGGCTATCGGCCTTACGGTGGTTTCGAATGTTCTTTATCACGTGTTTCTGAAGGTTACGCCGACGACGGTCAATCCGCTCCTGTCGCTGATCGTGACTTATCTGACGGCGGCGGCGGCGACGACGGTTATTTATTTCGTTTATCCGGACAAGGCGTCGCTTACGGCCGGGCTGAAGGAGCTGAACTGGGCAAGCTACGCACTGGGCGTGGCGATCGTGGGCCTGGAGGTGGGGTTTATGCTGGCGTACCGCGCGGGCTGGAATATCACGCTGGCTGGTCTGGTTTCGAGCACGACGGTGTCGCTGCTGCTTATCCCGGTTGGGCTGCTGCTGTTCCGGGAGTCGCTGTCGGCGGTGAACGCGCTGGGGATCGCGCTGTGCCTGGCGGGGCTGATACTGGTGAATTATAAGGGCTAGATTTATTGAGGATGTACGAAGCCCGTATCCGGGAGGATACGGGCTTTTTGGCGCGTAATGCTTTTTACTCCCCGGCGCTGAAGTGGACCTTGTTGCGGCCGCCGTCTTTGGCGAGGTATAACGCTTTATCGGCGCGGCGGTAGAGGTCGTGGACGGTTTTGTCGTCCGGCAGGGCCTGGGCGACGCCGATGCTGACGGTGAAACGCAGGTTGGGGGTTGCCGTTTGTTCGAAGATGTGGCCGCACTGCTTGCGAAGGCGCTCGGCGATGGCCGCGGCTTTCTCGCCTTCGGTGCGCGGCAGGAGCAGGGCGAATTCTTCGCCGCCGGTGCGGCCGAAGCTGTCCCGTTCGCGGATGCTGCCGAGGACGAGGGCGCAGAAGGTTTTGAGCGCTTCGTCGCCGGCGTCGTGGCCGAAGGTGTCGTTGATGGCTTTGAAGTGGTCGATGTCGATGACGAATATGGCCAGGGGCGAACCGCTCAGGGCGTGGACGGCGAATTCTTCTTCGGCGCGCCGGAAGAAGCCGCGGCGGTTGAGGGCGCCGGTGAGTTCGTCGCGGTTGGCGAGCTCGGCGAGTTTGTCGCGCGTGACCGCGTCCTGGTAGCGGCCGAGGAATTCCTGGCGGCGCGACGTGTAGTAGAGCGCGGAGAAGTAAAGACCGATGACGTTGACGATGAGGAAGGATATGACGAAGATGAGGTAGGGGGCGAGCTGATCGACTTTTTTGATGAGGAAGAATATGGCGAAGTGGCCGGCAGTGTAGAGGAGCGCCGGGATGACGCGGTTCCAGAATGTGCCGGGGACAACGACGTACATGCTCATGACGATGAGGATGTCGACGGTGAAGTAGTTGATATAGGTGGGCGGGCGGGTGAAGGCCTGGAGGTATAGGACGCAGGCGGCGGCGACAAGCCACATGAAAAGGGTCAGCCGGTCATACTCCGCCGGGCTGATGGAGCGGCAGAGACGGATAACGTAGTAGCTGACGAACAGGAGGAGCACCCCCCTGATGATGAGCGCCTGGAGGAGCAGGGGGCCAACGCCGAGAACGACGAAGTCGACCGAGACGAAAAACAGGTTGATGGCTAACCAGAACGCGGCCATCAGCTTAGCGACAAAGGTGTCGCTGTGCAGGTAGCGCGTCCTGTAGGCGTACTCGAGGCGTTCTTCCAGGCGCGGTTCAAATCTGTTTTCGATTTTTTCGGCCAGTAGAGGCAATTTGCGATCAACTCCCGGTTAAGGGTAACAAATATGTTTTCGCCTCTTGCGACACTATTCCTTTTTACGACGCATATTTTGACATTACGGGACGTGGGGACCGGTGGAATGGAAATTGCCTGCGGCGGGGAAACTAGGGAAAACCGAAGGAGGCAAATTGATGACGCTACAGTTGACGCAGAAGGAGCAGCAGTTGCTGCAGGATCAGACGACCCACGAGAAGGTGTGCATCCAGAAGTACCGGCAGTACGCCGCGAAGGCGGGCGACGCGCAGCTTAAACAATTGTTCACGTCGTTCGCCCAGCAGGAGCAGCAGCATCTGGATACGATCAATTCGCTGCTGAACGGCCAGGCGCCGAGCATGAGCCAGCAGGGCCAGGGGCAGCAGAGCCAGCAGCAGGGTATGCAGTCGCAGGCGGGACAGGGCCAACAGGCGCAGGCGGGCGGGCAGAGCGGCGCGCAGGCCACTTCGCTGACAGGGTCGGCGCAGGCCAGCCAGGCGGACGCGATGCTGTGCAAGGACATGCTGATGACGGAGAAGTATGTTTCGGGGGCGTACGATACGGCGATTTTCGAGTTTGCGGACGCGAGCGTGCGCCAGACGCTGAACCATATCCAGAAGGAGGAGCAACAGCACGGCGAGGGTATCTATAATTACCTGAGCAGCCACGGGATGTACAGTACGCAGTGACGCAAAAACCCGGCGGTGTACCGCCGGGTTTTCTGTCGGGGCGGCGTTGGCCGGCGACAAAAAGGTTTCACAGTTTTTTCACAGTTTTCTTATGGTTTTCTTATAGTTATCCGGGCCGCGAGGTGATAAAATCTTACTATGTTCCGGGCAGGTGCGCAGTGACGCCACGCCGCGCTGCGCAGGCGCCGAGCGCACTTTGCCCAGGGTTTTGTTTCAGGAGGTGCCGTTGTTGTATCAGCTAATGCGTAAAGTCCATCTGTGGGTCGGGCTCATCCTGGCCGTGGTTTTGCTTGTCGAGGCTATGACGGGATTGATATTGGCTGAGCCGGAGTGGTTCGGCGAGGTGAAGCAGAAGCCGCCGGGCCTGGAGCGGCAGGCTGCGCCCGCTGGCGGGCAGGGACAGGCGGAGCCGGAGCGGCCGAAGAGCGCTCCCACGCTCTATGGTTTGGCGAAGGGGCTTCACCAGGGCAAGGTGGGCAGTATCGATCTTGCGTGGGTTGTCGATCTTTCCGCGGTGGGGCTGGTGGCGCTGACGCTGACGGGGGTTTATCTGGCGGTTCCCGTTCTTCGTCCGCGCGCCAGGCGGCGATAAGGTTATCCGGGAGGGCGGCGCAGGCCGCTTCGCCGCTGACAGGGTCTGCGCCGACCAGCCAGGCGGACGATGCTGTCAGTGGCTTTCCATCTTTATACCGTAAAGAACGAGCTTTTTGCGGAAGATGGTCCGCTCGACTTCGAGGGTGAGGGCGGCGCCGGCGGCCATGCCGGCAAGGTCGGGATGGCAGTAGATGTCGATGCCGCTGGCGGAGAATTCGAGGTACGGGACTGGGTCGCTGGCATCAGGTTTTCCCGGTCGCACGGACGGGCAGGGGATTTCCCTGGGACCGCATCAGCCGAAAGCGGTGGATCTTTGCTCGACGACTGCGATGACCGCGCCGCCGTTGGCCATGATGTACTCGCGGGCGGCGGGGGTGACGGAAAAATGCATGGTCTGCACCTCCTTCGGTGTTGTATTCCGGTGGCGCTGCCCGGCGGACTGTTTATGGCCGCGGCAATATAATTCAAGCCTAAGCACCCAGGTGCCTAGGCTTTTTCTGTACGCGCGAGGACAGGTTTAGGCGCCGTAGCGCTTCCAGGCTATCTGGCTGAAGGGGAGGCGGGCCAGGAGGGTGACGATGTCTTTGTCGCCGTAGTAGAGGGGCGAGCCGGTGAGGTCCTGGGCGATGAGGACGACCGGCAGGCCGGGGAAGTATCGCTGGTACGAGCCGAGGGCCCGCTCGGCCGCAGAGGTGTCCTCACTGTCGATGATACCCCGTTTTACCGCCACTACCGCATAGGTTACGTCTTTTTCTTTGATAATCGCGCCGTCGAATTCCATAATCACACACCCCACCTTTATTTCGGCTTTTGGGGCGGAGGCCGGCCAGACCGGCGTCCCCTCTCCCCCGCCCTGCTGTTTGCTCTTTTATTCCCGATAATACGGGGAAAACCCTGCAATTCTTTGCAGGGTTTTGGCTTTGAGCCATAGGTATTTTGGATGACCGGCGCATGTGGGGGAGTAACTGTATGGGCCGGCAGCGGCAGGGGCGTTTTTACGCCATTCTGGTATCATCGAGTTTGAATACGAACGGCATGGAATTAGGGCCGGGGCCGCCGCCGGTCATGACGATATCAGACATCGGCCTACCGCCGCCGGAGACGTTGTCCAGGTCGGCGTCGCTGAGGGACGCGCCGCCCGGCGGGAGGATGACCAGCAGTTCGTCGGGCTGCTGCTGCACCACTTTGAGTTTGAAGTGGCTTTTCAGCTGTGCCCCGGGGGCTATCCTGCCCAGTTCTTTTTCAACCGCCGCCGTGGGGTCGGTCAGCAGTTCGCGGCGGAAATCGTCTTCTTTGATGGCCCTGTAGACCAGCGCCGCCTGGAATTCCTGCCAGCTCGGCAGCTTGGGGGGATTTTTCTTGGTCATTGGCAGCCTCCTTGTATTTGGGGTTGTTTCCCTTAAGAGGGGGCTTCGTGCTCTATTGACATTATTCGGCAGGTGATTGCAAATACCTGTTGAACAGAGTATATAGCGAAATCCAAATACAGGAGGGAATTGGCTGTGACAAAAAAAATCCTCGGTGTTCTTCTGTTGACGTTTGTGCTCGGAACCGGCGTGTGTTTCGCGGAAGCGGAAATTCCCAATCTTGTCGGCACATGGACAACGCAATCGGAAGCGGCTCTGTTGAGCAAAGCGGGCGGAACGGGCGAATGGACCCACCATAGCCAGGAGTTCAGCACTCTTTCCGCAGAGCTTGTCGTCACCAAGCAGCAGGGCAGAGTGATTTACGCCACCTTCACGTCAAAGATGGCTTCCGAGCAGATGGCCGGCGTGATCGGCTGGGACAACAAGACGCTCTATTTAGTCGACCAGGATGGCTTCACGGATGCGACGATCGTCAGCAAGGACAAAATCACCTGCATCTACCGGCATGTGGGCGAAAAAGACGCGGTGGCGGCAGTGGGCGTGTGGACGCGGAAGAAATAGCCGGTCAGGCTGATAAGGGAATACTGAGGGGGCTGGCTTTTCGCCGGCCCCCTCTTTTTGATTTAGCGCTTATTTTTGTTTTTGGCGGTCCGCATGAGCTGCTTCATTTCGCTGCGGCTGCCGAACATTCTTTTGATTTTTTCCTGCTCGAGCTGGCGGGAGTTGAGGCCTTCGTAGCCGATTTCCCTGCTGAGCTTTTCGTAGCTCAGGAAGCGCTCCTCGGGCAGCGAGCCGTCTTCGATGGCGCGCCGCACTTCGCAGCCCGGCTCGCCTCTGTGGGAGCAGTCTTTGTACCTGCACCCCGCGGCCAGCGCCGCGATGTCGGCGAAGGATTTGGCGAGGTCGCCGCCGTCGAGCTGGAGCTCGCGCATGCCGGGGGTGTCGATGACGATGCCGCCGCCGGGCAGCGGCAGGAGCTGGCGGTGGGTGGTGGTGTGCCGGCCGTGGCCGTCGGCGGCGCGGATTTCCCTGGTGACGAGGCGCTCGTGCCCGAGCAGGCGGTTGATGAGCGTGGATTTGCCGACGCCGGACGAGCCGATGAAGGCGATGGTCTTGCCCTCTGCGATATAGGGGAGGATTTCCCGGTAGCCGCCGCCCCCTATGCCGGAGCAGACGACGACATCGGCGCCGACGCTGACGGCGGCGACTTCGGCGAGCCGCGCGGCCAGGTCGTCACACAGGTCGGCCTTTGTGAGGACGATGACCGGGGTGGCCATGCTGTCGAGGGCGACGGTGAGGTAGCGCTCCAGGCGGCGCAGGTTAAAGTCGGCGTTGAGGGCCATGCAGATGAAGACGGTGTCGAGGTTGGCGGCGATCAGCTGCGTGGCGGCGGCCGTGCCCGCGGCTTTGCGGGCGAGCAGGCTGCTGCGCGTGAGGATATGGTGGATGATCGCGGTACCGGCGCTGTCGTCCGCCCGGTCGGTCATGACCCAGTCGCCGACCGCCGGGAAATCGGCGCCATCGGCCGCATTATGCGCCAGCTTGCCGGCAACGGCGGCGGCGTATTCGCCGTGCTCGCCGATGACTTTATAGAGGTCGCGGTGCTGCTCAGCGACCCTGGCGATATGCAGGCCCTCGTACATGGTGGCTTCCTGGCTGAAGCGCGGGCTTAAGCCATAGTGTGCTAAATTTATATTTTTCATTTCTGCCTCCAAAAATCGTATTCGCGCTTTTGGAGGGAAAATAGGCTTTAGTTCGTCCGTTTTCCCCCCGCGACGAACACAAGCTCCGAATTCAGTATTTTAGACATAGTAAATGCCCCCTTTCACCAGGTATCATAGACCGGATACGGCCGGTTGTCAAGGTTTGCCGGGCGGATAATGGGAATTTTTAGGGGCCGGCTTGCGCCGGCCCCCTCTCCCCTGCCCTGCCGCACTGCCAGCTAAAGAGCCCAGGCATTTGAATGCCTGGGCTCTTGGCGTGTGCCGACCATGGCGGCGGGGGGGGGTTATGCGAACAAATAACATGTCATTGATATTGACCCTAAGGTACATGAGTCATTATAAACCTCTAGCCTGTCAGCGATGTTTGCCGCACCCAGAATATAAAGAAGCGGGTAAAAGTGTTCGGGGGTGGTAAAGGCCAGTTCGGCGGATTCTCCCGCCGATTTATAATTTATTACATCCTGGTACTGCCTGGCGATTATCTTTTCCTTGATGTAGCGGTCAAACCCGTTTGCCCACGGTTGCCCGCCTTCCATGCCCCAGGTTATCCGGGCGAGGTTGTGGACGACATTGCCGCTGGCGAAGATTAATACCCCTTTTTCACGCAGGCCGGCGATTTCCCGCCCGATCTGAAAATGGGTTTCCGCACTGGCGTTACGGTCCACGCTAAGCTGGCAGACGGGTATGTCCGCTTCGGGGTACATTTTGTGAAGCACGGACCAGGCGCCGTGGTCGATTCCCCAGGTATTGTCGATTTGCCCGCCGCCACTGATCAGGCCCTTGGTCAAATGGGCCAGTTCGGGCGCGCCGGGGGCGCTGTAAGCCACACGGTAAAGCTCGTCCGGGAAGCCGTAAAAGTCATAAATTGTCTTGGGCTTCGCCGCATCCGCAATTCTGCTGCCGGCGGTGTACCAATGGGCCGATATGGCCAAAATAGCTTCCGGCCGGGGGATTTTACGGGCGATTTCTTCCCACCCGCCGGTGAAAGCGTTGTCTTCGACGGCGTTCATCGGCGAGCCGTGCCCGACGAATAGCGCCGGCATTGTGGGGGGATAAGCCATGGTCGATTACCTGCCTATTTAGTCTTTCCCCAACCATTTGCGGTCAAGGCTGTATTTTCCTGCTCCTACTGCCATGAGGACAAGCATGAACAGGGCGTCTTCGGTCGCGGGGGCGGCGGCGAAAAGGCCTTTCATCGTGAACATGACCGCCGCGCCGACTACGAGGGTGGCGAAGATCATGAACGCGCCCAGACGGGTGAAGAGGCCCAAACCGATGAGGATTCCGCCCAGGAATTCGGATACGGCGGCGATAAAGCCCAGGAAGACCGGCATGGTCGTAATGCCCAGGACTTTGAGCAGCGAGCCCACTTCCAGCCATTTCTCCGGGCCGCCGAAGAGCTTCGGCCCGCCGTGGACGACGACGAACATGAAGCACAGCCCCAACCGGGCGAACAAAAGCGCCTCGTCCTGATATTTTTTAAGACCGTTCATAAGCAGATTGTTCATAACAATTCCTCCGTTTTTGTTGATTATCGTGTTATGCGGCAAGTATGGGTATTGATAATTTCTTTCAATTACATTATATAGCAATAATTATTATTAGGAAAGATATTTTTTTAAATTATTTTACTACGCTGACAAGAAAAACCGCCCATAAATGCCTGTTCGGACATTTAAGGCGGCTTGTCGTAATGCAGAAAACGGTATTTGAGGGGGCCGGCTTCACGCCGGCCCCCTCTCCCCTGCCATGGTTAGTTATTGTAATTGTGTGAATCAATAGAACCGTCCCCACGATGCGACCCTATACACTTAACAGAGCGACATATCAACATCGTGTTTGCTACTTGTCTACATTTATAACTACCTTGGAGTATAAAAAATCGTTTATTATCATCTTTACTTCAATTTCGTTACCAAATCTATAGCCTGTATAGGAATATTTGGATTGCTGAACGTCTACCCAATCAAGAATCAAAACTTGCGCTTTATATTTCTCTTTTGCTTCGTTATTACTGACCAAATCAAATTCTAAAACCATTATTCTATCGTATACCCTACTCCCTACTTCCGGATATAACTCTCCATTAAGAATATAAGGTTGACAAAATTCATCTAATTCTTGATTAGTCATATCGGGAAGAAATGAATAATCTACATTTATGTCTTTAATACAGTACCCTTCAGAAATCTCGTAGACAGCATGTCCAATTGCCAATTTAAATAAAATTCTCGAGATTCTCTTTTCAAATTGATTTATTCTATCAGCCTCTACCGCGTTATCAATTTCATTGCTTATTTTTGTATTATTATTTATTCTTGTTATTATCTCCATCGAAGGAATATACCCTTTATCGTAGTATTTAATTTTTAATTTCTCAACTAGTATAGACAAAAACAATTCATCTTTTGAAAAGGAATTGTTACAAGTAGAACAAGCAGGTACGATTGCAAGATTCTCGGGGTATGGTCTTTCTAAAAATACTTTTGAAGGTATATGCTCTCGCGAATCAGCCTTTGTCCCGCAATAAATACACTCAGAATACGATTCTTTATCGTATACTATTTTATGGCGTAATCTGCTATCACCATAAAATTCTATAAATTTCATTCAATCCTCTCCACCCAGTTAAACAATTATCGCATTTCCAGTTTTACTGGAATATGTACTTCTTTCAGCTTAAATCCGTCTGCAGCATACTTTATTACGATATTAAAATCCCTCCCCCTTAATCCAATGCCAGCAAAATATAATATTGGTAATGTTACTGGTAAGCCTGGATATACTATCGTGTTTTCTGGACTCCATCTAAATCCATAATAACCTTGCCCATGTGCGTGGAGTACCGCTTTCCATCCAACGAATTGGTTTTCAGTAAAATAAGCACCTTCGAATTCTATTTGAACAAGAGGATATTTGGCTGATACTTGTCCGCTATTTTTGATTCTAATCGTGAACTCCGTTAAAGGTCGAGAAAGCAAAACGCGATTGGTTTTTGAGTCTATTGGCAAATAGAAGTAATCTCTGTCTCTAAGATATTGAGAAATTCCCATAGATAAATCTGGTCTTAAGATGGCATAATCATATGCCCTTTTTGCCACATATGCCGCAACCACAGCAAACAAAAGACTCAAAAAAGAAATAATATTTGAAAAATCCATAAGGTACGTATTAAATTGACGCACCGGCGCAAAATTAAGAAGTGCAGTAATTAGGACTATGATACAGGTATAATCAAGAAACTTGCCAATCAACTAATTCATACCTCATTTCATTATATCTAAATAGACAAAGCCTAAACGCACTCACGCGCTTAGGCTTTGTCTTGTATACGTCGGCGCGAATAACAATCTTGTCCGTCGTACTTATCGTATCTACTTTGTGCTGCCGGGGCCGTTCAGAAGTGCCCAGATGCAAGGCGCACCGGAGGGTGACACCGGAAGCGTACTCGGGTGTACGCTGAGGATGGCAGCCGAGGAGCAACGCCGCAGATGGGTGCTGCTGGGCGGGCCCCCTATAAGAGCGGGACGATCAGGCGAAAAGCTTGTCCCCTGTATCAAGCTCTTCCCAAAGAACAGCTTGTCCCGCGAGCAGTGAGCGAGGCACGTCAATGAGCCTTTGATTGGCTGACCCTCGAAACGCAAGACTTATATCCCTCTGCCCGGCCATGTATTTGCCGTCGACCAGTATATCGCTGGCGGCGAGGAGGTCGCGGATGTTTTTGTCGCGGGCGGCCATGGCGTAGAGCTGTTCGAAGGTGTAGCCGCTGTAGGTGACGAGGCCGAGGCCGAGGGCTCTGACCTGGCGGGCGAGCTGGGCTAAAGGGGCGGCCTGGAGGTAGGGCTCGCCGCCGGAGAAGGTGACGCCGCGGATGAGTTTGGCTTTTTTGATGCGTTCGAAGATTTCGGCGAGGTCGACGAGGTCGCCGCCTTCCCGGTCGTGGGTTTGGGGGTTGTGGCAGCCGGGACAGGCGTGTTCGCAGCCCTGGGCGAAGAGGACGAAGCGGATGCCGGGGCCGTCGACGACGCTTTCGGGACTGTAGCCTGCGAGACGGATTTTCATATACGGATACCTTCTTATGGTTGGATTTTATGGATGATGCGGTGTTTGAGCTCGGAGACTTTGGCGTCGTTGAAGCGGTCGACGGTGCTGAGGTAGCCGGTGATGCGGCGGACGCGGCGGATGGAGGTGGTGCCGCAGGAGGGGCAGGCGTCGGTGTCGATGACGCCGAGGCGGCCGCAGGAGTCGCAGAAGTCGATGGGGAAGTTGATGGCGGCCATGCCGAGGTCGCAGGCTTTCATGTGGCGGATAATGTCTTCGATGGCGCCGAGGTTGTTGACGGGCGGGGCGTCGAATTCGACGTAGCTGATGTGCCCGGCGTTGGTGTATTTGTGGTATACGCCTTCAAGGCGCATTTTGTCGTAGGCGCTGATGGGGAAGCTGACGGGGATGTGGAAGGAGTTGGTGTAGTAGTCTTTGTCGGTGACGCCGGGGATGATGCCGTATTCTTTGCGGTCGATGCCGAGGAAGCGGCCGGAGAGGCCTTCGGCGGGGGTGGCGAGGAGGGTGTAGTTGAGGTCGTAGCGGTCGGAGGCTTTGTCGACCTGGTTGCGGAGGAAGGCGACGATTTCTTCGCCGAGGGCCTGGGCTTCGTCGCTCTGGCCGTGGTGGCTGCCGGTGAGGGCGATGAGGGTTTCGGCGAGGCCGATGAAGCCGATGGAGAGGGTGCCGTGTTTGATGACGTCTTCTATGTAGTCGCAGGCCCGGAGTTTTTCGGAGTCGAGGTAGAGGCCCTGGCCCATGAGGAAGGGCATGTCCTTGACTTTGAGGCCGGCCTGGACGCGGTAGCGGTGGTGGAGCTGGTCGGCGGTGAGTTCGACGATTTCGGCGAGGCTTTGGTAGAATTTCATGAGGTTGCGCTCGGCTTTGATGGCGAGACGCGGGAGGTTGATGGAGGTGAAGCTGAGGTTGCCGCGGCCGTCGGTGACGGCGTCGCCGTGCCGGTTGGCCATGACGCGGGTGCGGCAGCCCATGTAGGCGACTTGGTCGCCGAAGGGGGCGTTGAAGGAGGAGTCCATGAAGCTGAAGGTGGGGTTGAGGCGTTTGGCGGCGACGCGGATGGCGAGTTTGAGGAGGTCGTAGTTGGGGTCGCCGGGGTTTAGGTTGACGCCTTCTTTGACGCGGAAGATGATGTTGGGGAAGATGGGGTTTTCGCCGCGGCCGAGGCCTTTTTCGAAGGCGAGGAGGATGTTTTTGGCGACGAGGCGGCCGGCGGGGCTGGTTTCGGTGCCGATGTTGAGGCTGGAGAAGGGGACTTGGGCGCCGGCGCGGCTGTGCATGGAGTTGAGGTTGTATATGAGGGCTTCCATGGCCTGGAAGATTTCTTCTTCGTCGGCTTTTTCCATGAAGGGGGCCATGTCGCGGTCGAAGAAGGCGAAGGATTGGCCGCCGTGCATGTCGTTCTGGGAGCTCTGGAGGATGATGGCGGCGAGGGCGGTGGCCGACGCCGGCCTTTTCGGCGGGCGGATGAAGCCGTGGCCGTTGTTGAAGCCGTTGGTGAGGAGCTTGCCTAAGGGTATCTGGACGCAGGTGAGGGTTTTGCCGTAGAAGTCGAGGTCGTGGATGTGGATGTCGCCGCGTTTGTGGGCGACAGACATGTTTTCGGGGATGAGGCGGTTGAGGTAGTAGGCTTTGCTGGCGGCGCTGGCGATCTGGAGCATTTTGGCGGAGGGGGAGTTGGAGACGTTGGCGTTTTCGCGGTTGGTTTCGACGAGGATTTCGGCGACGGCGTCCATGAGGTCGGATTTGGCGTCGCGGATGCGGGTGCGCTGGTTGCGGTAGATTATGTAGGCTTTGGCGGTGCGGGCGTGGCCTTTTTCGATGAGTACTTTTTCGACGGCGTCCTGGACGTCTTCGACGCCGAAGAGGCCGCCGTTGTATTTCTGTTTGAGGTATCTGAGGACGTCGAGGGTGAGTTCGATGGCCATTGCTTTGTCGGCGCCGCCTACGGCTTTGGCGGCTTTGAAGATGGCCTCGGTGATTTTTGCTTCGTCGAATTGGACTTCACGGCCGTCACGTTTCAGGATTTTTACGAACATTTGTCCTTCACCTCATTTAGTTGTGGCTTTTCACCGACTGCGTTTTCATTAGCGTTTCTAGTTCTTGCATGAAGTTGTTGATGTCGGCGAACTGCCGGTAGACCGAGGCGAATCTTACATAGGCCACCTGGTCGATGTCTTTGATGTGCCGCATTACGGTCTCGCCGATGTGGCGGGAGGATACTTCCCGCTCCATAAGGTTGCGCAGTTCTTTTTCGACTTTGTCGACGACGTTTTCGACGACGCTGAGGGGGATGGGACGCTTTTCGCAGGCCCGGAGGATGCCGTTCAGGAGTTTAGTGCGGTCGAAGAGTTCGCGCCGGCCGTCTTTTTTGATGACCATGAGGGGCGATTCTTCGACGACCTCGTAGGTGGTAAAGCGACGCATGCATTGCAGGCATTCGCGCCGCCGCCTGATGGAGCTGCCTTCCTCGGCGGCCCGCGAGTCGATCACTTTGCTTTCACCATAACTGCAGAACGGGCAACGCATGGGCTTGTCCCTCCTACTTCCGTTTGTTTCCGGGGTGTGGTAAAATAGGGCCCGGGCCGCTTGAGGCGGATCCGGAGGCTAAAAGAGGACTACTATATTTAGTAGGTCCTAGTAATTATTACGCCACATATTGTGTAAATCCTGCTAGCTGAAGAAATTTCTACACAATATTTGAATATTTTACAAATTAAAATTTCGACAAAAATCCGCTGACTTCCTGGCATGGCCGGCGGTCTTATTTTTTTTCCGGACGCCGGCCGGAGATGATTCGACAAGAATCGTGGCGCTGGCGGACGGGGCTTTGTTACATAAGAAGGGAATTTGCGGGGAATGGCCGGAGGTGGGTGCGAATATGATGGAGGTTAGTTTTGAGGAGTGCCGCAGGAAGGTTGCCGTCCAGGGGATGGAGTTTTATAATTGAAGGTAGATGTGTAAAAGTATTGGGGGGATTGTTTTGAAAGCGCTTTGCGACATCGGATTGATCGGTCTTGCCGTGATGGGCGAAAATCTTGTTCTGAATATGGCTGGCAAGGGTTTTCAGGTTGCTGTCTTTAACAGGACGACAGCGCGGGTGGATGAATTCGTGAAAGGCGCTGCGGCAGGGTTTCCCGTGAAGGGAACATATTCCCTGGCTGAATTCGCCGCGTCACTGTCGAGGCCACGGCGGGTCATGCTGATGGTCAAGGCCGGCAAACCGGTTGATGACATGATCGAGCAAGTGCTCCCGTTCCTGGAAACGGGCGACATCATCATCGATGGCGGGAATTCCTTCTTCCAGGATACGCGGCGGCGCTATAATTCTCTGAAAGACAAGGGGTTCCGGTTTATCGGCATGGGGGTGTCGGGCGGGGAAGAAGGCGCTCTGCGCGGACCTAGTCTGATGCCGGGCGGCGACCAGGCAGCCTATGATGAAATCGCGCCGATGTTCACGAAGGTGGCGGCGCAGGTCGCTGACGGCCCGTGCTGCTCCCATGTGGGACCCGACGGGGCGGGGCATTACGTGAAGATGGTACATAACGGCATCGAATATTCCGATATGCAGCTCATCGCCGAGGCTTATAACATCCTGCGGGTGGCAGGCGGTCTTTCGGCAAGCGAACTACATGAGGTATTCGCCAGTTGGAACTCTGGACCCCTCGATTCCTATCTGATTGAAATCACGCGTGACATCTTCGCAGTCACGGACCCGGAGACCGGACGTCCGCTGGTGGAGATGATTCTGGACAAGGCCGGACAAAAGGGGACAGGCAAGTGGACGTCGCAGAACGCCCTGGACCTTGGAGTTCCGACGCCAGCCATCACGGAAGCCGTCTTTGCCAGATGCATGTCGGCCGTCAAGGAAGAGCGCGTAAAAGCGTCGGCCATGCTGGCCGGACCGCAGGGCAAATGGGAAGGCGACAGGGAAGAGTTGATCCGGTCGGTGCATGATGCCCTGTATGCTTCGAAGATCTGTTCATATGCGCAGGGTTTTGCGCTGCTCAGGGCCGCCGGGGAAGAATACGGATGGCCGCTGCGGTTCGGTGAAATCGCCCTGCTCTGGCGCGGCGGCTGTATCATCCGCGCCCGTTTCCTGGATAAGATCCGCGATGCGTTTGCGAAAGAGCCCAACCTTCCGAACCTCATGCTGGATCCTTTCTTCACGGAAGTCCTTGCCAGGGCGCAGACACCCTGGCGGTCAGTGCTGAAGACCTGCCGCGACCTGGGGATTCCCACGCCGGCCTTCAATGCATCACTCGACTATTATGACTCTTACCGGCAGGCGGTGCTGCCTGCCAACCTCATCCAGGCGCAGCGCGATTATTTCGGGGCGCACACCTATGAACGCGTGGACCGTCCCGGTGCGTTCCACACCGAATGGATAGCCAAATAGCCAAAACATAACGCTTGAGGAGGAAAAATGATGAGTACTGGATTGAATATCCGCCCGCAGGGAGCTCTGGATTTTTTGTCGCTGGGCGCTCTGGTTCACCGCCTTGACACAGGGATCGTGCCGTTCCGCAAGGCGACCGGATGCCAGATTCATGTCAGCGGTGGAGAGTTCAATTGCTCTGCCAATCTTGCCAATTGTTTCGGCCTGAAAACCGGTGTGGCGACAGCCATGGTGAATTATCCCATCGGGGAAATGATCGCCGAGCGGGTCAGGGCGATGGGCGTCAAGCCGTATTATAAGCATTTCAAGCACAATGGCGTCAACGGTCCCAACATGGCGACGGTATACAGCGACCGCGGCCAGGGCGTGAGGCCGCCGGTGGTCTTTTACAATCGCGCGAATGAAGCCGGTGCTTTGTTGAAGCCGGGGGATTTCGACTGGAAGGGCATCTTTGCCGAAGGGGTACGGTGGTTTCACAGCGGCGGAATCTATGCGGCGCTGTCTGAAACCACCGCCGAACTGATTATCGAGGGGATGCAGGCGGCAAAGGCCGCAGGTGCGGTTGTGTCGTTCGACCTGAATTACCGGGCCAAGCTCTGGAACATTGTCGGCGGGGAAGAACGGGCGGTGGCCGTGTTGGACCGGGTCCTGAAAAATGTGGACGTGCTTGTGGGCAATGAGGAAGATCTTCAGAAAGGGCTCGGCATTCCCGGCCCCGAAGTGGCTGCAAAATCAAAACTCGACCCCAGTGCCTTTTTCGGCATGATTGACGATGTCATCAAAAAGCATCCACAGATAAAGGTGGTTGCCACCACCCTGCGCGAAGTCCATTCCACCAACAGGCACAGCTGGAGTGCCGTGGCTTGGGTCAATGGCAAAACTTATATCGCACCCACGGCTGAACTGGATGTTTATGACCGGGTCGGCGGCGGGGACGGATTTGCTTCCGGCTTCTTCTATGGGCTGTTGACCGGTGAATCGCCGGAAGAATCCCTGAAGCTTGGCTGGGCGCACGGCGCTCTCCTGACGACTTTCCCGGGGGATACCACCATGGCGAGCCTGGAGGAAGTCCGGGCATTTGCCAAGGGCGGCTCGGCGCGCATCCAGCGGTAAGGCTTCCTGGCGCTTTGGCTTTCTCAACAAGTTCGAGCAAGGCCCTGCTGTCCATCGGGACAGCAGGGCCTTGCTTTGCTCCGGGCAGGAAATAATATAGGCTATTATTCTCATTGCCGCCGGTTGTTCCTTGTGGGCGAGAAGTTTTTTTAACGGGGAAAAGGGAAAAGCGGCTTTCGCCGCTTGTCAATGCACTAGCTGACATTTTATTTCTCGAGGTGCTTAAGATCAGCAAATTGGGGACTCTCCACCAATATGCAGTCGACGCCGATTTTGCTGATTTTGTCCCAGGGGATGACGATGTCTTCGTTGCGGCCGAACAGGCCGAGGAAGCGGCCGGGGCCGGGGACGACGATGGCGGTGAGACGGCCGCTTTCGATGTCGATTTCGATGTCGGTGATGGCTCCGAGCCGTTTGCCGTCGATGACGTTTACGACTTCCTTTATTTTGAGGTCGCTGGTTTTGATCATGGTGCCCCCTCCGCCCTTCCCTGCTTGTTTCGCTAACAGTATATGATGGACAAGGGGAAAGTGTTCCAGGGAATTTTATTAAAGTTTTTTAATGCGCACCAATGCTTGATTTTACAGGATTGTTGATTATTGGCGCTCATCAAAAATCATCGGTTTTTAACCATGACTGTCCCAAAAACTGTCCCAATTTTACTTACCCAAAGAAGCAACTACTTCCTGCGTTCTCTATCTTCATTCAAGTTGCTTAACGTGTCCAGCAGCCTGCCAAATTAAATCCATAGCCGGTTGTAGTATCTCCTTTATGCCTGATGTCCTATTTGCTATATATTCCGGAAGAATCGCCGTTTGCCTGTCAAACAAACGAGGCGCAAAAAAGTGATATCCTCTGGGAACCTCAATTTCATATCCTTTTAAGCCCAAAATAGTAACGGCAATAAATACTTCATCACTAAGATCAAGTTCATCGTAATTTTTAAAAATACTCTCAAATGTCTTTACTACGCCCCTTGTAGGATATCCTAATTGAGCTATTAGTTTTCCGTTTTCTTCTCGCGCACGACTTATTACGTTTACCATTTCAACGATACCATTTCGAAAGTATTGACAGTATGCTTCAGTTCTGCCTGTATCCGGTCGGCAATATTTGGCAAAGACACCATCAGCATTTGGTAAAATTTCGGAATTGACAGGATAATCCAGAATGTCTTCTAGCTTATCATGACCATAACGCGGCGTATCTACAATTTGCCTTATTACATCATTTTTTGGCTCCACAGCAAACGCATCTGTTGGAATAACGTGAAAAATTATGATAGGTCCACATCTACCAGGTAGTGGAGACTCTTCACCTAAAACCCATGCAATACGCTCTTGTCTGAAGGCCCGAATCCTTGGGGCAAGGCCCTCCCTTTCTAGAATCATCTCTTTTATTTGCATAATATCAGTCCTATCAGTCAACCCATTCATTCTTAGATAAACCCTGTATTCCTGGTCTTTTATAACCATATGCGGCGCTAGCCAGCTACGTGGAACTCCAATAGCCAGAATATATTTTCCATTCGGCCCATTTACCTCAATCGTTTTTATCTGTATACCTGGCGTCCTCGGCTGAAGTCCCGAATTTAACACATTTTGTAGTTGAAGTTTAAACTTATCTGGATCGTTTATATCAAAGCCGACGATTCTTGTAGGGGCACCCGCAGATTCCTCAATGCCGTAAATAATATGTCCGCCGTTGGCGTTTGCAAGTCCAGAAACGTCCTTACAAAATTCTTTTTTTTCAGAATCCAGCCCAATACTTAACGTTTGTTTATAATCGATGAAGCGGTCTTCGTTAACACCGTTATCAATTAATGCCTGGACCTTGTCTAGAAGGTACTGATCATCTATGCGTTCAACTTTTTCGGGCAAGTACAACAATATCCCCTGCCTTTGCCGTTTACTCTCTATCGGCAAGTTCGAACAACTTGCTTCTTACTTCTGAATAATTTGATAAAACGATCCGCATAAGCAGTAGGCTACCCGTTAAGGCGACGGGCATTTCACTATCCATAAAACTGATAATGACTTTATCTGGTTTAAAACGCACGATGTACTCAGAATCACTCAATTGAGTATACCCTCCGATATTTCCCCAATAATTCGGATGACATACTTCGCTTAAACGATCATAAGTTGTTCGGAAACCTGGTTGTAGCTTTTCGAGGTGGCCAATAAGCGTTAAAACGTTTATTGCCTGGGGATAGTTTTCCCCCAATCGCTGCCCAAAAGTATATTGCTTAACATATTCATCAATTTCTTTTAAATCAGATACTTCAACCTTAGTAGCTAATCCTTCGACAAAAGCGTGTAAACACGCAATAGTCTCAATCATTGCTCTAGCATGTAAAAAAGTACTCGTTATCTTTTCATGTTGCCACAATTCAATGGATATCTCGCCTAAGTCTATTAAACGAGCCAGTGTAGCGTAAATAAATGCATCAACCTTCCAGACCAGCAACGGGCGACGCTTCCCATCGTCCTGATAAGGAGTTATTTCGTCCACTTTTAGCACTTCAAGTTGTTCTAAAGCTTGTTTTGCGGCTTCTATCTGTTGGGGCCTTTTCTCGGTTGGGTCGTCCAATCTTCAACCCTCCTAGTAATGTGACTTACATAATTATTCTGGTCGAAATTCCCAACACCTCCCATTTTGAGGCAATTATTATTTGTTCGCATATAAATGGATGATTAAGAGTCACTAAATTTGTAACCTATGCTGGCCCGGACGCTATAAACCATAGTATGCAGCCACCGCCTGCGTTATTGACTCAGTATCGCCCGGCAAAAGGTGTCCGTAAATATCCAGTGTGGTACTCGTTTTCTCGTGCCCAAGCACTGCCGATATTGCCTTAATGTTTAATCCCTGACTAATTGCCACGGACGCGAAGGTATGCCGCAACTGATGAAAAGTTCGTTTAGGGATAGCGGCCTTGTCCATGATACGGCTATATCTAGTTCCCACGACGTTGGGAGTGCTTATATTACCGTCGGGCTCACAAAAGACCAAGCCAAGGTCATTATACGCATCCCCCAGGTCTTTTTTCAGCTTGTCTTGCTGCGCCTTATGCCACTTCAAGACTTCAATTAGCCGGACGCCGATGGGAATAGTACGATAAGAAGACTTTGTCTTTAAGCAACCAAGCAATACACGCCTTGCCTCTACCTTCGCCTGCTGCCTTACAGTAATTCGCTTTTTCTTGAAATCAACATCAGCCCACTTTAGCCCGAGAACTTCACCGCGCCTCATCCCGGTATGAAGTGTCAAATAGATAATATTGTACATAAGGCCGCCGGCGCCGGCCGTGTTCAAAAGTATTTTAATCTCTTCCTGGTTAAGCGGATTGATTTCCTCTTTTTCCACCTGTGGCAGTTTCAGTTTCTTACAAGGATTATGCAGTATCAGCTTGTCCATTTCAGCAACGTTAAAGGCATCTGCCAGTACAATTTTTATTTGCCCCAAGTAGCGCGGGGCAACCTTCTCCCCTTTCTCGTTCAGGAATTTTTGCACATCAGCCCGCCTTACCTTATCCAGAGACATTTTACCCAGCGCCGATCCCTTAACGTGGCACTCAATAATTGTCTTATAAATCGTATGGCTTTTCACCGAAACGCTGCCTTTTTTGTTGACTTCAAGCCAGGTATTCAACCAATCCAGGAGGTTTTGTTTTTTGACGTTCGGCTTAACCCCCAAGTCGATAGATTTGAGAAAATCCTTCTTCTTTGCTAAAACCTCGTTCTGGCCTGCACCCCTAATCGTTGTCCTCTTTAAATCGTCGGTGTCCGGATCGCGGTAGGATATTTTGAGCCACCAACGGCCGTTTGCATCCTGTTTTGGCTCTGTACCCGCTCCATTCTCACGCCTTTCGGCCATTACCGCTGCCCCCTTTCTCCGATGGCCTCCGAGGCATTATTTTCGCAATCACCTGAGCCGCCTGTTTAACTGACACGTCATTAAGATGCGGGTAACGTTCTGCTTTGATTGTGCGTCCGGTTTTACGGCATATCGTATATTTGACCATTGTTCGCACCGTCCTTATACTTTTTGAAAGTGCTATGAGGCTTTCGTCCGCAACTCTTCTTTGAGTGACCAGGCATCTTCAAACCCTCGCCGGTAATACTCCCGGGCTAAAAGATCAAGAAGATCGCCAAAGGCACCGTCTAAATCAAAATACAAAGGCCTGTCTAAATCCCGCACCTTTTGAAGCAAGCCGTCAAAGGTATTCTGGGCCCCTTGAGTTTCCTGCGTCATTGGCGCTGCGTCCATCCCTAAATGCTCCAAGTATAAAGTGTTAATGACCAAATCGATTTTCGCCATTGTAACCCCTCGCCTTCTTTGATTTTGCACCCTGCCGGCGAGTCTGATATAATAAGTCCGACAGAGCAAGTACCTTCGCGGGCTTGTCCTCGTCGCCGGCCGGCGCCCTGGCTCCAACAGGGCCCGGCCCTTTGCTTTTAATCGGCATTCTGTGTTTTGGGCTTTTGGGTGTTGCCCTCAAGCCATGTTTCTAACTCTGCTTTTGGTACTCTCCACAACTTACCGATCTTGGTACCGGGAATAGTACCGGCTCTAAGCCAATCCTTAACCACTTTTTCACTAACCTTAAGAATCCCCGCAACCTCTTCCGGTGTCAGATATTCGTCCATAATTCACCCCCTTGGTAATATAATACTATGCACAACGTTACTTTTCAATTCTTTTTCGTACTTTTTAATACTTTTACGTCCAATAATAACCATTATGTTAATTTGTGTTTTGGTTTACGAAAACCTATAATTCCTTTAAATAAAGGGCTCGCGGGATTCAAAACAGCAATGGCGATTATATATTTTCGGTCTGTTCATCCTCAGCGGACAAAAAAAGGGCGCATATCGCGGACTATTTGCCCCACGCAGCAGCTTTGATACTGCCGGTCCGTTGGATGCAATTGATAAAACGTTGACCGCCTACGCGCCCCTGTGGCGTGTTTTTTTACTGTTCCGCATCAGTTCCCTTACCACGTCGCGTTAATCGGTCCCCGGTGGCTCCCACGCACCCAGCAGATTTATCATCGTTGAAGCTCTTTTAATCTATCGACGTTCTTAGGGGAGTTTTTGGCATTGTCAAGAACGCCGGCGATTACTTGGGCCAACTTTGTGAATAGTGGGTGCTGCTCGTTTAATTCGGTGGCTTCGCTAGTATCCCTTAAACCTATAAGCTCTCCGTCCTGGTCAATATACATTTCTCGCGAAATCGTTACCCTTTTGTTTTGCATATCAAAAAACGCAAGATTGACGGCGAATCTAAATAAGTCTGGATAGGCTTTCCCCATCGTGTAAATATGATCGCCGGCCATACCCTTTTTGATACTTTCGATCATATCACGCCTAAGTTGATCGTCTTTTAATTCAAAATACATGGCCACAGAAAAGTTCCCGGTCTGAGGGTAATTAGTCCAAAACAGATTAGTATTTATCATGTCAGCGGGTATATAAACATCTATTTTGCTATCTGAATAAACCAGTATGGTTTCAGTCCATGAATGCTTTTGCACTAAGCTTTTTACAATAGGGTTGCATAGCGCCATGCTACAGGTCAGAAATACCGCGAGGAATATTATAACAACTTTAACTTTCATTCTTCGCAGCCTCCCAATATATGGTTTTTCAGCTACAGATTATCACAGCTATCACAATTTGAAAACTGCTGCCTTTCCTCGTTAAGCCATGTCAACCACAGCAGGCAACTTCAAGCCGGCGCCTAAACGTCCAAAGGAATCCGACGGTTGAAAGGATTATTCGGCGATTTCCTCCGTTGCTTGCTACCTCCGCCGCCTCCCTTGGGATTGCCATAACGGCCCTCAGCTATTTGCGCCGCCCACGTCTCCTTTAATTGGCGGCCAGTGTCCATGTCCGGCCAGAGCTCGGCGCCGCAACCAGGGCATTTCCAGAAGTCCGGTTGTTTCGCCATAGCCTCGCGGCACAGCGGGCATACAACAGACATTCCGCCCTCCTTAATAGCGTACTTTTCCAAGGTTGTGGCCGCCCACAATGACCGTACCGTCCGTTAAGACTTTATATTTGCCCGGTGGAATGCGGTAGGTGAAGCTACCAGGCCGACTTATGAGTAGCCAACCGTCAGAGCAAGGAAAGACCAGCATTGCATAAAGGCCGTGGGTAACGCGGTTTCGGTTTCCCCATTTGGGCATCCAGTTCCCTCGGGCCCCTCTGGCCGCCTGATTACCGGGTAAAAACTTACCGGTCTTTAGATCACGGTCCACCGCGCCGCCTCCATTCGGTAACGTTACCGATACATAAAGAGTAACGTTACTTTAAGCGTTCCCATTCCTACGGCGAAAGCCGCCTCCGGCTTATGTTCTATTAACACCGCCCCAACCGTTTTGGAAGCGAAAAATAGTACTGCCTTGGCAACCCTTTTAGGGGACAATTCGTTACCCTAAAGACGGTAGATCATCCCCCCTTGTACCGCTTTTTTGTCGCCCCCTACGCCTATCCGTTCGGACTTTGTATCTTATTGGCCAGCATAAGCGGTGCTGCCGCGCCGTACCGGCTCACACCGTCCACCTCCGTATACCATTCGTTCCCGCGGGTATCTCCATAATGAATAACCTTATATGCTTGGTACTGGCCGTCATCGTCGAGGGGTACGGGAATCTGCCCAAGCCGTTTTTTTTGCATTCGGATAAGGGAGTTATCGATCTGAACCATTGTCATTAGTTTAATGGCCGGGTTTAAAAGACATTTGAATGTAACGCCGTCAAAAGTTTGCTGTGGTACCCCAACGAGGCCGGTTTTCGGCGTTAATACTAATGCCTCCCCTGGTGGCGTATCGGTAGCCTTGGCAATGTAGACCTGGCCATCCTCAACCCAAAAGTTGGCGTTGTTATCCCGGGCAATATCCCGCAAATAATCTTTGGGCATCCCGAAAAACACCTTGCCCCGCGGCAAATTCTGTGTTTTGAGGTCAGGGGAAATGCGCCCAATTTCCGTTGGCGTCACGGCCTTTGTGGCTATTTGATCGACAATTTGCCGTTGGTTGAGGCCGGCGTTGACGGTCATTTTGACAATGTTGTTGTTGAGGAATGAGTCCCCATCCAGGCAAACCAACGTTAGCTTGTAGTCAACGACGTCCTCGCGGTCCCTGATCGCTTGGATAACTTCCCCATCAAAAATCTTGCCATACTGCTTTGGCGCCAAAACCTGCTGCGCCGCCCCCTGCTGCTGCGTTTTCAAATAGCCTTGGTATCCGGCCTCAAGAATTACCCGCATTCCTTCCTTGATAATCACCTTTTCCGTGTCGGGGGAAAGGTTGTATATGCTCACCTCGGCGTGATTGGCAACCTGCAAAGCGACTTTTTCAACACGAAAAGTGCAACGGAGGTTGGAAACGTCCAATGCGTTGTTGTTTTTGTCGGCTACCAAAACCCGATATTTGCGGCCATAAAGGAAATTGTCCATTATTTTGCCCTCCTTAATTAAACACAGTCACCGCCCCCGGAATGACGGATACGATACTTTGGCGCCTCAGCCGTTGAGGCTGTAAAATCTTCCGTTCCTGAGTGGCGGATTGTAGACGGACGATCACAGCCATAATAACCGATACCACTATGGCGGACTCGGGAAGGTCTTTGCCCGCCGCTATCCTGGCCACTAATCACTCCAAAGGATTGCTGATGTGTTCCATGTTCGCCACGTCTCCGGCCATCTTTGGCTAAATATTCCTTATACCGGTCAATAACCCACTTTCGAATAACAAGGTTATCATCCCGGTAAGCCTTGGCGCCTCCACATTTATCAGGCGTGTTGGCTTTATAGGCGTGCAGAATTTCAATTATCCGCGCTGCTCCATCCTCGGTAAACTCCTCAACCAACCGTTGATATTCGACGGGAGTGAGAAAGACCGTTTCAGTATACCTAATCACACCTTCACGCGTGCTAGATACTATTACCTTTTCCTGTTTATCGTTTTTCTTTTTGTTCCGGGTGTGTTCCAAGCCCGTTCCAAGCCCTGTTCCAAGTTCGTCTTTTTTAAACCGTTCAAACCCTTGGTAATGCTCATAATTTATTACTGTGAAAAGCGTTCCATGTTCTGTAAAGCTCACGTTAAGTCGCTGCTCAAGCCTCAGGCGATCAATTGCTCTTTTTAATGAACCCAGTGGATAAATCTTCCGTGCATTGTTTTCTATGTAAGCTAAATCATCCTGGAGTTTTCGCAGAGACCTTAGCAACTGGCCCCGGCCGACATGGATTCCCTCAATTACGGCCCCCTCTTCTTTCCAAATGGCGTTGCCATATATGAAGAAAAATAACCGAAAATCAAGAATGTGTTGCCAAAGTTTTTTCCCAAAAATCGCCCTATCAGTTTGAAACACACCGGAGCCCATTTGACCGCCGCCTTTGCCGTCTATCTACGTTATTTCCCTTCAAGGAAACGATCAATTGCCCATGTCGGTATTAACCAACGGCGGCCTGATTTAATAGCGTGGATTTTCCCGCTCTGCAAGAGGTCCGCGAGTTTGTTTCGGCAAACTCCCAACATTTTGCATGCCTGGGCGATGGTAACGACTTTTGCCTCCATAACGACACTCCTTTTCGCTTAATAGTGGAATTTGTTGTTTTCCCTTGTTGTCTAAAGTATAATAAAATTAATCAACGTTTCGCAAATCGTTGCGAAATTAAGAAAAGGGAAATACCCCGTAATATAAGCATTTCGGGGCTTGATTAGGGGGCAAAAATATGTCCGGCGAAATTAAGAAAATTCACCAATTATTTATCAATGGCGAAGGGCAGTTTATCCGTTTTAATAACGGTTTTTTCGGCCTCTCAACTCCCCTCCTTTTCACAACCAGCCAACTTTTGAAATCCTTTTCGCCTCTGCTTGATGCGGATAACCCGTCGTTTGACGTTGCACTAAAAGAGTTTGTATGCTCGTTCCTAAATGAAGCGCCAATAACCGCCCAGCCTATCAGTCACAACATTTTTGGTGTGGGGCCATTCAGTACTTTAACATTAGGGCAGGCCGGCGCCAGGAATCCCCTCAAAGGCCATGAAACTGACTTTCTACTTGAAATAAGATCGCTCCGGCGCGCGGTTAGTTCATGGCTGGACTGTGGCAATCGGCCCGAGTTGCTGGCCATAACAGAATGGAGTGATTCGCTTGTGACTGGCGACATCATGGATAATGCGGCGGCCTTTTTCATTCGGGAACGTGTATTGCAGGCCCCTGGCTATCCCTGTTTTGACAATGGGGGGCTTATCCGTGTACATGAAACTGATGAGATTCTACCCCTTGCCTGGGCGGAAGTATGGCATGCTTTAGAGTATGGAATCCGCCTTCGGATTTGCCCATATTGCCAAACGGTATTTCGGGTACCATCCAACAATCCACGAAAAGAAAGCTGTCTGTCCCCTGCATGCAAAAAAGCTCAAGAGACTAATCGTTTAGGTGGTCTTGAAAACCAACGGGAGTATTGGCGCAATAACAAAAAGAAAAAAGGCGGTAAAGTTGGCCGCCCGAGAAAAACGAACTAGCTTTTTCATAGATAGTTACGAAAGGTTGTGTTTATCATTGCTTTATGAACTAGCCGAATTAGAAAATCAAATCATGAAAGATTTTATACTAAAGAATCATGACCTTATTCGCAACACGGAAGAAATAGCTAAGTTATTAGAAAATGTCGTAGATGTATGCGACGAAAAAGCCGTGGCGTTTTATTCCCTTAAAAACGAAGTACAAATCGGTCTCATCCAATGCTTATTATCATATTTGCGTAATCATCAAGTCCAAGCAAAGCTTATGCTGCGATATTCAGTTGAAACAGCCTGTTTGTGTGCATATAGTCTACATCACACTAACATTGGAAACTTCTTAATTAATGATGAAATTGGTGCTAAGCCAGTATCGAATACTAGTAAAAAGGTTTATAAGTGGTTAAATCGAGAGTACCCTACGCATGCAGAAAAACTGCAAAATGTTAAAAATATGATCAATTATTATTTTGCACATGGTAATCTATTCGCATCATTGCTAACACTAGATAAGGAAAACTATTCATATAACTATTTTGATCGTGATGATATATTGATGAAGCAATCACATATTTGGGAGGTCGGATTTGTTGCAGCGTTAGTTTATGATTTAATACATCAATCTGCAAGAGATTGTTCTGTAGTCAGCGTGCGAAATGATGTTTTTGATCGTTTTTTATCTTTATACGCTAAAAATCAAAATTATCGGAATGCACTCATGGAAAACACCCGGTTATCCCAGTGGCGTAATAAATAGAACCGGAAAACACCCCCGCAAAGTATTCATTTTAGCTTGATTTTGCATAAACGAAAAAAGAGCTAGGAACTTAACTAATAATGTTGGGGAGTTTTTTCGTGAAAAGTTAATAAATTTTTACCCAACTGTCCCAAAAACTGTCCCAAATAGAAAAATGCCATGCTCCCAAATGCTGAGAACATAGCATTTATAAGGATTTACTAAATTCGCGAGGGACAAGGGGAAAATGTGCCTACGGCGACGGCGGGGGCGAAGAAAAAAACGGGTTATTTGAAGAGGTCGTCGCCGCTTTTGAAGCCGAGGCCGGGGTGGTTGTCGAAGTGGACGACGCCTACGGCGGCTTTGCCGGCGACGGCCTGTTTGACGAGGGCGGCGCCTTCGATGCCGAAGCCGCCGCAGAGCTCTAGGGCGGCGAAGCCTTCGGCGACGAGCTGGCGGGCGACGGTTACGGCTTCGGCGTAGTTTTTGACGCCGACGGCGGTGAGTTTGACGACGGGGGTGTCGACGACGGCGCGGTGGATGGCGGCGTCGGCGTCGGGGGCGACGAAGATGAAGGCTGCTTTGAGGCTCATGGTTTTTCTCCTTTGGGAGTTTTTTTATGACGGGGTTACGGCGGGCAGGCGGAAGACGCCGGCGGCGGCGGCGACGGCGAGCGCGGCGCGGGCGTCGACGACGAGGGGGCCGTCGAAGGTGAGGCTGATGGCGGCGATTTCGCCGGCTCTGACTTCGACTTCCCTCTCGCCGTCGAGGGCGATGATGCAGGGGGTGTGAGCGACGGGAACGTGTTCGCCGATGGCGAGGATGCGGTAGCTGCGGAAGCGGACGGGGGTTACGACGCCGGGGGCGATGGGGGCGAGGACGGCGGCGGCGGCAGTGTCGTCGAGGTCGATGGCGAGGCCGCGGTCGTCGTGGGGACCGATGGGGACGAGCTGGCCGCCGATGGCGGATATGCCGATGGCGTGGGGTTCGCAGCGGGTGAGGATTATCTGGCGGATGGGGTCGATGTCCCAGATGGCGCGCGAGCCGATGAAGCTGCCGTCCAAAACGACGGCGTCGACGAGGGCGCTGTCGGCGGGGACGCCGTCTTTGGCGACGAGCAGTTTTTTGGTGCGGCGAAGGACGGCTTGGCCGCCGGCGAGGCCGCGGGCGACGACGCCGGCGGCGAGGCCGGCGATTGTGCCTTCGAGCATGACGGGGAAGACGTTGTTGGTGCCGGTGGATAGGGGCAGGAGGGGAATGTCGCCGCAGCCTTTGGCGACCATGCGGTTTGTGCCGTCGCCGCCGAGGGTGACGATGCAGCCGGCGCCGCCGGCGCGCATGGCGGCGGCGGCGGCGGCGGAGTCCTGCTGGGTGCAGGTGAGGGGGATGTCGGCGGGGACGAGGTCGAGGGACGGGCGGTCCCGGCTGCCGAGGCCTTCGAGGGCGCGGGGGACGATGCCGTAGTAGTCGGGCATGTAGATTACCTTTTCGACGCCGGCGGCGGCGAGGCCAAGGAGTATCCTTCTGACGATGTTGACTTTTTCGAGGTTGTCGAAGACGGTGCCGTGGGCGACGAGGCGTCTGATGTCTTTGCCCGAGGCCGGGTTGGCGACGATTCCTACCGTGGTCACGCTATTCCTCCTCAAGGGATGCCGGGCTGGCCCGGCCGTCATGGACCGCCGCGGCGCGGACGGTCTTAGAAGAGTTCTTTGACGGCCTGGATGATTTTCCCTTCATCAGGCAGGAAGGCTTTTTCGAGGACGGGGCTGAAGGGGACGGGGGTGTCGGGGGCGGTGACGCGCTTTATGGGGGCGTCGAGGAGGTCGAAGCCTTGTTCGGCTACGACGGCGGCGATTTCCCCGCCGAAGCCGCTTGTTCTGACGGCTTCGTGGACGATGACGAGTTTGTGGGTTTTGGCGAGCGAGGCGAGGATGGCGTCTTTGTCGAGGGGGACGAGGGTGCGCGGGTCGATGACTTCGGCGCTGATGCCTTCTTTGGCGAGGGCTTCGGCGGCGGCGAGGGCGCGGTGGACCATCCACGACCAGGCGACGATGGTGACGTCGCTGCCGGGGCGTTTGATGTCGGCTTTGCCGAGGGGGATGACGTATTCGCCTTCGGGGACGTCGCCGCTGAGGCCGAGGAGCTGTTTGTGCTCGATGTAGATTACGGGGTTGTCGTCGCGGATGGCGGCGGCCATGAGGCCTTTGGCGTCGGCGGGGGTGGCGGGCATGACGGTTTTGAGGCCGGGGATGTGGGTGAACCAGGCTTCCATGCACTGGGAGTGCTGGGCCGCAGCAGCGACGCCGCCGCCGCAGATTGTTTTGAGGACGAGGGGTACTTTGGCTTTGCCGCCGAACATGTAGCGCATTTTGACGGCCTGGTTGAAGAGTTCGTCCATGCAGACGCCGGTGAAGTCGATGAACATTATTTCGGCGACCGGCCTGAGGCCGACGGCGGCCGCGCCGACGGCGGAGCCGATGATGGCGGTTTCGGTGATGGGGGTGTCGAGCACCCGGCCGGGGAATTCGTCGACGAGGCCGGCGGTGACGCCGAAACAGCCGCCGAATTTGCCGACGTCTTCACCGCAGAGGTAGACGTCGGCGTCGCGTTTCATTTCTACTCTGATGCCGTCTCTGATGGCTTCGGCGTAGGTCATCTTTTTCATTTTCGTCACCCTTTCTTTTCGCTATTGACCGGCGTAGACGTCGGTGAGCACGTCGGCGGGAACGGGGTCGGGGCTGCTTTCGGCGAAGGCTACGGCGGCAGCGACCTGGGCTTTGACGGCGTCGGCTATTTGGGCGAGGTCGGCGTCGGTGGCGTAGCCGAGGTCGATGATTTTCTGCGCCAGCCGGGGGATGGGGTCTTTCTGGAGCCAGGCTTTCTGTTCTTCGGGGTTTTTGTAGGTGGCGGGGTCGCCTTCGAAGTGGCCGCGCCACCGCCAGGTTTTGCATTCGATGAGGCTGGGGCCGTCGCCGCTTCTCGCCCGCTTGACGCCTTCGGCGGCGGCTTCGAAGACGGCTACTACGTCGTTGCCGTCGACGGTGACGCCGGGGATGCCGTAAGCGGCGGCGCGGTCGGCGATGTCGCAGATGTTCATGTGGTCGCGCTGGCAGTTGGAGATGCCGTACATGTTGTTTTCGCAGACGAAGACGACGGGCAGTTTCCAGATGGAGGCGAGGTTCATGGCTTCGTGGAATGTGCCGCGGTTGGAGGCGCCGTCACCGAAGAAGCAGACGGTGATGGCGCCGCTGCCCTTGTATTTGCAGGCGAAGGCGGCGCCGGCGGCGATGGGCTGACCGGCGCCGACGATGCCGTTGGCCCCGAGGATGCCGAGGTCGACGTCGGCGATGTGCATGGAGCCGCCTTTGCCTTTGCAGTAGCCGGTGGCTTTGCCGTAGAGCTCGGCCATCATGAGGTCGACTTTGCCGCCTTTGGCGATGAGGTGGCCGTGGCCGCGGTGGGTGCTGGTGATGTAGTCTTGGGCGGTGAGGTTGGCGCAGACGCCGGTGGCGACCGCTTCTTCGCCGATGTAGAGGTGGACGAAGCCGGGCAGTTTGCCGGCGGCGAAGAGTTCGGCGGCTTTGTTTTCGAAGGTTCTGACGGTTACCATGGTCTGATAGAATGCGAGCAGGTTTTCCTTGGACAGTTGCATTTTTTTCCCTCCTTCGTTGTTGGAAAAATCGGGGTTGGCACTCAGGAGTCGAGGTCGATGGAGACGGTGAGGGCGGCGACGGCGATGACGATTGTGTCGCCCGCGCCCAGGGCGGGAAGGGCCAGGCCGCGGACGGCGAGTCCGCCGGGGACCGCTTCGAGGGTTTTGGCGCCGAAGGGCACGGCTGCGAGGACTTCGTCGCCGGCGAGCCGCTCGGGCTCGGGGCAGCCGATTTTGACGGCGACGTGCATTTTGTCGGGGTTGTCGAGGTGGAAGATGTCGACGAGGCCGCAGAGGCAGCTTTTGGAGACGGCGTCTTTGACGGCCCGCTGGGCGGCTTTGGTGATGTCGCCGCCGTGGAGGTCGGCGCCGGTGCCGATTTCCACGATGTAGCGCTTGAGCGCCATTTGTTCACCCTCTCTTCTTTTTTTTTGCCGACAGGTTGTCGCAGATTTTTATTGCATGGAGTGTGCCAAGCCGGTGGGAGAACGAAAAAACCACCCGTGAGGGTGGTTAGTGCGTCCTATTTCGCCGCGACCGTTCAGAAAGGCCCAGATGCAAGGCGCACCGGAGGCTGACACCGGAAGCGTACTCGAACGTACGCTGAGGATGGCAGCCGAGGAGCAACGCCGCAGATGGGTCTTTATCAACGGCCGCCTTTGACTGTAGCGGGGGTGTAGCGTCTATGTTCTATCAGCTAACATTCCCCCGCTACAGTGTTTAGCTGTCAAGACCAAGGTGGCGCAGGCGGCGGTATATGGTGCTGCGGGCGACGCCGAGGCGGTTGGCGAGCAGGCTGATGTTGCCGCCGCATTCGCGGAGGAGGGCGGCGAGTTCCTGGCGGTCGCGCTGGGCGAGCTGTTGGCGGGTCTGTTCGCGCAGGGAGACGATGCGGACGACTTCGGAGAAGGCCAGCCCGCCGGAGTGGGCGAGCTGTTCGCCGCCGCCGCCGTGGATTTCCGGGGGGAGGTGCCAGAGGTAGACGGTGTCGCCTTCGGCGAGGCTGACGGCCCGCTCGGCGGCGTTGTGGAGTTCGCGGACGTTGCCCGGCCAGCGGTAGCGGCGGAGGGCGTCGTAGACGGCCGGTTCGGGGGCAAAGGCCCGGCCGCGCTCGCGGCCGAGGCGGGCGAGGAAGTCGTCGAAGAGGAGGAGGATGTCGTCGCCGCGGTCCCTGAGGGGCGGGATGGTGATGGAGATGACGTTGAGCCGGTAGTAGAGGTCTTGCCGGAAGGCGCCTTTGACGACTTCGTTGGCGAGGTTTTTGTTGGTGGCGCAGATGACGCGGACGTCGGCGGGGATGACTCTGCTGCCGCCGATGCGGACGAGTTTCTTTTCCTGCAGCACTCTGAGGAGGGCGGCCTGCTGTTCGAGGGGCATGTCGCCGATTTCGTCGAGGAAGACGGTGCCGCCGCCGGCGAGTTCGAATTTGCCGGGTCGCCCGCCGCGCGAGGCGCCGGTGAATGCGCCTTCTTCGTAGCCGAATAGTTCGCTGCCGATGAGTTCGCGGGGGATGGCGCCGCAGTTGACGACGATGAAGGGGCCGTCGCTGCGGGGGCCGTGGTGGTGGATGGCCTGGGCGAAGAGTTCTTTGCCTGTGCCGCTTTCGCCCTGGAGGAGGATGTTGGCGGCGCCGGCGGCGGCGAGGCGCGCGATGCGCACGGCCTCGCTGATCTGCGGGCTGGCGCCGATGATGTCGCTGAACCGGAAGGTGGTGAAGTAGCCGCTGAAACGGTTGACGAGGGTGCGGACCTGTTTGATGGGCCTGACGACGATGACGCCGCCGCTTATTTCGCCCTGGCCGTCGGTGACGGGGTCGCCGGAGACGAGGCAGTGGCTGGCGCCTTTTTTGCCGGGGAGCATGAGTTCGACGTCGGCGTAGGGCTGTTTGTCGGCGAGCATGCGGCGGGTGAGGGGCGCGAACCCGCCGAGGAGTTTTTCGATGGGCCGCCCGACGATGTCTTCGCTGGGCCGGTCGATTATCCGGCCGACGACGGCGTTGATTTCGTCGACGACGCCGTGGCGGTCGATGAGGATGACGCCTTCGGACATGGTGTTGAAGATGCTGGTGAGGCGGCGGTTGGCCATGGCGAGTTCGCGGTTTTTTTCGCGGATGGCGAGCTGCATGGCGATGGCTTCGGCGGCGGCGACGACCATGCCGAGGGTGTGGGCGTTGCAGGCGCGGGCGGGGCCGGAGACGTCGAGGACGGCGATGATTTTGCCGCCTTTGCCGGTGATGGGCGCGGCGGAGCAGGTCCAGGCGTGGTGGCGGAGGCAGAAGTGCTCCTGCCCGGAGACCTGGATGGGCGCGCCGGTGGCGAGGGCGGTGCCGATGGCGTTTGTGCCGACGCTGACGTCTTGCCAGTCGGCGCCGGGAAGGAAGTTGATGGTGCGGGCGCTGGCGAGGGGCTCGCTGTCGCCGAAGCTTT